>CAJQPE010000043.1 GCA_905480125.1 uncultured Flavobacteriales bacterium | reverse complement strand
TAGCTCTTCAAAGAAGAACTGAGGCGATTAGATCAACAGAATCGATTGATTTTTTTGGGACAATGGGGAATGGATTAGTAATCAAAAACAGAGACACAATAATTAAAGTTTCCATGTCAGATGGTCTGTCCAGTAATTTAGTTCATGCGCTATTTACAGAAAACGATTCTATCATATGGGTAGCTACAAACAACGGGCCCAATAGACTTTGTATTTTCGCGGATCATATACAAATTGACATATACAATGAGACGGACGGTATAGGTGATAATTACATTAGCGACGTTCATGTGAAAAATGATCAAGTTTGGATCGGGACACGTTCTGGACTCTTTTATATGCAAAAACCACCTATTCAAGCGGCTTATTCAGTAATTGATCTACACCTTAGGATTGAATCTATTCACCATTATGACAGGTTATTAGATGGAAAAGCACTGGCAAAGCTTAGCTATGACCAGAATGACCTGCTAATCAATTACAATACCATCTTTTTTGGCGGAAATGAAACTGTTGAATACAGGTATAAGCTTGCAGGTATTGATAAGAACTGGACCAGGTCTTATAGTAGCACGGTTTCCTACAAGGCCCTTGCTCCAGGCTCTTATAGGTTGGTAATTCAAGCACGAAACAAGGGAGGCGATTGGAGCCAGAATGAAGAAAGCCTTACTTTCACTATTTTTCCGCCTTTTTACAAAACGACATGGTTCGTCGCTCTCGCGGCTTTTATAGTGGTGCTGATTATTTATTTGTTCTTTAAAATACGAGTGCTAACTTATAATCGGGATATTGTAAGGGAGTTCTTGAGATTGCTTATAAAGCGACTTTCACCTCGGTCAAAACAGTTCAAGATAAGGGTTCAGGGCGTTACGGTTAAGATTAATTCGTTGGATGTTTATTTTGTGAAATCCACTGGTAATTATATCGAAATCCACACAACAAAAAATAGGTACGTTACCCGCATGAAAATTGGAGATTTTGAAAAATTACCTCCGGATAAATTGGATTATATTCGTGTTAACCGTTCTTATATCGTTAGAATTGATAAAATTTCTGCGAAATCATCCAATAGTTTGCGAGTACTTGATCAAGATATTCCTATTGGTCGCACATATCAGAGATTCATCTCGGAATTTTTATTTTAGTCTTTTCGCTTGTCACATTAAGTAGCTCATTTGTCACAGTGAGTAAAATATGATTTCCTCATTCGTCACTAATATTATTTCATATATCACATATGTCCTCTTTAGTGTTCTTTTATAGATTTTAATCTTCCAACTTTGACAGTAATGGCTGTCGCACAGTAACTATATTAATTAAAACCATATTATGAAAAATTCCATCAGAAAAAACATTCAGTTAATACTTGTTTTCTTATCAATTGCAAATTTTGCCGTTTCTCAAAATTCAAGCGTATGGGGTAGTGTAAAGAATTTATCAGAGCTAGAGAGGTCAACTTTCTATTTAAATGCTGCGAAGAAATTAAATATTAAGTATGTGCAGGCTTTACCAAGTTCAAAAAAGCCCCATTTATTAAAAGTATATGAATTTAGTTGTAATTGTAATGAAGCAGACCTTTACACTGCTCTAAATAATGTTAGTGCAATAAGCGGAATTGAGTACGGTCCTAAATACGAGTCATTAGTATTGCCTGACGATTACACTATGAATTTTAACCCAATGTGGTCGTTAGACTTAATAAATGCTGAAGGAGCATGGAACTATACCCATGGCGATACTAATATTGTGGCAGCTGTAACCGATCAGAATTATTTTGTAAATCACGAAGAGCTTATAGGTAAAGTTGTGCATTATGATCCAGCGAATACTGCTGCGCAAGGTCACGGGACTGCAGTTGCTATTACAGCTGCTGGCAACACAAATAATGAAGTTGGAATGAGTAGTATCGGATATGATATAAAATTAGGTCTATACAGAATGAACTACAACGAAGTCTTGGATGCTGCAAATGCTGGTGCAAAAGTGATCAATATGAGCTGGACTTCTGGCTGCGAATTCAATATTTATCAGCAAATGGCTATAGATGAAGCATTTGAACTCGGAGCGTTTCTAATAGCCGCTGCTGGAAATGGAAGCACTTGTGGAGGCCCCGATAGCCTCGTTTATCCATCAGCTTATGATAATGTATTTGCAGTAACAAGCATTGGCCCGTTCGACAATCACGAACAATACATTGGCAACCCGAACTCTACCCACCAACATAACAGCACTGTTGATTTAAGTGCTCCAGGATATGATGTTCCGATAAGCCCTGCACCAAATTGGTATATAACCGGCAGCGGAACTTCTTACGCTTCCCCAATTGTTGTTGGTACAGTTGGATTAATGCTTTCTGTTAATCCATGTTTATCTAATTTGGAAATAGAAACTTATCTTAAACAATCTTCAATAGATATAGATTCTTTAAACCCAAATTATGCTGGACTAATTGGCGCTGGTAGGCTGAATGCAGAAGGAGCTGTGCAATTAGCACTAAATAGTATTATAACAAATACTTCCTTTAATTTAACAGATTATTGCGAAGGGGAAAACAACTTGGCTACTAATATTCTACCAACTGGCGGAACTTTTTCATTTGACTCTATGCCTTTTTCAGGTGAATCCATTAATTCAACAACAGGAGAGATTTCGGGAGGTATAGGAGGAACAACGTACACTATCAAATATGTTACTGCAGGTTTGTGCCCAAGTTCTGCAACACAGACTGTAACAGTAAATCCCATACCAATAGTAACAGCAGGAACAGATCAAATAATATGTAATGATGGAACAGAAGTAACTTTAACAGGTTCTGGAGCCACAAGTTATACTTGGGATAATGGAGTAATTGATGGAGTTTCATTTACACCAATACAAGCCCCACTAGTATTATCAACAACCTATTCTGTAACTGGAACAGACGGTAATGGATGTTCAAACACCGATCAGGTAGATGTAATAGTAAATGACTTACCAGCAGTATCAGCTGGAACAGACCAAACAGTCTGTAATGATGGATCAACAGTAACCTTAACAGGTACTGGAGCGGTAAGTTATATTTGGGATAATGGGGTAATAGATGGAGTCCCATTTACACCAATACAAGCTCCATTAGTATTAACAACAACCTATTCAGTGACAGGAACAGACGGGAATGGGTGTTCAAATACCGATCAGGTAGATGTAATAGTAAATAAACTACCAATAGTATTAGCAGGAACGGATCAAACAATCTGTAATGATGGAACAACAGTGACCTTATCAGGATCAGGGGCTTCAACTTATGTTTGGGATAATGGAGTAACAGATGGAGTATCATTTATACCACCACTTGGAACAACCGAATATACAGTAATAGGAATGGACAATAATGGATGTACAAATACCGCCCAGGTAGGTGTAGCGGTAAATGACTTACCAGTAGTGTCGGCAGGAACAGATCAATCGGTCTGTAACGATGGAACAACAGTAACCTTAACAGGTTCAGGTGCTACAACTTATGTATGGAATAATGGGGTAACAGATGGAATTTTATTTACACCATCATTAGGAACAACAGCCTTTACAGTAACAGGAACGGACGCTAATGGATGTTCAAATATCGACCAGGTTGATTTAACAGTAACTCCACTTCCATCAGTATGGGCAGGATTGTGTCAAACAACATTTTGGGGTTATACAAATGATTATGCAGAAGTAGAATTAAATGGGATAACATCCGGTGGAATTGGTGCAACAACAAGTGTGTGGACAGATCAGAATGGCAATGTTGTAGGAACAGGTAATCCTACATCCTTTCTTACTAATGCATCTACTGTAGGTATGGGTGATTACATAACGACAAGCTATACATTATCTAGCACAGATCAATTAGGGTGTACTGAAAGTGATGATGTTGAGGTTACCACATATAATGTGATCTGCTCTAAACCTAACGCTAATTTGAATACAATTCCAAATATAAACAACAGGAAGATTATGGTTTGCTCTAAAGGTGGATTTAGATGTGTTCCCTACAATGCTGTGGCCAATGTTTTGAATGCTTGCCAAAATTGCAAATTAGGGCCTTGTAATGCAATTCCTGATTGCAAGGGGTTTGCTGGAAAACCTTCAATGAAAGCCTCAATTGAAAAACCCGCAATCAAAGCTTATCCTAACCCATCTAACGGTATTATTAATATTGTAAGTGAAGAACAACAAACAATAGATAAATTGGAGGTCTATAGCTATATGGGCGAGCTCATTCTAACACAATACAATGGGCAAACTTTTGCAGTTAATCTTGCGGCTCAAAGCACGGGAATCTATTTGGTTAAAGCATACGTCGGAAACCAAATAGCTACCGTGGTAATTTCATACCTCTAATAGAGTTGTCAATGGTGCTTTGTCGGACAGTTGTGTCGACCCCGAGTGTTAAATTCGATGCTTAGGTCTGTCGCATTAATATTTCAGAGCAGTAAAAGTTCTACTTTTTCAAGTCATTATGCTGCTAGGGATTTGTTGTAGCCAGTTTTATTTTGTAAGGAGTTTGTCTATAGAATAGTATCCAGATAGCACAGCACCAGGTACACCCATTTGTTTATATGTGTCGTTGATTTCTCCTGCAAAATATACCTTGTCGAAATGTGATAGATTCAATAGCATTTCTTTTTTCATAATTTATTTCTGGATTAAATGAGATCATATTCGATGTTAAAACCCCAATAGAAACGGTTACAATAACCCGATCTGCCTCATAAATTGTTCCATTTTTTGTTTCAACGATAGCCTTTTTACCTGAGTAATCTATTGAAATAACTGGAGAATTGAATTTTATGCTTTACTGTCACCGCAATGTTGTCGTTGACAAAATCATACCATGTAGAATTTTTAAATTTAGATTCAGACATAAAATCGTAGATGGCATTATTTTGCCATTGCGCATTAGTCTTGTATTCTTTTCCATCCCAATTTGCCGTATTTTCAAGCTCTGACTTATTCATCTCTAATAATTGCCTAAACGTCCCTTTTAAAGAGAGTTATGCAATTTGGTATAGCCATTTTTACCCACTTTGTTTTATCCAAGAAAGTTAAATGCTAATGATATATTGTGAAAATTTAGAGACTGAAGTGAAGGGTGTTGATTAATATTTATTAGACCAAAAGAGTATCTTAATTCTGGAGAAAAATTGAAATGAGTAAAAGATTTAACTAAACCTATTCCAAAGTCAATTGCAAAGTCTGAATTGGTTGAGTAAGCAGTTGTAATATTAGTCTTTTTTGAAATAGGAATTTTGAAATTAGGTCCAAAAAGTAAATAAGGGCTTAATTTGGAATTATTTTTTTTGAAGATAAAATGAGCCATAAAATCGAGACTAATTGGCATTATCTCATATTCAGTATTTGATTCATCGATATTAATAAAATTGATTTTACTATTATTAAAAGACATCTCTGCTTTCGGAGATATTGATAAAGATTTATGAATTTTATAATCAGCCAAAATTCCTAATCGAAACCCTAAATTATTTGATAATGTTGCATTATTAGGCAGCGTTGCATTGTTGATTAAATTTGAATGGTTTATTCCAAGATTAAAGCCGTAGTTAATTTGTTTTTTATTGATAGTGTTTTCTGATTGGGAAAATAGACTTGAAGAACTAAGGAATAGTCCTATAACAAAAATTACCTTTTTCATGATTTACTTATTGGTTAAGTAGATTTTTGTTATCCCATAAATTTAATTTACTGTGAAACGAGATTGTTGAGTTTATATTGTGGCCAAAGTTGCGTCTAAACTAAGTTATTCAATTTAGTTTAGACTGTGTTTTAGGTAGTTATTTATTTTTATTATTACTCACCAAGGCTTTTCTGAGTAGAGGAACTATTTGACGTTCATAAGCGGTTTCAACAATTTTAATATCTTGACCTTGGTGTTTTTTCACTAAGGCTCTATACTCTGTAAGTCCCCAATCTTTCGTTTGTTTACGATCACCTGGAATGGGTAATTTTTTTGAATCACATCTGCATGCTCCTGGTGCAAAATGAATAACTGACCACTTTTTTTTCTGTAATTCTGTGATGAAGTCATCATCGTTTGTAACTGAAACCATTTCAGGATTCCCCAACACTGGAGTTAATAATTCAATTGCACGTCTACCCATTTCTGGATCACATCCTCTTATAAGAATACTCTTATTCGAATTATCACTAATTTGCGTAACATCAATACCGTTACTTATAAGTCCTATTAATCTATCTCTTGTATCCATAGGGTTACTTTAATTAGCTACAACGTAGGGATATAACCTATGTGTTATATTTCTACTATGGTTATATTTAAAAATAAATATAAAGAGTTGAAGTATAAATACCTAGCTAGTTTTAAAAAATTGTAAACGTTTGTAAATGGTTAAGGGTATCGATAAAAATTAAAATTGGTTTTTACGGTGCTGTCGCATCAATATTTTCGAGATGTAAAAGTTCTACTTTTTCAAGGTATTGTGCTATGGATAGGGAAGTTTTGAAATTGTTAAACCGAACCAGCAGGGGAGAGCAATGTGCAATTGTCTCGATTACTTTGTCACATATATTTAAGTGAATTTATGTCGGCTAAAAAGTTTGAACTTTTCCTTGCTGACGATACAAAAAGCACTCGAAAGAGTGCTTTTTTAATTTCTTGACTAAAACCGGCTTGATTGGTAATAATTTAGAAGGTAGCTTGATGTTACCTTATAAATGAAGCATAAGCATTATTCGTTAAACGATTATATAGATTAATTTTCTCTTAGCACATCCTTTTATTGCTATTAAGTTGTCACATTCTTGCAATTCGTTGCTAAACATTACTGACGTCTAATTAAGGATTAAATGCATCTTGTATTTTTTAATTTGAACGGAAAGAGGTTAATAAATCATAACGTATATCTTGTCTCACTTATTTTTGTTTAACAAAAACACAAAAAACCTAAACAAAATGTTAATTTTACAATAAAATAAGCTTTAACACCCTTAGCAATATTGTAAATAGATAATAAGATGTCTACAATTGAAAAAATCACAGAATTAGAATTAGATCGTATAATAGAAATGGCATGGGAGGACAGAACTCCTTTTGAGGCTATTCTGTTTCAATTTGGATTATGTGAGACGTCAGTGATTAAATTAATGCGCAAAAGCCTAAAGCAGTCGAGTTTTAAACGATGGCGCAAACGTGTAAATAGCGGTGTTAGTAAAAAGCACTTAAAAAAGAGAAATCCAGAGATTACGCGCTTCAGAAGTTTTCGTCAAAGAGCGATTTCTGGAAATAAAATAAGTAAACGTTAAATGGAACTATTTGAACAAGACGACTCTTTTTTCCCAATTGCTTACAGTGAAATTATAAAGCGCATTTATGCCATAGAGCCTATTAAATATGGAATAACAAGAAACTTCATTAATGGAACTGTTACATATTTGTCTCCTTATATTTCGCGAGGTATTATTTCTACAACACTTATTTTGAAGGAAGTTTTAGAAAGAGGATATAAAACCGCGCAAATAGAAAAATTTATTCAGGAATTGGCCTGGCGAGATTATTGGCAGCAAATATGGGTGGCAAAAGGTGATGCGATTAATAAAGACTTAAAAAACGAACAAAAACCAGTAGCAAATAGATTCATTCCAAAATCTATTTTAGATGCTTGTACCGGTATTATAGCAATTGATAAAGCGATTCAAGAGTTTTATAACACTGGTTATTTACACAATCATTTGCGAATGTACATCGCCTCTATTACTTGTAATATTGGTCAAAGTCATTGGCAATTGCCAGCGAAGTGGATGTATTATCATTTGTTAGATGCAGATTGGGCAAGCAACGCTTTGAGTTGGCAATGGGTTGCTGGAGCAAATGCGAATAAAAAATACTTCGCTAATCAAGAAAACATAAACAAATACTGTAATACAAAACAAAAAGGAACTTTTTTAGATATTCCTTATGAACAATTTTCTGAGATAGAAGTGCCTCATAATCTCGCCAAAATCAAAGTGTTAGACTTAAGGACAACTTTACCTAAACAACAACCTATATCGATTGACCCAAAAAAGCCAACATGTCTATATAATTTTTATAATCTAGATCCAATATGGAAAAAAGACATTTTCGCTAATAGAATTCTTTTGCTCGAGCCGTCCCACTTTCAGCAATACCCGGTATCAAAAAAATCTATTGACTTCATTGTTAAGTTTTCCGAACTAAATATCGAGAATATTCAGATCTACGTAGGAGAATTTCATGAATTGATTTCTGATTTTGAACATGGAGGTATTTACTATAAGGAGCATCCATTAAGCGTTCACTATGAGGGAAATGAAGATCCAAGAGATTGGATGTTTGATGTAGAAGGTTATTATCCGTCTTTTTTTGCTTTCTGGAAAAAGTGTAAAAAACAGTTGAAGTATTGAGTAATCTAGCCGTAAATATTGTTTGGTTAAAACGTGATATTCGTTCCCAGGATCATGAACCTTTATTCAAAGCAGAGGCTGATGGTATTCCATATATAATTATTTATTTATTTGAACCTACGCTCATTGATTATCCTGACACAAGTCGCAGACACCTTCAGTTTGTGTACCATTCTATTCTAGAATTAAATAAAACTTTAGAACCTTTTAATAAGTGTATAGATGTTTTTTATGGTGAAGCAATTGATGTTTTTGAAAATATCTGTCTTCAATTTGAAATCAAGAAACTTTTTAGTTATCAAGAAAGTGGTACACAAATCAGTTGGGAGCGGGACAAAATGATCAGCTTGTTTTGTAAAGAGCATAAAATTTATTGGGAAGAATCGCAACGAGATGGTATTATTAGAGGTATTAAAAATAGAATTGATTGGAATAAACAATGGCATATTGTAATGCATTATCCCGTAATTCAAAATAACTATTCTGTTTCAAAATATTATGTATTTGAAAACTCTTTCGAATTGCCAGATAAATTATTATTTTCTTTAAGAGAATACCCAAATTACTTTCAGCCAGCGGGAGAAAAAAATGCTTGGAGATATTTGAAGTCATTTACAGCCGGAAGGGGAGGAAATTATCAAAAACACATATCAAAACCTTCAGAAAGTAGAATAGCATGTAGCAGATTGTCTCCCTATCTAGCTTGGGGAAATATTAGTATAAAACAAGTGTTTCAGTTTATTGGAACACGCCCCAACGGCAACAAAAATAATAAAGCATTTTCTGCAATGCTTACAAGACTTCACTGGCATTGTCATTTTATTCAAAAATTCGAAACGGAATGTCGTTATGAAACTTTTTGCATCAACAATGGATATGAGTTACTAGAACATTCCAGAAATGATACTTTCATAGAAGCATGGAAAAATGGGGCTACAGGATATCCTTTGATAGACGCATGTATGAGAGCTGTTGAACAAACGGGTTGGATAAATTTTAGGATGCGTGCAATGGTCGTATCCTTTTTAACAATGAATCTTGATCAGGATTGGCGAGAAGGCACTTATCATTTAGCAAGAAAATTTTTGGATTATGAACCAGGTATTCATTACCCACAATTTCAAATGCAGGCTGGAACTACGGGCATTAATACAGTACGCTTATATAATCCAATAAAAAACTCTCAAGAACATGACCCTGAAGGTCTGTTTATAAAAAAATGGGTCCCAGAACTTGCTAATGTTCCTGCTCTACATATTCATGAACCATTCAAAATGACAGCAATGGAGCAAACTTTTTATGATGTTAATATTGGAAAAGATTATCCGAAACCGATAGTTGACTTGAAGGAAAGTGCAAAAATGGCAAGAGATAAAATTTGGGGACATAAAAAGCACCCAGCCGTAATAAAAGAGAAAAACCGATTATTAAATACACATGTAAATAGAAGGCATAATGATTTACAACAAAAAAGAAATAGCAGAGCTTGACCGTATTTCGAGACTAAAAATTATTAATTCTGCTACCGGAATAAAACCGGCTAACTTAATAGGCACTATAGATAATAAAGGGAATACTAATCTAGCCGTTTTTAGTTCTGTAGTTCACTTAGGAAGCGACCCTGCGCTTCTTGGGTTTATTTCAAGACCAAGAACCACCGATGCTGGTCATACTTTTATAAATATCATTGAAAACGAATACTATACGATAAATCATATACATCCAGAATTCATTAAAAATGCTCATTATACTTCAGCTAAATTTCCCGAATATATTTCAGAGTTTGAACGCTGTAACCTCACGGAAGAATATATGACAGGTTTTAAGGCTCCCTTCGTTAAAGAAAGCACCTTTAAAATCGGAATGCGACTCAAAGAGGTTATTGATATAAAACTTAATAATACTGCTTTAGTTATTGGAGAAATAGAAAACGTGACTTTTCCTGATGAATCAATAGTTATTGACGATATTGATCTGGAGGCAGCTAAAAGTGTTGGTATTTCAGGGCTTAATAGTTATTACGCTTTAAAAAAGATTGGTAATTACCCATATGTAAGAGTACGGGAAGTTCCTGAATTTTAATTATGAAAAAAGAGCACCTCCCTCAAAAAACATGTCTTATTTGTGGACTCCCCTTTTCATGGCGCAAAAAGTGGGAAAAAAATTGGGAAGAAGTTAAATATTGTAGTCAACGCTGCAGAAAAAATAAATGAAAGAAGTTAATCTAATATTTCCTCATCAATTGTTTAAAGAATCACCGATTTTTGATGTGAAAGCCCCTGTTTATTTAGTTGAAGAATATTTATTTTTTAAACAATATCCTTTTCATAAGCAGAAAATAGCTTTTCACAGGGCAACAATGAAGCGGTACGCAGATTTACTTCAAAACGAGAAAAATTTTGCCGTAAATTATGTGGAAGCTACTCAGGTCAATTCAGACATAAGATTACTAATTGATGAACTTAAGACGCAAGGAGCAGAGCATATTAATTATATAGACCCAACTGATAATTGGTTGCAAAAAAGGTTATCAAAAGCCTGCCGTAAAAACGTGTTAACTTCAAAGCAATATAGTTCTCCTTTGTTCTTAAATACGAAGGAAGAGCTATATGATTTTTTCAGAGCGGATAAAAAGAAATATTACCAAACTACTTTTTACACCGAACAACGTAAAAGGCAAAATATTCTTATTGAAAAAGATGGAAGGCCAACTGGAGGTAAATGGACATTTGATGCCGAAAACAGAAAGAAGTATCCCTCAAAAAAAACACCTCCGGTTGTTCAATTCCCTGATATAGATAAGTATTTTGAAGAGGCCAAGAATTACGTAGAAACTAACTTTGCAAATCACCTAGGTAGCCTTACAAAGCACTCTTTATACCCAACTAATTTTGAAACCACAAAATTATGGCTTAATCAGTTCTTTGAGCAACGTTTTATGGAGTTCGGAGCATACGAAGATGCTATTGTTGCGGAAAATTCGATACTAAACCATAGCGTGCTAACTCCAATGCTTAATGTTGGTTTGATAACACCAAAAGAAATAATATCAGCCTGTTTGATTTATGCAGAAGAGCATATGGTACCTATTAACTCCACAGAAGGTTTTGTCAGGCAAATAATGGGTTGGCGAGAGTTTATTAGAGGAGTATATGAATCAAGAGGAAACGAAGAGCGCACAACCAACTTTTGGAGTTTTGATAAGAAAATACCTGCTTCTTTTTACGATGGAACCACAGGTATTCATCCTATTGACCAAACCATAAAAAAAGTTTTACAAACTGGCTATTGTCATCATATTGAAAGGCTCATGGTATTAGGTAATTTCATGTTGTTGTGTGAATTTGATCCAGATGAGGTCTATCGTTGGTTTATGGAGCTCTTTATTGATGCTTATGACTGGGTAATGGTCACAAACGTATATGGTATGAGTCAATTTGCAGATGGAGGATTAATGGCTTCTAAGCCTTATATAAGCAGCAGTAACTACCTCATGAAAATGAGTAATTACAAGAAAGGCGAATGGCAAAATGCATGGGATGGTCTATTCTGGAGGTTTATGCATAAACAGCGTGATTTCTTTTTATCCAATCCAAGATTGAGTATGCTTGTTAGAATGTTTGATAAGATGCCTAAAGAAACTCGACAGAAACACTTAGAGAATGGCGAACGATACTTATCCTCACTAAATAGTTACTAAAAAACAAAAGTGATGTTATTCAATACGAGTTATAAAAATGAAGATTATGAAAAAGAAAGCAATCATTTGCTTGGGGAAACATATTCTTTTTTAGAGAGACTAAAAATGAGAGGTATAGGTTCTAGTAGGTTTGTTATAGAAGAACTAAGTCCATACTTGACACCAGAGAATATGCAAAAAACAGATGTTAACTATGCAAATATTGAATTAAGACCGAAAGGTGTAGTTGTTCATTTCAGCAATAGGTTAGATCGTTATTCTTGGCTTGTGCCTTACTATCGATTAGCAATATTTAGTGCAGATGCTTTTAGTATTCATTCTAATGGAAAATTTATAAAATTTAAGAAAGACAAATACTATCAAGAAAATAAGAAGTTCATTAATAAATTTAGATACTTAAAAAGTGCTTTTTTAAACCTTGATTACTACGATGCCTAGAGTTTTGACAAAACTTTCTATTTGATACCAAGTAAAATGAATAAAAAAGAAGCTAAAATCTATATTATAGGAGCAGGAGTAAGCGGATTAATTGCGGCTAGAGTTCTTGAAGATAATGGGTTCAGTCCAACCATTCTCGAGGCCTCAGAAAGAGTCGGAGGCAGAGTCAAAACCGACATAGTAGATGGTTATCAATTGGATCATGGCTTTCAAGTTTTATTAACAGCCTATCCAGCTGCTAAGAAATATCTTGATTTTGGAACATTGGATTTACAGTCATTATTGCCCGGAGCAACAATTTTTAAAAAACAGCATCAAAAAATAATTGGAGATCCTCTAAAAGATATCTCGCTCTTGTTTTCAACATTGTTTTCAGGAATAGGTAATCTTTCAGATAAACTAAAAGTTCTTAAATTAAATAATAAATTAAAGAAAAAAAGTCTACTGGATATCTTCTCGGATAAAGAGCAAACTACCCGAACCTATTTGTTGGATTTTGGTTTTTCACCTAAAATGATAGATGATTTTTTTAATCCATTTTTTAGTGGGATTTTCCTAGAAACAAAACTTGAAACATCTAGTAGAATGTTTGAATTTGTGTATAAAATGTTTGGAGAAGGAAGCGCTGCGATTCCAAAGGAAGGAATGGAAGCTATTCCTAAACAATTGAGGCAAAAGTTAAAGCAAACAAGTATCAAAATTAACACGAAAGTAACATCTGTAGGAGGCCAACAAATAACCCTAGCCGATGGAACAAAACTTGAAAGTCACTATACCATTGTTGCTGCCGAAGTAAGTAATTTAGTAAAAAGCCTTAAAAACAATCCAACAGATTGGAAGTCTTGCCGGAGTTTATATTTTGAAACGGACAGTAAAATTATTGATAAACGTTTATTAGGACTTATTCCGAAAAAAGAAGCACTGATAAACAATATTTTTTACAACACTAGTTTGGAGGCTGCGTCAAAAGGAAAAAAGGATTTGCTGTCGGTTACCGTAATTGATGATAAAAGATTATCAAGTCAGCAACTTATTGAACAAGTTAAAACCGAATTAAAGGATTATTGTGGGATCGATACCATCAGAATGTTAAAACAATATGTTATCCCAATGGCATTGCCCCAAATAGAAGGCTTAAAATATGAAATGTTGCCATTAGAAACGTGCTTAAATACTCGGTTGTTTTTGGCAGGAGATACATTGTTAAATGGGTCATTAAATGCTGCTATGATTTCGGGAGAAACCGCTGCTCTCGGTGTTGTCGAAAGTTGGTCAAATAACATTCGTTAATTTATTGGTATATTTATCTGGGTCAAATATTAAGTCTTTAGGATAATTATGTAACATTTTTTGGTTGGTTAGGACTATGCTTTATAGTCATTGTTGCGTAACGTTTTTAATTCTTTATTTTTTTGTCACCATACAATTATTAGATCTCTCCGACCAAGAATGCTTGGCATGACCCAAGTTCCTATCTTGGGAGCACCGTTTTCATAATCTACATTAGAAAAGTTGTCTAAACACAGTAATAGAGTATTTTCCTTTTGAGCTAAAACCGCAGTTGTAGCCAGTGCATTACCTTTCTCAGCACCAAGATTTCTGCAATTACTTGTCACAAATTGCTTCATAGCAATCAGTAACTCTGATTGTGAAATTGTCAAACTGGTATCTGGTAGATAACAAGGTTGAACAATCCCAGCAAAAGTTGAATAAAGGCGATTCATTTCGTGTGTACTTACTTGTAATTTGTTTAAATTGCTGTTCTAGTGTAGGCTCTTTTATGGGTTCCAAATTTGTCGTAATACTGGTCGGTTGTGATTCTGTTTTTTGTTGTTCTTTGTCTGCCTTTTATTAGCATGCTAACAAGTGTTAAGAAAGAAAGCTAATATAGATAGCATTATTAATACATTCATTTTAAAAGCATTTTGTTCAGATTGTTTATATTAATTCTAGTCATTTAGAATGTTGCACAACGGTTCAGTATAAAAGGTGTTTTAATGCAGTTTAGGTTTTGTTGTGCATATTAGTTTATTTTTAAAAAATTAACTGCTTTATTATTAATTCTAAAAATATAAACATTAGGTGGTAACGCTGAAATATCAACCGTTTCAGATTGCCCATTTATCTTCCCAGCTGCTACTATCTGATCTAAAAAATTAATAATATGGAATTCATAATCTTCCTGATTTTTACTTTCAATAAAAAGTTGATCTCTAGCGGGATTGGGATAAATAACAAAATTGTTTTTATGCATAGTAAAATCGTATATCGCATTAACTTGATACTCTTTCTTATAAACCCAAGCCATGTTTGTTGAAGAGTTGCTATTTGGATCAAACCCACCAAAGTAGACCGCTGCTTCACCTTGGAATGGTGAAGCGACATAGCATCTATTAGCCACTAAAGCCGTATCATTTGCACTTATAGTTCCATTTATCTCTTCTATCGAATACTGACCATTAGATTCTCGCTTAGCGAATAAACCTCCTTTATAGTAGCTGTTCCATGTCGGATAAGCACCTCCTGAAATGTTTACTTCAAATCCAATAAGGTGAATCGTGTCGTTGCTTATTAGGTCAATAAATTTGTAAAACTCATTATACGCTCCTAGAACATAACCAGCAGATGCTCCAGGTAAATAACTTTCGATTAAGAGAGACAATTTAGTCTCATATATCCGATTAAATCCTCCAGCTCCATCTGGTTCGAGACGATAAATAATTCCTTTAGACTGACCGTTAGGGCACCACATTAACAAGAAGGCTTCATCATTACCATTCGGATTGTTTATACTTGTCAAGCCTCTAATTCCGCCCACAGCAGAGTTAATTGCCGCGCCAAGATCACTAAAGTCATGTTCTATTACATAGCTTGGTGTAACTCCGTCAATACGTCTATATAGTTTAGTTCCAGATGAGAAATGGAGGGCACCATTTGCCACTTCAATTCCTAAAGGTCTAATGCTTAAAGGACCAAATTCTGCTGTCGAAATCCAATCTATTTTACCGGGGCTTAAGGGATTGTATTTTCCTTTATAAATCCCTTGGGTACCAACAGTAGCAAAAACGTATTCTAATCCCGTTTGTTGGTCGATATGCATTTCAATATCTCTTATTGAATAGTTCTCACCTGCAGGTAAGCCTCCTTGTACTATTTCACTTTCTCCCCAAGTGCCATTCAAATCATTTCTTACAAAACTTGTCACCGTAACTATGCTTGTTATATAATTAGGCGAGTAGCCAGCAGCAATCAAAACTGTATCTGCAGATGCTAATAGATTACCAAATTGATCTTTTGTAAAAATAATTTGTTTAAGAATTTCAGGACGTAGATGGCTCGCTCCCATAAATAGATCTTGTTGCCAAATATCAGAAGGATTATCCAATCGATTTATTTGCCCCCAACCAATATTAGAGTTAGAGCCTCCATACCAAATGTTGTTCTCATCTTCCCAGTAACCAACCGATGCAAAAAGCATGTTTTTGTGATCAACTAGTTGCAACACCTCTGAGCCACCTAAGAATTTATTATTGGAATCATAACCACCGGCTGTGAATGACTTACTCCAGTTCTGCGATTTAATGGAACTTATTGCAGATGCTACTATTACTATTGTTAAAATGTGTTTTTTGAAATTCATTTTTATTTTTTATACCCTTACACCGTTTGAGATGAACTAGACCCTACCACTTCCGTTATGTTTATTGTGCATAGCATTACGGCTAAAATGTAGTGCAACGGTTGGGTTCGTTGGGCATGTATTTTAGACATTGTTGGCAACAGTTTTTAACACCCAACACATTCATAGCTTACTGTTATCGTATTTCCTTCTTTTCCAATTTCTATATAGCAGTCTCCAGCACCTTCTTCCTTTGGGCCATATATATTACCATTCCATGTGTCGTGTTCATTATCTTTTAACAATATTCTTAAAATACGGTTAACCTCTTCAAAAGAGTAGTTTTGAAACTTAAAGGTTTGACTGAGTGTCATATCGCAATAATTAGTTCCGACACTAATATTGCCATAGATTATTTCATAATGACAGTCTTTCACTGGTTCTCCAACCTCGCTTCGTCCCCTTTCTATTAATTTAGTTGGATGCGTGATTTTAAAATATGTCTTTATATATTTCTCAATAATATTTTCAGATATTGGTTTAGAGTTTTTGAAAAAAATCGAATCAGGTGTTGGCAAAACGGAATTATTTTTTTGCTTGCTAACATCAGTAACTTTGATCGGATTATAACTCCGGGGTTCATCTTCTTCCGTTTTAATCCAATAATAGGATTTAAGTTCCAAGGCTCGTGCTCTTACAATTCTCATGTTCTTTTGAGCGCGAATACGAGAATACATTGTTCCTTCCATGTTGCTCAGATCTCTATAAAATATGTATTCCGCTTTTCTGAACTCCATCCATTGTTCTTCTGCTTTCCTAAGGTTGTTTTGGGCATTAGTATCAAGAACAGTCATTAATGCATTGTAGTACTTTAGTATTTCTTTGTCCCATTCCTGACTAATTTCATTTGCACATTTCAAAGCTCCAAAGTCACCATGATGCTTGCTACAACATTCTTTATAAACAGTGTCCAAGGGGTGTTTAGTTTGCTCCACTTGAGAATATGACGGAGTAAATACGAACAAAGTCAGCAGGAGGGATGCTATTTTTTTTAAGTAACTCATTTACATTGTTGGCAGTAGCTTTTATTGTGTTTTTAATAATAATTGTAACTTCTTTGATTTTTTAAACCACAAAATCATTAGTGGAATAAAAATAATATACCCTGCAATCCAAAATATCCATACATTTCCGATTGGCGATAATTGTGCTAGAATACCATTAATTAAAGTTATGTATGAAAGTAGCATTGTTGCAGCGTGAAGTAAAAATCTATTTCTTTTAACTGTAAGTTGAAATATGAAAACAGACACTGCGAGAATTGCATAAGAGAAACTAACGATTATCCAACCATATTCATAGTATTCGATGTTTGAAATTACCAGGCTAACATCTGTCATAAAAACTAAAATTACTAATATAAGAAAGCTTAATAACCACCAATTTTTACCGATTATTTTTTCATTTTTTTTCGAGTAATAAATTCCGGAAATAATCAAGTAAGCGTTAAAGAGCGTAAGGGCAAGAAAAAAGATTTTAAACTTTATCGTTAACATGACTAAAGCTGTAAAAATTACCCCAACATAAAAGTAAAAATAAAAACGTCCTGATTTTCGGTGCAATGACCCACCCTTTGGGTTTACAAAAATAGATACTAGTCCACTAACGAAAGCGGTTAGTGCAAATATTATGTGAATAATCGTTAATATTTTGTATGTGTTCATAATGTTCATTGTAACGTTGCGTCTAAACTAAGTTATTCAATTTAGTTTAGACTGTGTTGTGTCCAGTTTACCTTAATCTATAAAAATAACTTCCTTCATAATTCTCTTTTACATTCTGATCGGAATCAAATACAAAACCTATGTTGGGGAACTTATCAAATGGATAGTTATTTCTTTTTAGACAATTTAGGTATTCAAATTTTAAATTTTCAATTTGATTTTCGGACAAATCAGAAAGTTCTTTATTTGTTTTAGTAAAAATGTAAACTTCAATTCCATCATCCCAATCTTCCCAAGTGATTAAGTATTCAATTCTAAAAATTTTAATTCCTATTTTTTTACACCAATTTTTGAATTCATTATCCGTGTGCTTTACAGATTTATTATAATTGTCTTTCATTTCACTTAATTTAACACAACGTTACGTCTAAAGATGGTTGGAAATTAGCTTTAGACAGTATTGTAGAGTGTTTTATTTTGTGAATATAGAATCAATAATTTTACCATTATTTAAATCAATTGTTACTGTGAAGCCTTTTAATGTAGAAGCAGTAATTAGATTCTCAGCTGGTATTTAGAGATCATTTCAATTCTTTGAATCTTTATTAATTCTTGAATTAAAAATAATTTCATTAGGGTAATTATCATTTTCAATTGGTAGTTCTGCGAACCATAAGATATTTAAATCCCTATCTGCACAATATATGTTTGATTTATTCCATGGATAATTTTTAGTTGATTCTCTTACAATTAACAATTCATCAGAATGATCAAATTTTTCTAATATTTCTGTATGAAGGGACTTCATTTATATAATACTCTATCGTTGTGGCTAAACTTCGTTTTAATGCTGTTTAGGTTTTGTTGTGCGTTCGTTTATTTTTTTCCTAAGTATCAGTTAATTTCTATTAATTGAGGTGGCTTGTTTTTGAGCTGAAATACATAAAGTCCTGCAGGAAGCTCTGGTAGTTTTATAAAAGCGTTTGGTCCATCTATATTACCTGATAAAACGAGTTGACCAGAGATGTTGTGAATATTGAACCAAGCTTCTTCAGAATTTTCCGTTTTCACATTTATAAAATTCTTAGCGGGATTCGGATAGATAGTGATTTGATCTTTCTGAGTAGTGTATTGGTTTACAATAGTTTGCAATCCGCAATTAGGAGTAATTCCATCATTAAATGTACCGTTTAACGCATGATCGTAAAGAGCATCACAAATGTACAGACCATCGCCTTCGCCATTGGTTAAAAGGCAAATACCTAAGTCATTTTGAGGGTCTATGTATAAATATGTAGAAACGCCCTGTTCGCCGCCGCTATGCCCCCACACCATGGTTTCCCCAACGCTGTGATAAAGCTTCGTTTTGTGCCAGTTTAGACCGGATACCGAGTCAATTGCTGGGATTTGTAAAGACAACATTTCACTCACACTAGTTGATGATAAGATAGCGTTGTTACCTAAAGTGCCTCCATTTAAGAAAGCAATCATGTAATTACCTAAATCCATAGCCGTGCTTCTTAGTTGGCCATTTGGATAATCAGCAAAACCGTAGTGATTAATTGCATTGTAGTTCCCATTTTGAAAGTTGTGTGGTGTTGCTATTTGGTCTGGGTTGAAATCAGAAAAGTGCCATGCAGTATTTTCCATGCATAATTCATCGAATATGTTATTGGCGCAATAGTCATCGAATGGAATACCGGTACTTGCTTCTACAAGGTATCCGTTAAGAGCAGAGCCCATATTGGAATAATCATAGGTTGTACCAGGAGCTGAGTTCAAAAAATTATTAGAGGCATCGTAATTTGTTCCTGATGTAGGAAAGTAGTTTGCCATGCAGTCCGACAATGAGATTGTTGGGTCTGGGTAACCGTAGAAGGAACTCATAACGCCCCAATTATCATCGATAGAAGCAGTGTGTGTCATGAGTTGACGTGCGGTAATAAAATCATTAGTGAAATTGGGTATTTGAACGGACCAAGGAAGATAGTTGTTTATGTCAGTATCAAGATTTATGGTGCTGTTTTCATGCAGTTGCATTGCAGCCGTGCCGGTAAATAATTTGGAAACAGATGCTAAAAGAAAAACAGTTGTGTCTTCAACAGAAACAGAATTAGCCACATCAGCATAGCCATAGGACTCCACCCAAACTACTTCTCCGTTTTTTACTATCACAGTAGATGCGCCTGGAAAATTACGTGTATTCATTTCATTTAGAATTTCGGTATCTAATATTGCACTTGGATTTGGATTCTGTGCAAAACAAAATTGCTGAACAGAATGAAAAAGCAAAATAAAAAGCATCAACTTCATTTGTATTTGAAGATTATAGCAGTCGTTAGGCGCAAATTTTAAGTTATTTAAATGTTTCATGGTGTTTACTAATAAATAATGTAGGGATATAATCTATATGTTATATTTCTACTATAGTTATATATTCAAAAATAAATATAAAGAGTTGAATTATAAATACCTAGCTAGTATTAAATAATTGTAAACGTTTGCAAATAGTTAAGGGTGTCGACAAAAATTAAAATTGGTTTTTAAGGTTCTGTCGCATTAATATTTCAGAGCAGTAAAAGTTCTAATTTTTCAATGTTAATAGATTCGAACTAGACCAAATTAACGCGATAGAATTCGTTTTTAAGAGATTAAATAATTTTATACTCTTATTACTTCATACTTTCTAACATTTTTTGTGCATCTTTTTGAATATAAATATTCCACGGATAAGTATTCCCTGCCTTACTTAGCTCTTTGGAAATAACCCATTCCAAATCAGTCTTAAAACCATCTGTGTCTCCGGTTAAATCATAAAGATATTTCGCTCTTCCCCATCGATTAACTAAATAATTTGGACCAACTTCAATAGCTTTTAAAAATTCATCGTTGGCATGTTCCTTACTACCCCCAAATTTCTCAGGTACCGCTATATAATACAATGCGCGTGAAAAGTAATTTCCACCACCAGCCCAATTAGCATCTAATTCATCAATGCGCTCGATCATTTTATTATTTTGAGTTATCATTTTTGTATTCATTACTCTACCCAAAGATTTTAAGCATTCTTTAAAATAGTAAAACCTCGCAGTATACCAATATCCCATAGCATCAATTTCATTGATAGATAATTTACAGAAGGCTTCAGTTATATCTTTCACTTTTGACAGTCCAGCAGAAAAAGTTGTATTTAAACTCATGGCTTTCTCACAATATTTAATAGCTTCAAGATAATAAGTTTTCTTATCTTTTTGTTTCGTAGCATATGCAGCTCCCATTAAAATATTGTAATTCCCAATTTTCCATAATGCAGTATAATTACTTGGATCTGCTTGTTCCACTTTTTTAAACGCATCAATTAGTAACAGCACACTCTCAGCTGATGAAGCTGTAGATTCGATTTTATAAGCTTCTTGAAATAATACTTCAATATTTTCCGAACTAGATTTGGTACTAAATTCATTCCACCCAGATTTAAAACTGACGCAAGATTCAAACATTAGAACTAAACTCACGAAAACTAAACATTTAATACATTTTCTTAGGTTTTTCATTTGTTTTTTTATTAATCGTTAAAGATAATCTTTAGTCATAAACAATAGTATACAAAAACATCAGAAGTGTCTTTTAAATTTCATTAAAACAAACCAGTATAGTCGTCATTTTTTCGGTCTGTTGGTTTCGGTTAAGCTAAGAAAAACCTTGCCGTTCTGCAGAACAGCAAGGTTTTTTTAGGGAGTGTTATGGGCTAGCTATTTTCCTTCTTCAACAATCAGGAATTGCAGGTAGTCATAATTTTCGCTGAATTTTCTGACAATTGCCCATTTCTTGAATTTCCTTCCATTATTTTTCGATAGGAAGAAACAGTATCAAAAAAGTAAACCACTTTCAATGTGAGTGTATTTTGTTGTCCTGCACGTAAAACGTTATCTACATTTCTAAAATAAGAAGTTTGAATATCCTGCTCATCTTGTTGCAGGGAATTTTTAAAAACAATATTTACGAAGCTTCCAGGTGCAAATTGCCATCCGAAAATAAGGTCGGTGTTAAAGGCGTTAAAATTAAAATTAGCATTTTCCGCAAACGAATCATCTCTTAAGATATAGCCATTTTTATCAAGATCTCCGTAGTAGTCATATAGACCATAAGACCAATAATGACGCAAGCGAAGGGTTAGGGATAGATTATTTTTAAATAAGAACTTTCCTTGTAGAATGTTGACAAGCGTCTTTACGTCTCGTACACCATATTTTGGTTGGTCGTTATAATAGCCTGCGAAGCCAGCTCCATTGAGAAAAATTGAATAATTCGAAGAAGGAGTTAATGTAAGTTTATCACTCAAGCGTATAATAGGAGATAGATTTACTTCGAAGTAATTGTTGACGACATAATCGGTAAAGTATCCCTGACCATAACCAATTTCGCCATCTAATGCGAAATTCTTTCTATAATCAGTCGATATTCCGATTCCATTATAATAAAATTCGGGGATGATAAAATTTTGGCCTGCTACGCGAGATTCAAATAAGTCGATACCATCACCAACTTGTGAACTCATGCTAATGTAAAAAGCATTAAAATTCGGATCAATAAAAAAGAGTTTACCATTATATTTTTTCTTTAAAATTTTATGAGTAGTATAATCTTGTTCGATGCTGAAAGTAAATGAATTGTAGCTGCTATTTAATATCCAAAATGGGTTGTATTTATTGTATTGTAATTTAGTGGAATGTGTTCGAATATTTGTTGTGAAATTTACGCCAAGATCATTTGGATTATAATTCGGAGACTTATTCTCGCTAGACAAAGAAAACTTGAAGTTACCCGCTATTTTTGCAAACCTCATGGAATAACTCAACCCATCATTTTCATTAATTTTGAATAGATTCTTTAGAATACTAGTATCTCGCTGAGAAAACTTGATGTCGCCACCTACGGAATAAGAGGATTTTTTTGAAACCAAATTTACGCCAGCTGAAGTTACGTTAGCATCGATAAAATCATTCGCTCTATGGGTATTAAGATTAATAAAATAAACAGAACTATTGTTTCGTAAGTTTTGGTCCAAGGAGATAATGTTATAATTTACTAAAGGGTTTGTTTTTATTTCTCTAATATCACCCGTATTAGTGTTTTGGATTAGTGCATTTGTCTGTGCAGTAACAGCATTCATAAAACCTATTCCCAATCCATTTCTATTTCTTCCTGATATTTTGGCAACGTTGACTAGTTTAGCTGCAATAGGGTTTTCGATAACTAGTTCAGCTGTGTCAATGTTAGAAGAGGTCTCGTCATATCTGTTTGGTAATCCACCAATTCTTCGCGAGTAAAATAGCTTACCTAAGTCAAAAAGATCTAAACCTTCTTGAAAAAAAGGCCGCTGTTCTTCGAAAACAACTTCGAATGCCCCCAGATTTTTAACCACATTATCAGACCTTACTTGAGAAAAGTCTGGTAACAATGTCATATCAAGTGTATAACTATCACTAAGACCGAGCTTTAGATCAGCGCCAGCGGCATAACCAAATATACCTTCATCTTTAGTAAATTCTGTAAAAGCAGATGTATATGGAGATAATGAAAGTCGAAGAGGGGCTTTAATATCATCTAAACCTTTTAAATATCCCCAGAAATTAATTTCTGTTTCCACATTTTTTGGCACTAAAGACCATTGAAGTTCTGTTCTGCTTCGCCTTATTTCTCTTTCGAATTGAATTCGCCAAGTTTGTTCATTCCCATTTGGAAATCGAATAGCATAATAGGGGATTTTAATTTCGGCAATCCAGCCATTCTCAACTATCGAAACCGCACTTTCCCAAACTGAATTGAATGATGGATC
Source organism: uncultured Flavobacteriales bacterium (assembly GCA_905480125.1). Classification (GTDB taxonomy): domain Bacteria; phylum Bacteroidota; class Bacteroidia; order Flavobacteriales_G; family NORP312; genus NORP312. The sequence goes on along the minus strand of CAJQPE010000043.1, from coordinate 7,125 downwards.
TGAAATTCTAGAATCGGATTGAACTCCCGAGGCAGATACGGCGAAAGTAAATGCGTCTAACTTTTTGTTATATGTGTCAATGGAAATAGAAAAGAGATCTGCATTCAGTCTGTCGTCCCGTTCTCCAAGTTGCGTCAAGATACTATCCGGATGATCATCATAACAATACCCTAAGAAATAGATGTTATTATCATCAAATAACACCCTTATTTCCGTGCGAAAAGGAGGTGGTTTTCCTTCTGTTGGATTTCGTTCTAAAAAATGGGTTGCAATATCAGCATCGATCCATTTTTGTTCGAGCATTTTTCCGTCAATTTTAATTTTTTCGTTGCTTCTAGCAGCAGATACTACTTTTTCCTGCCCCCAAGAAGCAAATGAAATACATGCGAATATGAATATGGTAATTATTTTATCCAATGTTTAATTAAATGACCATGGAAAAGCAAAGATAGAATAGTTAGACCGTAATGAAATATGTAGTTTAAAACATTCGTCTCGACTTTATATGAGTTCCGACTTTTGGCCGCTATTCAATTATAAATGTTAAATCTATCTTTGGCCCTCTGTCGCATTAATTCACTTTTTGAATACATGTAAAAACCGATTGAGTTATTAAGACTGAAAGTTATTAAGCTTAGTCAGCAACTATGAAATAATTACCCTTTAATTTCTTTTTTATAAAATGGAACGTGCTCAGGATTCAAAGGGGTATTTCCTAGAATAAGATCAGCAGCCTTTTCAGCAACCATCATTACAGGCGAATAGATGTTTCCATTGGTAACATAAGGGAATACGGAGGCATCCACAATTCTTAGGTTTTTAATTCCGTGTACTCTTAACGCAGCATCAGTTACTGACATGGCATCAAACCCCATTTTACAGGTAGAGCTTGGATGATATGCACTCTCTCCCTCTTTGGCAATAAAGTCCAGGATCTCTTCATCGGTTTGCACATCTGAGCCTGGGGATAGCTCTTTACCCATTAGTTCGCTCATTGCATCGGTTTCTATAATTTTTCTAGATAAGCGCACTGCTTCACACCACTCTTTGCGTTCATTTGGTGTGGAAAGGTAGTTGAATAAAATGCTTGGATATTCCAGCGGGTCGCTAGATTTAATCTTCACACGACCCCTGACATCAGTACCCATAGGACCAACATGTAATTGAAAACCATGTCCCTCACTGGGCGCAGTGCCGTCATATCTAATTGCAAGAGGTAAGAAGTGGAACTGAAGATTGGGATATTTCACCGATTCATTACTTCGTATAAATCCGCCAGCTTCAAAATGGTTGGTGGCACCGATTCCTTTCTTTCTAAACAACCAATCGAACCCAATTTTCGGAGCTCGCCAAGGACTTAAAGCAGGGTATAAACTAACCGGCTTTTTACATGCCCATTGTACATATACCTCTAAATGATCTTGCAAATCTTCTCCAACTCCAGGAAGATCATGTACCACGGGTATATCCAAGCTATTTAAATGCTCTGCGTTACCGATTCCTGAAACCTGTAATAATTGAGGTGAGTTAATGGCTCCTCCGCAGCAAATTATTTCATTAGCATAAACCTTCTCTATTTTTTTACCTTTTTTGTATTCAACACCCACCGCTTTTTTGCCGTCAAATAGAATACGCAAAACCATAGCCTGTGTAACTACATTGAGATTCTTACGATGCTTTATGGGATGGATATATGCGCGTGCTGCGTTCAGCCTTCTCGAATTGTAAATGGTCTGGTCAAATTTACCAAAGCCTTCTTGCTTATAACCATTCACATCATCTGTTAATGGATATCCAGCTTCTTGTACGGATTTGAAAAAGCCTTCAAATAAGGTGTTTTCACAAGTAGGCGTAGTAAGTTTTAGATTGCCTTTATCTCCTCGATAATCATCACCTCCAATCAACCTTGTTTCTACCTTTTTAAAATAGGGAAGGCAGTGAGCGTAGCTCCAATTCTCAAGCCCCTCATCACGAGCCCATTTCTCATAATCCATAGCGTTACCACGAATCCATATCATCCCATTGATGCAACTCGAGCCCCCCAAAACTTTTCCTCTCGGCTGAGCAATTCTGCGATTGTACATAAAAGGTTCCGGATCAGAAGCATAACCCCAATTATAGTCAGTTCCTGTTAGCAAGTAGGTAAGAGCCGCGGGCATATGTAATCTAAAATCCCATTTATAATCGGGTCTGCCTGCTTCAAATACTAATACATTAGTAGAAGGATCTTCGCTTAAACGGTTGGTGAGAACAGATCCTGCCGATCCTCCTCCTATTATGATGTAATCGTATGACATTAAATAAGTTTGGTTAATTTACTGCAATTTACTGCAATTATTGATAATTCAGAGTATGGTTATAAAACAAAAGATGTAAGACAATGTTACTATGTGTAATGTGCGTTTAGTTTAATTGCCGTCAATATAGAGTATAAACCCCTTTTTAACTGGGGTTTACATTGTTAGCATTTCGTTGCTTTACGAGCAAGCCTGCCATGCGGCACCGTCATAAACCATTTAATTGATGTTCGAATTTAGCGTTTTGAGCTTAGAAATACAATTCTAAATTTGACTTAACGCGCAGCGCTATTTACCCAACCATTGTGTTAGCATAAGGATACTTATAGTTTGTGCTAATTAGCTTTTTGCCAAGCAGGTAGGCAATTGTAAGTGTGCCTGCTCTACCAATAAACATAGCCATAATGAGTACGTATTTCCCAGCAGTACTTACTTCGGGTGTTAAGCCTGTAGATAAACCAACGGTACTAGCTGCGGATACGTGTTCAAAAATTATATCCATAAAATCGAAACGGCCAGAAGCTAATAAATCGGCTTCGGTAATGGCTAAGGCAAAAATGCCTACTAGGTTGCCTATTGCGAAAAAGATAAAGATGGAGTACGCTTTCATCACAGTATCGCTAGGGATGCTTCTTTTAAAAAGTTCAGTACGTTTTTTTCCTTGTATAGTAGCGACTACGGAAGCACACATAACGGCAAATGTTGATGTTCTTATGCCACCACCGGCAGAACCGGAAGATGCACCAACAAACATTAAAAACAAGAATATGATTAGCACAGGTAAGCTAATAGTAGAGGTTTCAACGACATTAAATCCGGCATTCCGAGTTGTCATCGATTGATAAAAGGAATAGACTAGATCGCCTGTAAAACCCGTGCCTTTTAGTGTATGGTTTTGCTCTAAAGTAAAGAACACTATTGCTCCAAATAAGAGTAGGCCAAGGGTAAAGTACAATGAAATTTTGGTTCCAAATTCGATTGTTTTCCATGGTGTCGCCATTCGTTCTCTTAGTTTTCCGAAAGAGAATATATCAATTACATAAATCATTCCTAACCCACCAAGGAAAAAAAGCCCCATTACTATTCCATGAACCAAATAATTGTCTTGAACGTCAGGGTGCATCATTCCTCCATTTAAGGTTGAAAGACCGGCGTTATTGAAGCCAGATATCCCATGAAAAATTGATTGAAATAGTCGTTCGGAATCACCAGCAAAAACACCTTCGTTGCCAAAAGCAAAATAAAGTAGGCCAATGCCAATAGCTTCAATACTTACTGACCATAAAATGATTTTTGTAAACATAGAATTTGTCTTTCCGATTGAATCTTGGTTCACAAAATCTTCGATTACTTCGTGGTATTTAAGCGATACACCAAATTTGGCAACAACAAGCAGTAAAGCCCCAAATGCTATAGTGTTTAAGCCTCCTAATTTAATCATGAATAACATTATTACTTGCCCTTTAAGGGTAAGTGTTTGTGCTACGTTTATTGTCGTTAATCCAGTAACACTTACCGAAGACATTGCCATGAAAATAGAATCTGTAACATTTAAGCCACCAGGAATAATGCTCATTTCTGGCAACGATAAAAGAAATGCTCCAACTAGGGTCATGCTTAGAATTGAAATAGTAAACAGAAGAGCTGGGTGTATCTTAATCCAACTATTCATTGTGCCTCTTGTAATAATATTAATAATGAGGATTACAAAAATGAATAGCTGAATGAAGATTGTAGAAAAATCACCAAAATCAGTAAAACCAAGTCCAACAAAAATTGGTTCAAGAATTAATGTGTCGAAAATATTATAAGCGATACCTTCAACGAGTAGGAGTATCATTATTATAGTTTCAAACCAGTTTGATTTGAAGTACTGTTTTGGATTAAAGTGGTATATGTAACGAATGATAAATCTCGCTATGTAAAACCCGAAACTACCTTCCATTAGTTTCAAAAGAAAATCTTTGAATTCGTTGTCGTGATTGAATCCATAATAATAAACCATGATTCCTAAGGCACTTAAGGAAACAATCATGCTTAATACGCTAAGAATACGGAGAACAGCTTCTTTACTTTCGTATAACCTAATATTTGCTGATTCCCGAAATGTGCTAAACGACATTGTTAATCGATAAAAATGGAAGCTTCTCTGTAAAGTCTGTCTTTGTTAATTGGCACAACTCCTACTTTTTCACATACTAATCCGCCTGATAAATTAGATAAGGAAGCAATGAACTCATTAGAAAGGTTCAATGCTAAACATAAAGCGGCAACGCTAAGAACTGTATCTCCAGCTCCAGAAACATCTAATATATTTCTTTTGTATGCTGGAAACACGAATGATTTTTTACCATCATTTATTGCAATCCCAAGCTCACTGAGTGTAATAAGAGCGTTTTTGAAATGAATCTCAGTCCTTAACTTTTCAAGGCCGTTAAATAGGCTATGCTTATCAGCAGGGTTGACATCGATAGACAGTCCTTCGTTGAGCTCTTTTAAATTGGGTTTAAAAAGGGTGCAATTTTTATAGCTTAAAAAATTCTTCTTTTTTGGATCAACTACGGTTGGAATTTCTTTAGAATTAGCTAATTTTATTATGGTTTGGATTACAAATTTCGTTAATACCCCCTTATTGTAATCCTCAAAAATTATTACATCAATTTTTTCAGTTTCCAATAGCTCCGTAACTATAGAAATTAATTTTCTTTCTAGAACAGAGGATATCTCTATTTCTATTTCTTCATCAACACGAAGTTGGTGCTTACCTTCAGCTATTACTCTTGTTTTTACTGTAGTAAGTCGATCGCTATCTTGAATAATTCCATGCTGAGGTAGACTTTGCTGCTTTAGTAATCCAATTACCTGATTTCCCATATGGTCATTTCCAATAACGGAACATAATATTGGGTTCGCCCCAAGTGCTTCAATATTTAAAGCAACATTGGCGGCCCCGCCTAATCTATTCTCTTTTTTTGTAATAGCAACAACCGGAACGGGAGCTTCTGGTGACATTCTAGAAATTTCTCCCCACATATAAGAATCGACCATTACATCTCCAATCACAAGAGCGTTCAAGTGATTAAATTGCTCAAAAATTGTATCGAGATTTTGAGAATTCACTAGATCAATTTAGCTAATGCAGTTTTTATTCTAGCCATTGCTTCAATCAATAAATTATCGGCAGCAGCGTAGGAAAAGCGAATGCAGTTCGGACCCCCAAAAGCATCTCCTGTAACCAATGCAACATTTGCTTGTGTCAATAAATATAGACTTAAGTCACTACTATTATTGATGGTAGATTTTCCATCGGATTTCCCAAAATAGAAAGATACATCGGGGAAAAAGTAAAAGGCCCCTTGGGGCATGTTAATTTTTAACCCTGGAATTTCTAATAATAAGTTATGAACGAGTTTTCTTCTTCTGTCAAAGGCTTCAGTCATGTAGCTAGTTTCCAAAGGATCAGCTTCAACAGCAGCTTTAGCAGCTCGTTGACCAATACTACATGTACCTGAAGTGAATTGGCCTTGCATTTTGCTGCATGCTTTGGCAATCCATAAAGGTGCTCCCATATATCCAACTCTCCATCCAGTCATCGCAAATGCCTTAGAAACTCCATTAATCGTAATTACTTGATCATAGATATCTTCGAATTGAGCAAGGCTTTCATGTTTTCCTTCGAACGTAATGTGTTCGTAAATTTCATCGGCAATAACGTTTACTCCTTTATTTTCTGCAAAATAATTTGCGATATCACGTAATTCACTCTTGCTATAAACTGTGCCTGTCGGGTTGCAAGGTGAGCTATAAATCATCAATTTTGTGTTACGAGTTGTTTTCGCTTGTAATTGTTCTGCGGTGATTTTGAAATCTACATCAATTCCGGCATCTACAAAAACAGGAATTCCACCAGCTAGTTTTACTATTTCAGCATAGGTTACCCAATAAGGGGCGGGAAGCAAAACTTCATCTCCTTCGTTAATTAAACATAAAACAACATTAGTTATGGATTGTTTAGCCCCCGTAGAAACTACAATTTGATCTACCGAATAGTCTAAATTATTGTCTCGTTTGAATTTCTTAGAAATTGCTTGACGAAGATCTAAATAACCAGGAACTGGCATGTATTTCGTAAAATTTTGATCAATACCTTCTTTTGCTGCGTAATTCACAAAATCTGGGGTATTGAAATCTGGTTCGCCTAAACTTAGGTTGATCACGTCAACACCTTGATTTTTCAATTCACGACTTTTCTGAGACATAGCTATGGTTGCCGATTCTGATAAGCCTAAAATTCTATCTGATAATTGTTCCATTTGTTTTTTAACGTTCTATGATTCATTATATAAACGAGAACGCAAATTTAACCATTACTATGATTTGTGTGAAATCAGAAACAAAATGTTTAAAATTGCGTTTAGACCTACCCTAAAACAAGATTATGGATTGGATAGAAAGTTTAACAAATGTGCTAATGTTTGCAATTCCAGCAGGTATTTTTTCTTGGACTGCATTAATCATGTGGAAAAAGTACTTGGAATATGTTTTTAAAAAGCATGAAGTTGGTCAGGTGTTAAGAACAAAAAATGCTTCATTTAAAACATTGCTTCCATTAAAAATGCAAAGCTATGAGCGTATTGTTTTGTTTCTGGAGCGTATTGCCCCAGAAAACCTTATTATTCGTGTTCACGAGAACGGCATGACAGCAAAGCAATTACACAAAAAGTTGATAGATGGTATTCAACAAGAATACGAGCATAACCTTTCTCAACAGGTATATGTTTCTATAAAGGGATGGGAATTGGCTAGAACTGCAAAAGATGACACTTTA
>CAJQPE010000042.1 GCA_905480125.1 uncultured Flavobacteriales bacterium | reverse complement strand
TCCAGTTTAAAAGATGCAATTGTACATTTTAATGGGGGTTGTACCGGCGAAATTATTTCTGGGCAAGGATTACTTATTACTAATCATCATTGTGGTTATGGCCAAATACAAGGGCACAGCACTTTAGAAAGAAATTATCTCGACAGTGGCTTTTGGGCAATGAATCAAGCAGATGAGCTGCCAAACGAAGGATTATACGTAACCTTTATTGTTAGAATGGAAGACGTAACTAATGAGGTTTTAGATGGTGTTAACAATGACATGAAACCCCGTGACAGGAATATAATAATTAAAAACAATATAAAGGAAGTAAGCGAAGAATCTATAAAAGGAACAGCTTATGAAGCTATTGTTAAGCCATTTTATTATGGCAATCAATATTATATGTTTATCACTGAAACGTTTACAGACATACGCTTGGTTGGTGCTCCGCCAGCATCTATTGGTGAATTTGGTGGAGATACAGACAACTGGATGTGGCCAAGACACACAGGAGATTTTTCAATCTTCAGAATATATGCTAATGCAGAAAATAAACCTGCTAAGTATTCTCCAACTAATGTTCCTTATCAACCTAAACACTATTTACCTGTAAATATTGAAGGAATTAAAGAAGGCGATTTTACTATGGTTTATGGTTTTCCAGGAAGAACTAGCGAATACCTTTCTTCGTTTGCTTTAGACTATGTCATTAACATTCATAACCCTAAGCGTATTGCTTTTAGGGATAAAACACTTGCCATATTGGAGGCGGACATGAATATTAATACTGATGTAAAGTTAAAGTATTCGCATAAAAAGAAAAGCGTAAGTAATTCTTACAAGCGATTTAAGGGAGAAATAAAAGGGTTAAATAAGTTAAATGCAATTGCAGCTAAACAAGATTTGGAAAAGAAATTTACCGAAGCGGCTTTAAATAGTTCACCGCATAGCGAGAAATATGGTGATATAATTTTCAAGCTTGAAAAGCTATACAAAGAGAAGGAGAAATATTCTATGGCTCGAGCGTATTTCTTAGAGTTTATGTATTACTCAGGTCCAGATATGATGAATTTTGCTGTTGGTTTTCGCCCTATTGTAGGGCAATTGTCTTCTCATAGTGAGAACACAGTAGAAGTTGACAAAGCAGTTGCTAGATTGAAACTTAAGAGTAAAAATTACTTTAAAAATCTGCATCTACCTACCGAAAAAAAACTGTTCGCGCAATTGCTTCAAGTTTATTATGAAAATGTAGATAAAAGCCTTCATGGAAAAGCCTTTGATTTGCTTGAAGGTAAATATAAAATGGACTATAAAAAATTTACCAATTATATTTATTCAAAAACGTCTTTTGTGAATCAAGAAAAATGTACTAATATCCTAAATAACATGAATGAATCTACTGCTATTGCTTTGAAAAAGGATGTTGGTTATCAAGTGATGAACTCTATTGCAACAGCTTATTATGAAATGGTAAAACCCAGACAAGCCGAATATGCTAATGATATTGAGCAGTTGAGCAAGTATTATGTAGAAGGGTTACAAATTTTGCTACCAAATGAGAAAAAGTATTATCCAGACGCGAACAGTACTTTGAGGTTAGCCTATGGGCAGGTTAAGGGTTCTGAGCCAAGAGATGGTGTTGTTTATGATTTTTATACCACTTTAGATGGAGTCATTGAAAAGCATGACCCAAATAACCCAGACTATGTTTTGCCTAAAAAATTGGTTGACATATATAATGCCAAAGACTATGGACCTTACTCGCAAAATGGGGAAGTTAGAGTTTGTTTTACCGCATCTAACCATACTACGGGTGGTAATTCTGGAAGTCCTGTATTAAATGGAGATGGTCACCTTATAGGCGTTAATTTTGATAGAAGTTGGGAGAGCACAATGAGCGATATGATGTTTGACCAAGAGCGATGCAGAAACATAGTTGTTGATATAAATTACGTATTGTTTATCATCGATAAATTTGCTGGTGCAGGTCACCTTATAAAAGAAATGAAGGTTATTACAAAAGGATCAAAAATACAAGAGGAAATTGCTAATTGGAATGGTGAGATAGTTAAAGATGCAAACAACGCAGAAGCATTTAATAGAAGGGGATTAGCATATTTTAGTTTAGGTAATCTAGATAATGCATTAACTGATTTTTCAAAGGCCGTAGAATTAGATTCTGAAACGGCTAATTACTTGTTCAATCAGGCTACAGTAATGGCGCTAAACAATGAATTAGAAGATGCCCGCAGTATTTTATCTCAAGCGATTGAAGTTAACCCGAAATACGCTGAAGCATATTACAACAGAGGAAAAATAAACGCAGATTTAAATAAGTTAGGCGATGCAATACATGATTTCACAAAAGCAATCGAAATAAACCCAGATTATTCGCAGGCTTATAACAATAGGGGAGTTGCTAAAAACATTCTAACGGGTTCCAAAGAAGGTTGTTCAGATATGCAAAAGGCTATGGAAATGGGTTCTGAAAGGGCTAAATTAACTTATGAAAATTGGTGTGAATAGAATTTAAGTTTTCTATTTGATATAGCAGGCTATTGGTTGATTTATTAATAGTTCTAGCTGAGTTTATTTGTATTAAAGTTATTTATTGACATTTTATTAATTTTTCCGCAATAATAATTTGACCAAATTCATCTTTTGCGACGAGTACATATGTTCCATTTTTAAAATTATCCATATTTATTTTTTGATTACAAATTGGTGGAAGATCAATTAACAAATTCCCGAATAAATCAATAATATAAAATTCTTTAATATTTACAGTATTACATTGAAATCGAAACGAATTCTTAAAAGGGTTAGGTGAAATTTTAAAATCAGTTTTATGCTCATTATTTAAAACAAAAACTTGCGTTTTAAAAATAATAATAAGCGGAAATTGACAAATTAAAGTAGGTGAACTATTTGGATCAAAAATGTCGAAAGTGCCATTAACAAAATAGTTAGGTGGAATATTTAGATTCTTATAATTTATTTCAAAGTCTATAGAATCTTGTTGTCCAAGAAAAGTTCCAATGAAAATTTGATCAAAAATGATATTTGAAGTATCATTAAGGGAAATTGAATAACTCGGATATGCTACTGCAGAACCCGTTGCCCAGTCGAAATCAAATTTTATCCGTATAGAGTCGTCAGTTGATTGATTGACATATATAGTGTCTGAAAAAAATTCTATCGAGTCACAAATATTTTGCGAAAATGCAAAAACCGTGTTAATAAAAATTACGCTTATGCTAATAAATATATTTCTCATTGCTTTGATTTATTTAGTAATGGCGCCACTCTAATAATTTTTTCGTGCTTGTTAATATAGTAAAGCTATTAAAACTTACGAACGAGAACTTAACAACTGTGATTATTTTTCAAAAAAGTTAACCGTAAATAAATTACGGTTTGCACAGGTATTATTGTCTTGTAAACTTTTAAAAAATATTATCATGAATAATCAAATTAACATCAAAGTACTTAATAATACAGAAAACGATAAGCTGCCTTGGGCAGATTATAGAAAAGAATTCAAGCAAAAACGGTTTTTAGATAAACAACAATTAAAAGATTGGCTATATATTTCTGGAGTGGGTAAAGTAACCCTTAAGTACGTGGACACAAGAACGAAAAAGCCTTGCACGTATGAATCCAATGTGGAATCAGAATTTTTTGGAGGATTCCACCTAGATTGGCTGCTAGAGAGAGAAGGGGATAAGAACAAATATTTAGAACTAGAATCGTTCGATTATCGAGTAATTAAAAGTGTTGCTTAAAGTTAAGCCAATTTAAAACAGCCTTTTTTAAGTTATTTATAATCAAAAATTCTTTTGATATAAAAATAATAGTAGCATTGAAAAACCCTGATTTATAACAATTCATTGTTTTACACATCAGACGTGTATTCAATGATTTTTTGTTTAAGTAATTCTATATTCACAGGCTTTGTAAGATGCGACACATTGCTAAGCTTTTTAATCCCATCTGGGTTATTACCTGAGGTGAAAATTATAGGCACATTATTATTTTTTCTTATTTCCTTTGCAGCATCTATTCCGGTTGGTTGGTCTTTTTTGAAGTGAATATCCATCAGAATTATAGCAGGGTTAAAAGTTTTTACAGCCGAAATGACGTCAGCAGCATTTTTCACAACCTCGACCTCATATCCTAATTTAGTCAACATTATTGCGTTCGCTTTAGCGATTATCAATTCATCTTCTGCTATAATAATTTTTATTGACATTTAAATCACTTTATTCAAATTTTCGTCTTGTATGTCTGTTAAAGTAATATTTATAATAATTTTTCATTTGCTTAATTCTTTATCTATGTAGTCTAGCACTTTAGTCATTAAATGCACCCTGTCTTTTCCTCTAACATTATGAGGGTGCTGAGGGTACATGAAATAATCTATTTGCACACCTTTACTAACACATGTTTCCACAAAATCGAGACTATGCTGCCAGACAACAACGTCATCAACGGTTCCGTGAATCATTAGTAGTTTTCCTTCGAGGTTTTCTACGTAGTTAAGTAGGGAAGATTTTTCATATCCTTTAGGATTAGTTTGCGGGGTATCCATATATCTTTCGGTATACATTATTTCGTAGTATTTCCAGTCGATAACTGGCCCACCTGCAACGCCAACTTTAAAAGTGTTGGGGCTGCGAAGCATTAAACTGGTCGTCATGAAGCCCCCGTAACTCCATCCGTGAACTGCCAATTTATCAGAATTAATATATGAAAGCGATTTTAAATATTCAACACCTTTTAGTTGGTCTTCAATTTCAATATTTCCGAGGTTTCGGAAGGTAGCTTGCTCAAATTCTTCACCTCTATTACTAGACCCTCTTCCATCAACTGTAAATACAATATATCCACGATTTGCAAATTCGTGCATCCATAATGGTGCACCCGAAACGTATGAATTAGTTATTAACTGAACTCCCGGTCCGTTATAAACATATACGAGTGCTGGATACTTTTTCAATGTATCAAAATCATGCGGTTTAATCATTCTGCAGAATAAATCAGTTTTGTTATCGGCTGCTTTAATGCTAAAAACTTCGTTACTGCCAATTTTATATCCAGTAAGAGGGTTTTCAGAATTAAGTAGCGATTTAGCTATTTTTCCTGTTGTATTAAGTATTCTTGTTTCGCTGGCCGTAATTAAACTCGAGTATTGATCTATTAAAAAGTTGCCATCTGGACTTAGCTTAAGTCTGTGTGTGCCCTCAATTTTGCTGATGTTTGTTATTTTACCAGTTTTTAATTCTACAGAAAAAACGTGTGTTTCAGAACCTTTCTCACCAGTTCCAGTGAAAAGAAGATTTTTCCCTGATTTATCTTGACCGAGAACATCTTTCACATCCCAATTTGTGTTGGTTAATTTGCGAAGTAATTTTCCATTAGCTTCATATAAAAAAAGTTGCCTATAGCCATCTCTTCTGCTATTCCAAATAAACTGATTGCTGTTTTTTAACCAAAACATTGGATTTAAGGGCTGAACATACTCTTCGTCTTTTTCTTCAAAAAGAGTAGTTATAAGTTCACCAGTGATAACATCATATTTATTAAATTTTAAATGATTTTGATCTCGATTTAAAACCGCTACATAGATGAATTTTTCATTAGGTCCCCATGCAATATTTGTGAGATACTGTTCTTTGGGTTCTCCAGTTTTTAGAAAAATAGTTTTCTTGGCTTTTACGTCATAAATCCCAATAGTCACATGGTGACTCACTTCTCCAGCCATTGGATATTTTATTGAGTTTAACGTAGCTGGCTTTGTCGAAATATCAACGAGCGGATAATCTGCTACCATTGATTCATCTTTACGATAAAAAGCAATATAGTTTTCATGTGTAGACCAGAAAATACCTTTCATTATACCAAATTCGTAACGGTGCACCGCTTGACCATTTACTATACCATTACCACCATCTCGGGTAATTAATTGTTCTCCCTCGATATTAGACACGAATAAGTTATCATCAACTGTGTAGGCTAATTGTAGCGTTTTTTTAGCAAACGATTTATTTGCAGCTTTAGGGCTGTAAATAAGTGCTTTTGCTATTTTTTTCTTTTCTGTATCATATAAATATAACCCTCCATTATGATAAAAAGAAAAGTCATTTGGCCCAATCCAAGAAATTGAAGGGAGTCTTTTTAGGTTTGAACTATCAGGTAAGTTCATCAGTTTTTTTAACGCTAATAAGCTAACTAGCTCATTTGTCGTATTTGATAAAACTTGACCCATCGTATAAAATGAGTCTTTCTCTGAAAAACAGTATTGACCAGGTTTTTCTGTCCAATGAAGTCTTTTAATTGTCTGCGGATTCAGTTCTGTTCGTCTTTTTAATACGGCATCTTCTAATGTTAGTATTTTGTCTTGCGAAACGGATATTTCAGTAAGAAATAATAAAGTAAATATTGCAGCGTATTTTAATAACGTCATCTTCGAATTTTAGAATTGTAAAACTAATCAATTTGAAGCATAGGAATAAAAAAAAGCCCTTCTGCTAATATCAAAAGGGCCTTAACAATAATGCTCTATTAATGCTGGTGTCCTCCAGGGCCATGAACATGTTTATGCTCTAATTCCTCAGTTGTGGCTTTTCTTATTTCCATTACTTCTACGTCAAAATTTAATTCTATACCAGCTAAAGGATGATTTAGATCAAGAGTAACATCTTCTCCATCAATATTTGTGACGTTTGCTACTTGGCCGCCTTCATTTGTTTCAACTTGAACTTGCATACCAATTTGTAATTCATCTTTACCACCATCAAAACCAGCTTTAGGAACAATTTGAATTAATTCATCTCTAATTTCACCATATCCATCTTGAGGCGCAACGCGTGCAGAAATTTTATCTCCAACTTTTTTGCCCTCCATTTCTTTCTCAAGGCCGGGTATTATATTTCCAATTCCATGAATGTATGCTAAAGGCTCTTGCCCTTCTGAATTATCGAGCACCTCATTGTTAGCGTTGGTCAATTTATAGTGCATATGCACGACTGTATTTGCTTCAATTTTCATTTGTTTTCTGTTTTTAAAAGTGCAAAAATACAATATATTTATTCTTTGCTTAGGTCAGAAAATTAATTAGTTCTTCATTATTAGAGGAGTTGAAAGATTGAATTTTTTAACCCTTCTTATAATTAGCATTTTTTATTATTAACTATTGCTGAATTATCTAAAATTATTTAGTATCTATTTTCATGGTACTATTTGTATTTATGATTCTATTCGCTTGAAATCACAAAAAAGGTGCGATTAAGATGAAATTGATTCTTTTCATTTTTATTTAAACAACCCAATTCCTTACTTTTGAGCCCTATGTAAATGCACTATCATGGAAGCACGTAATGAATTATTAGTCAAACTTGAAGAAATCGTTAACCGAGATGTTGATGTTAATGATATTCTAAAAGAAGTCGAAGCTCTAAAAAGAGCTTTTGGGAAAACTCTAGAAACGGAAACCAATAAAAATTTAGAAGATTTTATTGGGGGTGGTGGGGAACCAAAAGATTTTATAGCTCCAAAATTGGAAGGAGAGGAGAAATTTGATAGTTTGATTGCAACGGTTAACGATAAAAAGCAAAAGAAGGAAAACGATATCAAAAACGGTCAAGAACAAAATCTTAAGACTAAACAGCACCTTATCGAAGAGTTAAGAGATATAATTCATAATGAAGAAAATATATCGAAAGCATTTAACCGCATGACGGCTGTAAAAGATAAATGGAAAGCAACTGGTGAAGTTTCTCCTCATGCCTACAAAGATTTACAAAACGACTACAGTAAACTACTAGAGGAGTTTTTCTACCACATAAATATTTATAAAGAGCTAAAAGATAACGATTTCAAAAAGAATCTAAAGCAGCGTGAGGAGTTAATCTTGAAAATGCGAGCTCTTATTGAAGAGAAAAGCATTAAAACAACTCGAACGCTATCTGGAACTTATTTAAGCGAATGGGATGAGGTAGGTCCAGTTAGCCGAGATGATTGGGAGCGCATACGAGACGAATTTAGGGTAGCTTCTAAGCTAGTATATGATCGGATTAAAGCACACTTTACTGATATAAAAGAACAAAGAAAAAACAACTTAGAAAAGAAGCAAGAGCTACTTGCTAATGTTACAGTTATTGTTGGACAAGAAATTGATAGCGTTAAAACTTGGAAGAAGAAAACAGAAGAAGTTTTGGCTATTCAAAAGGAATGGAAATCGATAGGATTTGCAGAGAAAAAATACAATGATAAAATTTGGGAAGAATTTAAAATAGCGTGTAACAGTTTCTTTGACAAAAAAGGAGAATTTTTTGGAGTAGAGAAAGAAAAGTGGGATACTAATAAAGCTAAAAAGGAGAAATTAGTTGAACAAGCAGAAAAACTGAAAAATTTAACAGATTGGAAAGAAACTTCTTTTCAAATGATAAAACTTCAAAAAGATTGGAAAAATGTTGGACCTGCAGGGCAAAAGGCAGAACAATATCTTTGGAATAAGTTTAGAAATGCATGTGATGCTTTTTTTAATGCGAAAAAAGAATACTACGATACGCTTGATGATAGATTGGCTGAAAACTTAAAAAAGAAAGAGGCTTTCATTACTCGTTTAGGAAAAGCTAAAATTGAAAAGGAAAAAGGTGCTGAACAAATTAAAACGTATCGCAGCGAGTGGGATGATTTAGGCATGGTACCTAAAAAGAGTCTAGGTGATATCAATGAAAAGTACCGCAAAGCAATTGACTCTCTTTACGATAAATTAGGTTTAGACAAAAACGCTATCGAAGCGCAGAAATTCAATGATAAAATTGATAGTTTAAAAGGTAAAGATAACGGTGAACACCTTTTAAAAGATGAGCAGCGCTTTATCAATGAGCAAATTGATAAGCTAAACAAAGAGGTATTACAGTACGAAAACAACTTAAGTTTCTTTGGTTTCTCAAAAGGCGCTGCTGCTGATAAAATGAAAGCAGAAGTGCAAGAGAAAATAGACGCTGTTCAAGTAAAAGTTGATGCTTGGACGCAAAAACGTAAAGCAGTTTCTAAAGCCGTAAGAGAGTTAAATAAACCCAAAGCAGAGGTCTAGATAATACAGAGTGTAATTGAACATTATGCGCAGTTAAGGGGTTTTTGTTTTACTGTGAGATGGATTACTTGCCCCTATTTTTAATTTACGTCATCATTAATTTATAAACAAAAGTCAGAAATTAGATTTAAATTTATTTAGCTGGCAAGACCTTACTACTCACTTCTCCAAATCCAATACGTAAATCACCTTTTTGTGCATATCCTCGCATGATTACAGTATCAGAATCTTGAATAAATTTGCGCTCAGAGCCATCATTCATTTTAAATGGCTTTGTTCCTTTCCAAGAAATTTCCAACATAGAGCCATACTCTCCTTCTTTACCGCCGCTAATGGTACCTGATGCCATCATGTCTCCTGCGTGAATATCACACCCGTTAGCTGTATGATGAGCCAATTGCTGGTTCATGTTCCAGTACATGTGTTTGTAGTTAGAGTGGCATACTTTATTTTCTTCACCATTTTCTGGTTGGATTAGAACTTCTAAATCAATAGCAATGTGCTTATCACCTGAGTATTCTAGGTATGATAAAACTTTAGGGTCTTGAATTGGTCCAGGAACTCTATAAGGCTCCAAAGCATCTAAAGTAACGACCCAACAAGAAGTTGAGCTGGCGAAGTTTTTTGCTAAAAATGGCCCTAACGGCACATATTCCCACTTTTGAATATCTCTTGCTGACCAATCATTAAATAGTGTCATTCCAAAAATATAATCGTCAGCTTCGGCTGTCGTAATGGAGTCTCCAAGCTCTTTACCCTCATAGGTAATGAAAGCCATTTCCAATTCAAAATCTAGTAATTTACACGGTCCAAAAACAGGCGGTTCAGTTTCACTGGGTTTTTGCTGCCCCTTAGGTCTGTGAATTGATTGTCCGGAAGGAATAATAGAAGAAGCCCTTCCGTGATACCCAACGGGGATATGCTTCCAGTTTGGTAATAATGCATTAGCAGGATCTCTAAACATACATCCTACATTATAAGCATGTTGCTCGCTAGAATAGAAATCCGTATAATCACCAACCATAACGGGGAGGTGCATTTGCGCTTCATTTTGATTGAAGAGTACTTTTTCAGCATCTCCTTTCAATTCTGTGTTTTCAATATTAAGCAATTCAGAAATTCTATCGCGCAAAGCTCTGGTGCCTTCTTTACCGTGCATCATCATTGAATTAAGGTATTCAGAGTCGAAATCAGAAGCTTTGAAAGGTAGACCTGATAAGTGCCCAAGTTCAAATATTGCTTTTAGATCTAGTATTTTATCACCAATAGCAACACCAACTCTAGGATATTCTTCATTGATTGAGAAAATTCCGAAAGGTAAATTTTGAATAGGGAAATCAGAGTTTTCAGGCACTGATACCCACGATTTTAAATTCGGGTTATTAGCTTTAATATTAAGCATGCGTTTTTGTGTTTTGTTGAGAAAATAAGGGGTAGTTTTCCATCCATTCGTTTATTGAAGTCTTAGCTGCAGCAATTTTTATTTCGTCTTCTGGTGAAGTTAAAATGTCGTCAATGTACTCTACAATTTGCGGAATGTGCTCTTCTGTTAGGCCTCTGCTTGTTATAGCAGGAGTTCCAATACGGATGCCAGAAGTTACAAATGGTGATTTATCATCAAAAGGCACCATGTTTTTATTAACTGTTATATCAGCCTTTCCTAATGTGTTTTCGGCTAGCTTACCTGTGATGTTTTTAGAGCGTAAATCAATTAACATAGAATGATTATCGGTCCCTCCAGAAATAACATGATAGCCTTTGCCAACAAAACATTCAGCCATAAGTTTCGCGTTTTTCATTACTTGAACGCAATAGTCCATATAGGGGTCAGTTAATGCTTCACGAAAAGCAATAGCTTTTGCAGCAATAATATGTTCTAGTGGCCCACCTTGTGTGCCAGGAAAAACGGCCCCGTCTAGAACTTGCGACATTGTTTTAGTGGCTCCTTTCATTGTTTTAAGACCCATTGGATTCTCGAAGTCTTTACCCATCATAATTACCCCACCTCTAGGTCCTCTAAGAGTCTTGTGAGTTGTAGATGTAATAACATGGCAATGAGGCATAGGGTCATTTAATAATCCTCTAGAAATTAAGCCCGCAGGGTGAGAAATATCAGCCATTAGTAAAGCTCCTATACCGTCCGCTATTTCTCTCATTCTCGCATAATTCCAATCTCTAGAATAAGAGGATGCACCTGCAATTATTAATTTAGGCTTTTCAGCTTTGGCTGTAGCTTCCATTGCATCATAATCTACTTGTTCAGTTGTTTTGTTAACACCATAAAACGTTGCCTTGTATGTTTTTCCTGAGAAGTTAACTGGAGAGCCGTGAGTTAAATGCCCCCCATGCGATAAGTCGAAACCTAAAATAGTATCACCTGGGTTAAGTAAACCTAACATAACCGCCCCATTCGCATTAGCTCCCGAGTGCGGTTGAACATTCGCCCATTGTGCATTAAATAAGGTCTTTAATCTATCGATAGCTAGTCGCTCAACCTGGTCGACAATTTGGCAACCTCCATAATACCTTTTTCCAGGCAGTCCTTCAGCATATTTATTAGTTAATACGGAGCCCATGGCTTCCATTACTTGATCACTTACATAATTTTCTGAAGCGATAAGTTCTATTCCTTCAACTTGTCTGTCAAATTCATCATCAATTAAGTCAAATATTTGCTGGTCTGTTTCCATTTTATCTGATTTGGTTTTGCAAAATTAGAAATAATAGATAGGATAGCAGTTTTTTTGGTTAATTTGTTTAGATCAATTTTCAAAGGTTTGAAAGTCTATAAAAGGTTCATATTGTTAACTGTTTTGACGGTTTTTTTCTGGCATTTATTTGCTACGATTGTATATGTAACGGAAGCTCGATTTACGCCAGCTATTTTTAATAGATATGTAGGGGCTTATATGTTGCCATGGTTTCATCAAGACTGGAAGTTGTTTGCTCCTGAACCACCAATGAAGGATCTTTACATGTATTATAAAGTTCAATTTGAAGATAAAACTTGGTCTGATTGGAGAGATCCAGCTCGACCATTGATTGCGAAACATCAAGCAAATCGTTTTGGAATTGATGGTCACAGATATGTTATACACGACATGAGCTTAAGATTACTTTATGAAGATAAAGTCAAGTATGAAAGTCATGAGGATTATCCAGAAATTTTAAAAACGACCTGGGCAAATAAAAATGCTGTTCAATATTTCCAACAATGGTCAGAGATTGATTATCCAAATCAAAATATAATTGCTTTGCGTTTTGCAACTGTTAATGTGTTATTTAACCCTATGAAGGATAGATATTTAGCGCGAAAAATTGAACTTGATAATTTGTACCCCATTGTCGATATTGAATAGGTTTCTAGAAAGAGTTGATTGTTTAGCTACTGAGTTTACTGAAAAAGATAATTCAGATAGAATTTGGTTGGCGCGCAGGGGCGTATACCTAACAATTTTTATCTACTTCTTAATGCTTCTTCCTCGTTTGAAGTATTTTTTCGGACCAGAATCGTTGCGTTATGGCAATGAGCAGGTACCCGATTGGTTTGGTTGGGCAGTGCGGCTGCTTTTTACAGAGCAGTTTCAAGATTATTACTTGTGGTTTATAGGCGGTCTTTTCTTAACAATTGTTTTAGGTAGCTTACAACCTTTGGTAAGAGTTATGAGCGTATTGGTTTACTTTTTTGCAGAAAATCTATTTAATAAAGGAGAATACATTACCAATGGAAGCGCAACATTAACTTCGTTATTGTTAATATATTTCGTTTTTATGTCAGAAAATAAACAACCAATTTTCAATCAAATATTTAGTTATCCAAATAATCTTGTTACAAATACTTCCTTTTTAATGGCACAACTTCAAATTTGTATTCTATACATCGTTGCAGGTATTAGCAAATTAATAGGTAATGAGTGGTTTGAAGGTGAAGCATTTTACTATACGTTGAACTTTGCATTTTTTAGTCAGCAGACACTAGTAAATCAACTGTTTAAATCTGACCTGGCATTGTATTTCAGTAACTATTTAGCATTGGGTTATCAGTTGACATTTGCGATATTAATTTGGATAAAGCCCTTAAAAAAATGGTTGTTGTTAGTTGGTGCAGGAATGCATGTAGGAATTATAGTATTAAATGGTTTGGTTGATTTTGGTTTGATAATGCTTGCTTCCTATTTGTTGTTTATCGACAACTGCACCGCAAAAAGAATCCGAGTAATTTTTCCTAAGTTTATATAGAGTTTTGAAGCTTAGATAGTTTAATTGCAGGAATTAGAATCAGAAGAATAAATGGACTTTGTACTGCACCCATAAATATTCGTGCAAAGTGATAGCCTTGGGATAAATTGTCAGTAAAATATCCAATACCATAAGCTAGAGCAGACAAAATAAATACGGAAATGAATAAAATAGCAATTATTTTTGTATAGTGTTTCGTTTGGTATATTAATCGAGTTCCAATAAGCGTGTATACAAAAAATAAAATAGAAAAAATGATTGTCAATATCCATTTAGCAGCATATAGTTCATTCGTGCTAAATTGGAGAAATAGTTTATTATAGAAAGAAGACCTTACTAATGCGGGATTGTCCGTTTTGAAAGCTGTAATTTGCCAATTAATAGTTCTAAAAATAGAATCTCTTAAGAACCCAGATCCTATTATAAATAGCGAAATAATACAGATTAGTGCATAATTTAATTTTGATCTGGATTTATGCATTACTCAGTTTATTAGCCCACCAGTACCACAGTAAAAAGATATAGGAATAAATTATAGTAGTAAATACATATGTATGGTTAAATTCCAATTTGTCTGGGGCCTCTAAAAGTATTATACATAAAGCGGCAATTCTAATAACGTTTAATAGGTGAATGGTTATTATACCAAAGGGTATAAACCATAGTTTCTGTAAAAGTTTGCCGGGATATGCAACTATAAACCCGACAAATAACGCAAAAATAGTGATGCCATTACATGGGTCGCCCACCCAAACACCATGCGTTCCGTCTAAACCAAGGGTGCGATAATCAGTGTCATATACTGCATCAGGAATAAGCTCATATCCTAATAGTTCCAGAATAAAACGCCCCTGTGTTAATAATTGATCAATTACAAATAAATCAAATGTTTGAGCTGGATTGATCCAAAAGTCGTATACAATTATCCATAATAAAAATAAAAAAGAAGACTTAAGAAAAAATAAAATCAGTGGGTTTGTAACTAATGTTCGAATTTTTTCAAGCATTTAGTTTTAAAAATGCGTTATGAATTTTCTTTCCAAGTGTCGTAAGCTTTTTTTCCACCATATGCAGCTCCTGCTGCTAATAGAAACGAAACCCCTCCATCAATAGGAATGCAATCTCCAAATACTCCACCACAAGGTGGGCCTCCACCTGGAGCTAACGTTAGGCACATACTATCTAGTGAAAGAAAAATAAGCGCTGAAAGTACTGGAAGTACTTTTAATACTCTGGAATTAAAAGAATTGACTCTTTTCATTGGGAGGCAAAGCTATTAATAAAATATTAATTAGCAACAATGTATTTTTTTATAAATTCTTGCTCTGTAGATGCTAACTTAATTAGATAAACACCTTTAGACTTTGGTAAAACGAGTTCAATTTTGTTTTCATCTGCAATACCTACTGAAAAACTAACTAATTGGCCGATACTATTGTATATCGAAATTTGGAATTGATCATTTGCTAACGATTGACTATAAGCATAAAGTTGACCACTAACTTCAATGAATTTCATTTCATTTTCATTAGTGATAGCAGGTATATTGCTCACGTTATTTACCACGATGTTTGAGCTAAATGCCCCATCACATCCACCATTGCTAGCATCTAAGGTTACAATGTAAGTGCCAATTGAAGAAAACTCGTACCATGGAGACATATCTGTCGAAGTACCTCCATCACCAAAGTTCCAGTTATAGATATTAGTTCCAGTTGATAAGTTTGTGAAAGCGATTACTGCCCCTTGATCTAAATTAATTGTGTCAGTACTTGCTTCGAAAAGAACATTAATTTCTATAGGCTCATCAATTAACATAGAAGATATTGAGGCACAACCATTTTCATTAGTTACCGTTACATCATATTGCCCTGCTGATAAATTGCTAATATCTTGCGTGGTTTCGCCATTGCTCCACAAATAGTCGAATATAAAAGAGCCACTCGTTATTACTTCTAGATCAATGTAACCATCATCTAATCCAAAGCAAGTAGCATCATTAGATGAATTAGTTAAAGAGATTAATTCATTTTCAGTAATAGCTATGTTTTCGATTGTTTCACAACCTTCATTGTCAACAACACTTACGGTGTAATTACCTGCACTTAAATTAGAAAGAGTAGCACCATTCGATCCATTACTCCAATTGTAAGAGTAGGAGGTTCCTTCGCCACCAGTAGCTGTTAATTCAATACTTCCAGTATTTTGACCATTACAGATTACATTTTCAATTTCAGAATTTACGAGTAACATTGCTGGTTCAGTTATTTCAAATGCTGCATTGGCAACAGAACAACTTCCAATAAGGCCAGTAACTTCAACATAATAATAACCAGCAGCTAAATTATTTAAGTTACCACCAAACACCGGTATAGTATTTCCTGCTTGATCTGTCCATGTATATTGAACAACGGGTCCAGTTCCAAATACCGATGCGGTTCCATCATTTGTTCCTTCGCATGTTAGATTGGTCTGGTTGGTTGTTAAAGGAGAGTTAATAGTAATGAATAGTCTTGCCTGGGTAACAGTATCATTCATTGTAAATGTATAAGTTGTATCACCTGTAAGTGGAAAACTAATCCCTGTCTCTATATCTTCAAAACTAATACACTTGTTATTTTGAATTAATTCGTCTACATTGTTTAATTCTAACGTGTAAGATTCTACAATGCCAGTATTAGAATTTCTATACACTTTTATTGGAATAGTTGAGTTGGCATTGTCATCTATATAATTCCAGTGGAGGTCTTTGTTATCACTTGAAACAACGGCTATATTTGTTTTTCCAGAAAAGTTGTCCATTTTCAATGCATCAAATTCATGTTCATAAAGATCATTCATACCTTGTTTAAACTCAATTTGGGCCTGGTCATAGTGGGTTCCAACGTTTATAACAAGTTCTAATCCGGGTAGCCCATTATTGTTAGTCTTATTAAATGGATCCGCAATACCCGTTCCTAACTTATCGTTTTCTTCAATAGTTATTTGATTTGTACCATTCGATACTTTTATGAAACCACCTTCGCCAGATGCAAGAATAGCAGTAGTTGATGGGGTAAAATTATTAGTTGCCCCCTCAACAATATATATCGAATTTGAAGCATCTACATTGGTCATTCCGTTAGCTACCACTTCATTCCAATCTAGACTGCAGGGGTAAGGGTTTCCGATTAAATGGTATCCAGCTATAGGTGCACCAGCTCCACCGCCGCCGAAGCTTAAATTATTTAATACAAAGGTGCCTTGAGAGTTATCTAGGCTTACAGTAACATCTGTAGTTAAAGGCATTGGGGTACTTGCGCTTGTTATCGTTGTAAGGTATGTAGCAATTCCAGCAGTAGCAGATGCAGAAGTTGCAACTACATTCGATGTATGTTGCATTGTTTGAGAAACATTGGTAGGGTTGTACCAACCAGAATCAGCATCAAGATCAGATCCAGTGAGTGTCCCTTGATTGTACATATATGTTGATGGCCATGAACCTGGGCTGTCATCATTGGAGCCAACAAGAGTAGGGCCAGACATTGCCATTTCATTATTGTAATCGGCAATTGTTGCCCCCGTTCCAGGTGGACTAAAAATTCTAAAACCAATAGCCCCCTCAACATAGCGCTCGACAGTTACATTTCCTGCGTTCAATAATGCTGGATTATCCGCTGATGTTATTTCTAGTAATTGAGCAGTTCCGGTTGCGTCTGATTTAAACGTAAAGGCGTGATTCCCCATGTTAAATGTACCCCCTGTAATAGACATTTCACCCGCTAAGCTTCCCCCTGGGCCTGCTAGCGATTTTACGTCTGCTGCAGAGAATTTGATATGACCATAATCTTTTACTGCAACAGATTGTACTCCACCAGCATACTCTACAGTAGAAGTTCTATCAATGGTTTCAGAAGTAAATGTTGGAAATGTTGTTGTTCCGGCTAAAGTTAGGTTAGATCCAGCAGTTAAATTTAAAGCAGCGCCAGTGCTACCATCAATGATATTTCCTCCATTTGATACGGTACCAGCCGAAATTACTAGTGCTGTAGCAATATTTAAATCAGTTCCAAGTGTTAAAGTTTCGTTAGCCCTATTCATTGTTAAAGTTCCCAAATCATTTTCTCCCAGATCAAAAACAATAGCGCTAGTTATGGGATTAAGCCCATTAATAGTAAGGTTAGATGAGGTTGTACCTTTAAGATCACCACTTACTGAAGTATAATCACCTTCAAGTAACAAAGTATTTGCTCCTATTGAGCATGAACCGTCGCGGCCAATCATACTATTCGATATAGTTAAATCAGAAGCAAGAACAATATCTTGGCCAGCTCTGTCAAAATCTAAGGTCATAAGAGTCTTTGTAATTGCTGAAGTTTGATCCATTGCTAATCCATCTCCGAAAGTGCCAGCTCCATTAATTATAATATTAGCAGTATTAGAGCCAGTAATTGTTCCAGCTGCAATGGAGGTAGATGAATTTGAAAAGGATAGAGTATTGCCATTTAAATCTAGAGATCCATCAGTTAAAGTTAACACTCCAGTACCGCTAGTGGCCCCACCTATCGTTAAATCACTTCCAAGTGTAACTGTGCCAGATGTTGTTCTGTTTATTGTTAGGTTTTCTAATAATTCGTTGCCAGTTGTAAATTCGATAGTGCCAAGGGCACCCGTTCCGCCAATAATAATATCACTAGCGTTTGAGCCAGAGATTGTACTAGCACCAGCAATAGTACCATCTAATGTTAGGATATTACCATTAAGTGTAAGAACATCATTTAATGTAAGGGCACCTGAAACTGCAATGTCTCCACTTAGCGAAAGTGCTTTATCAATAACTAAATTACCATATGTCGTAGTTTCTATGGATGCTGCATTTGTGGAGTAAGTTACAGTGCTAGTACTCGATATTACAGCCAGCGTGGGGTTTGTACCATCATCTATTGTAATTGCTCCCGTTCCTTCTAATTCTATTGATGCTGTTACGGTATTCCCGTTTGTAACTGTGAATCCTATTCCCGTTTCAATAATAACTTTACTATTTGCACCAGATACAGTCCATGCGGCTCCTGTTGAACTGCCGTCATCTTCAATTATATATTGTTTATCGTCGTCCGTGAAATTGGCTGGATTTGTGCCTGTACCATCTCTATTTGACCACCAGTTAATAACATTATCTAGATCTGTTGTTGAGTGTGAATAGAATACACCGGCAGTACTTTGCGAGCCGGTTAATGGGGCAGTAGTGAGGTACTTTGGGTCCCCCTCGCAATTATATTCAAATACTTTAAAATGGTATTCTGTACCTACTGTAAGTCCAGTTATGGTGACTGAATTTCCTGTTCCATTAAATACAACAATATTATCAGAACCGATGTCTTGGCCCAATGTAAAATCTGCATCAGCAGTATAAACAGTGTTATCAGTAGGGCTTACATCAACAGCGCTACCTGCCTTAACTACAACGATTCGACGTTCACCATCTCCAATAGTCCAATCTAGTTGAAAGCTAGAAACTGCAATGTTGGATGTAACATCGGTTGAAGCTTCGACTGCAGGAGAGCTTCCATCACAAGTTGTAAATGAAAAATTAGGCGGTGCAACAGTTAAATAATCTTCCGAACCTGCATCGCAATTATATTCGAATATTGTGTAATCGTATACTGTTCCCAAACTTAACCCAGTAACAGTAGCTGATGTGCCTTGGTCATTGTAAATAACATACTCAAAGTTGCCTAGGACTAACTCATCACCACTGCCAAAGATATTATCTGCGTTATAAGTAGTATTATCTGCTGGAGTCGCTGTGACAGCAGTTGCCTCATGAATAGCAATTAAACGACTTGCACCATTCCCGATGTCCCAACTCAATAATGCAGCATCATCACCAATAATTGATGCAGCTAATGAGGAAGGCTGTGTGGTAGGCTCTATGCAAGTACCTTCAACAGTAAAATCATCTATTTTGTAATAGTGTAAAGCGTCTAGTGATCCAGTATACGAAAATCTAAATTGAAGATTTGCAGCTCCATTTGCACCTGCAGGAAGGTTAACAGCCGTTCCGCCATTAACAAAATCCCAAGTATCATTATTAGCAACTTCTGTATATGTAACTGCAAATGGAGTCACAAAACCATCTGTACTCCATTCCAGCTGTATTGCAGGAGCGTCATTTTGTCTTGCTCCCCATATAACATTAATATTTTCGAAACCTACAGTTGATATAGGGGGGTTAACTGTGAGGGTTTGAAGTGCGCCTACGTTATTTAGACAATTGACATAATCACCTCCGGAGGCACCAGTATAACCAGAACTTGGACCAACTTGGGAAATTTGTATTTGTGATGAATTAGTATAACCTGTTGGAAAAAGTCCGTCAGTTCCAAAATCGGTAGAGTAAATTACGGTTTGACCAACACAAGTTAATAGAGCAATTAAAGAAAAGGTAAGTAAAGATGCGAATTTTTTAATAATCATAATAAGGGGAGTGTAATATTAGGAATGTAAAATTACAAAATTTATTTTTATGTTAGTCTTGCAATTTTAAATAAACAGCTAATTCTAATTTGATTTTTATATTCCGTACTTGTCAATCAAATAAATTAGCGCGGTAATAGAAGCTGCACCAAGTTTTAACTCTCTTTCATGAACCATTTCAAAAACATCATTTTCTGAATGATGCAGATCAAAATAACGCTGAGAATCGGGAGCAAAACCAATTAAGGCGGTTTTTCCATTTTTTAATGGGGCAATATCAACTCCTGCAAACCCTTTAACGATATATTCTAGGTCGTAATGCATTAATATCTTTTCCCATTCTTCCAATTGTTTAAATTGTTTTTCTGTGCCAGAAATACTGAATCCTCGTGGTGTAAATCCACCTCTGTCGCTTTCAATTGCAGCAATATGTTTTTCGTTTTTTGCTTTAGCTTCTTCAGCATATTTCTGAGCGCCTTTTGCGCCATTTTCTTCATTCATAAAAAGAACAACGCGCAATGTGTTTTTTGGTTTATAACCTATAGCTTTCAATGTTCGAAGTGCCTCAATTGAATGAACAATTCCCGCACCATCGTCATGCGCGCCTTCACCGATATCCCAAGAGTCTAAATGTCCGCCAACAATAACGTAGTTATCGGGGTGTTCGTTCCCAGTTATTTCTCCAATTACGTTATATGATTTTACATCTGGTAAAGTTTGACAATGCATTGTTAATTGAAGTGTAATGTCTAGTTTGTCTAGCATTGCATTTTCAAGAATGTCAGCATCTGCGGTACCAATAGCTGCAGCAGGTATTTGTGGAATGCCAGCTTCGTATCGCATTACTCCTGTGTGAGGGGAATGGTCTGTTAGTGTACTTAGAGAGCGCAAAACAGTAGCTAAAGCCCCATACTTTGCTGCTTTGGATGGCCCTTTTGATCGAAAGGGATAGCACCCTCCATATGCATTAAAAGTTCTAATTTGTTTTTGATCCATTGGTGTATTGAAGAATACAATATTTCCATTTATTGCTGCCTCACCAAGAGAATCTAATTCTTCGAAGCTGTTTACCATAACTACTTTTGCTGAAATAGTTCCATTGGTGTTTACCGACCCTCCTAAGGCACATACATTTAATGGAACGTCATCTTGACCAATCAATACGCAGGATTCTTTTTTGCCTCTTTTCCATTGCGGAACCATAACTTCTTGCAGCCAAACTTTGTCAAATTTATAGGAGTTTAATAACGCTTCTCCCCAGCCTACCGCTTTTGCAGCTTCAGGCGACCCACTTAGTCGAGCTCCAACATCTTTACATAAGCTTCTAAGATTTTCATAGCATTCG
The DNA here is from genome assembly GCA_905480125.1 of uncultured Flavobacteriales bacterium. GTDB lineage: Bacteria > Bacteroidota > Bacteroidia > Flavobacteriales_G > NORP312 > NORP312. Next base: position 19,875 of record CAJQPE010000042.1, on the reverse strand, counting down.
CCGTTGGTAAGTATTTCATCATAAATTTCACGAACCATTAACGAATCAACGTCTTGAGAAATTCCAGAAAATGGTATAAAAACTAATACTAGGAATAATTTTTTCATCGTAAATAGTTGTGGTTTATATAATAAAAAAGTCATTCACAAATGCGAATGGCCCCTATCTGTCCATTATGATGTCTAATTTTGAGCCGCTAAATATCGTTCTGCATCCAAAGCAGCCATACAGCCTGTTCCTGCAGCTGTAATTGCTTGCCGATATTCTTTATCGGAGGCATCACCTGAAACGAACACGCCTGGAACATTTGTTTTTGATGAACCTGGTTTTCCAATAATATAACCCGTTTGATCAAGGTCAATCCAACTCTTAAATATGTCCGTATTCGGTTTGTGTCCAATTGCTACAAAGAATCCAGTGCATTGAATAACTTGTTCTTCACCAGTTACACTATTTTTAACTTTGGCTCCAGTAACTCCTTCGCCATCACCCAATACTTCAAGCGTATTCGTATTATATAATATTTCTATGTTTTCTGTTTTTTTGACTCTTTCTACCATGATTTTTGATGCTCTAAATTCATCACGTCTAACTAGCATGGTTACTTTGCTGCAAATATTCGATAAATAGTGCGCTTCTTCACATGCCGAATCGCCAGCTCCAACAATAACAGTTTCTTGATTGCGGTAAAAGAACCCATCACATACAGCGCATGCTGAAACGCCTCCTCCGAGTTCAAGGTATTTTTGTTCAGAGGGTAAACCAAGGTATTTAGCCTCTGCTCCCGTTGAAATTATTACCGTTTCGCAATGAATTTCTTTTTTGTCCTCTACCCAAACCTTATGAATAGGACCGGTAAAGTCTACTTTAGAAATCCATCCGGTTCTAACAGCAGCACCAAATCTTTCTGATTGGGCTTGTAATTGAATCATCATTTCAGGCCCAGTAACGCCATCGGGGTATCCAGGAAAGTTTTCTACATCATTGGTAGTAGTAAGTTGACCACCAGGTTGCATGCCTTGATATAATACAGGAGTCATATTTGCTCTAGCGGCATAAATAGCAGCTGTATATCCTGCTGGACCTGACCCAATAATTAAACATTTTACTTTTTCTATTTCTTCGCTCATCTAACTTAAATTTGATACAAATATAAACCTAAAAACCATTTAACTATTGTCTTCTATTAGTCATTTGATACTTTAGGATTACTACATTTGCCAAGAGATACATGGCTTTGGAAAAAGATCAAAAAAAGTTTTTAGATATGGGTAAGATGCTTCCTGTAATGGAAGAATTTTACACTATTCAAGGTGAAGGTAGACATACTGGTAAGCCTGCATATTTTGTTAGAATTGGAGGCTGTGACGTGGGGTGCCACTGGTGTGATGTTAAAGAAAGTTGGAACCCAGACTTACACCCTGTTAAAAGTGTTGATGAGGTGGTTATTAATGCAGCGAAATATCCAGCAAAAGCTGTTGTGATTACTGGAGGAGAGCCATCCATGTATAATTTGGATTATTTAACATCGCAATTTATAGCCCATGGGATTCGTTTATATATTGAAACTTCTGGAGCGTATCGATTAACAGGTCATTGGCATTGGATTTGCTTATCACCAAAGAAAACAGCTCCACCTCAAGCAGAAGTTTATGATATAGCTGATGAATTAAAGGTTATAGTTCATAACCTCAGTGACTTAAAATGGGCAGAAGAACATGCAATAAAAGTAAATTCGAATTGTCGTTTGTTTTTGCAACCTGAGTGGAGTAAACGAGAAGACATTATGCCAATAATCGTTAATTACGTAATGGATAATCCTAAATGGAATATTTCGTTGCAAACCCATAAATATTTGAAAATACCATAAGATGAGGTTTCGTTGCATATTAATTGTGTTTTTAGCTTTCCTTTTTTCAAATGGGGTATATGCCCAATATGTTTCTAAAAATAAGAAGGCGAATACATCATTCGAAAAAGCTCAACGTTCTCGAGTGCCCACAGAATATGAAGCTTTATTGAAGGAAACTATTGAAATAGATTCTGCTTTTATTGATGCATATTATATGCTAGGAGATCTATATTGTAGCAATGATATGTATGAGAAGGGTATTAATTATTATCAGCTAGCTATTGACAAAGATAAGCGCCCAGCAGTTAAAAGCTTTATTTTGATTGGGAGAGCAAAAATGGAGAATAACGATTTTGAAGGTGCGATTAGTAGTTTTAATATAGCATTGCAGGATAAAAATATTTCTTTAGCTAGACGTGTGGGGGTAGAAAAATTAGTGACATTATCATTATTTAGGGATTCATTAATGAAAAACCCAGTAGATTATAATCCGATTAATATGGGTTCGAACATTAATACGGAGCATCAAGAATATTGGCCTACGCAAACGGTTGACAAGGAAACTTTTATGCTGACGAGAAATGTTGTAAGTGGTTATTATCCAAATGGATTTCCAAAAATGGCCGAGGATTTTTATATATCAAAAAAAGCTCAAGACGGAACTTGGGGGCTTGCTAAAAATGTTGGACCGCCTATAAATACAAAGAAAAATGAAGGAGCTCTTGCTCTTGCACCTGATGGCAGGTTTGTTTACTTTGTTGGCTGTAATCGGGAAGATGGAAAAGGAAGCTGTGATATATATATAGCAATCAAAGATGGTGATTTATGGAGATCACCTATGAACTTAAAACCTATAAATACTAGTCGGTTTGAAACAGCTCCGTCATTCTCCTCTGATGGTAAAACATTATATTTTGTTCGTGGAATTAGTATGAATAAAGGAAATAATATTTGGAAATCTGAATTTGATGTAATTACTCAGCAATGGGCAACACCTGAGCCGATTAAAGAAATTAATACCGATGGAGAAGAACAAGCACCTTTCATTCATCCAGATGGACAAACTTTATATTTTATTTCGGACGGTCACCCTGGACTTGGGGGAAGGGATATTTTCTATAGTAGAAAAGGTGTAGATGGGAAATGGGGAAAGCCAATAAATATTGGATATCCGATAAACTCAAAAAACGATGAAAATGGATTATCTGTAAGTTCGGAAGGATTGGTGGCTTATGTTTCTTCTGCAAAAGAGGGTGGCTATGGGTCGTTAGATTTATATTCTTTTGAGTTGCCAGCCTATGCCCGGCCGCAAAAGGTAACCTACGCAAAAGGTAAGGTATATGATATGTACACTAAATTGCCATTGGGTGCGATATTTGAACTCATCAATGTGGAAACAGAAGAGGTAGTAGTTCGCTCTGAATCGGATAGAAAAAACGGTGAATTTTTAGTTTGTTTACCAATTAACAATGATTATGCATTGCATGTTTCTAAAGATGGATATCTTTTTTATAGCGAAACATTCTCGCTAACTGCTCAAGGAAGTGCAGCAGACCCGTTTATTCTTGATGTGCCTTTGCAGCCAAAAAAAGCAGGTGGAACAGTTGTTTTGAAAAATGTTTTCTTTAAGACAAATAAGTTCGATTTGCTTTCGCAATCACAAGCAGAATTGAACAAATTGTCAAAATTTTTAAAAGACAACGCAATGATGAAGATTGAGCTCGGTGGACATACCGATGATGTTGGGGATATTGCAAAAAATCAAATTCTATCTGAAAACAGAGCTAAAGAGGTTTTAGATTATTTGGTAAAGAATGGAATTGAAGAGTCGAGGTTGGAATTTAAAGGCTATGGTTCTTCCAAACCTATTGCTACCAACGACACACCCGAAGGTCGGCAGCAGAATAGACGAACAGATTTTACAATCATTGCATTAGAGTAGCTTTCAATAAGAATGAGAATTGCTGTAAATACCAGATTGCTAATTAAGGATAAACTCGAAGGCATAGGGTGGTTTTCATATGAGGTACTTAAAAGATTATCGGTTAATCATCCACAACATGAGTTCATTTTTATTTTTGATAGGGCATACAGCGAAGAGTTCATTTTTTCGAGCAATGTTACTCCAGTAGTTATTGGGCCGCCTGCTCGCCATGTTTTTCTTTATTATTTATGGTTTGAATTTTCGATGCCAAAAATTTTAAAAAAGTATAAAGCGGATGTGTTTTTTTCGCTAGATGGTTATTTATCATTGCGCACGAATATCAGTCAGGTTCAGGTTATTCATGACTTGGCGTTTCTCAAATTTCCAGAGCATATTCCGTTTTTGGAAAGAAAATATTATAATCGATTTTTTCCAAGATTCGCTCAAAAAGCTACTAACATAATAACCGTTTCTGAATTTTCAAAAAGGGATATCATAGAGCAGTATGGAATTGATGCTAATAAAATAGATGTTGTTTATAATGGAATGTCTGCGCTTTATCTTCAACTATCTGATCCAGAGAAGCAAGTTGTTCGAGATATTTATTCAAATGGTTTTCAGTACTTCATATATGCTGGATCTATTAATCCGAGAAAGAATATTGGCCGATTGTTGCAAGCGTTCGATTTATTTTGCGAATCGGCCGATTGTAATACGAAGCTTTTAATAGTTGGAGAGAAAATGTGGTCTGATTCCAATTTGGAGTCGATTTATAAATCGATGAAAAACAAGGAAAAAGTTGTTTTTACAGGAAGGTTGGCGCAAGAAGATTTGGTTAAGGTGATGGCATCAGCTCTTGCTCTTACATACGTTTCACTGTTTGAGGGGTTTGGCATACCATTAATCGAAGCAATGCATTGCGGAGTTCCAGTAATAACATCAAATGTAAGCTCGATGCCTGAGGTTTCTGGGGATGCTGCTTTGCTGGTAGATCCTAATTCCGTTGAGTCGATAAAAAAGGCAATGCTCCAAATGGCAACCGATGGAGAGTTAAGAGCTAATTTAATTAACAAGGGGAATTTTCAATCTCAAATATTTAGTTGGGATAAGACAGCTGAACACATTGGGAGGATACTATTTGGGAAATGATTTTAGCTTGATGTAACTTGATTGATCAAGTATAAAGTAGTTTTTATTTAGTAGAGAGGCGTTATGTTTTAAATAAAAAGGAGCCCCAAGTACTAAATTGTTATCATTTAGATTAATAGAATTCAACTCTTGGTCCCGTAAAGGGTATATAGTTTTTGAATTTTCTTTCCCGCTGGCAGCAGAAAGGAGCAATGTTTCATAAGGAATGGCCCATGTTATCGTGTTTTTATTGTCATTAATTTCATTTAGTGGAACAATAATCTTTTTTGTAGAATTAAATATTTCATTAGTAAACGCAAACAAGTATTTGTTTTGTATGGTGGCGTGTTCAATTCGCATCGATATAATGGCTGCTAAGCCAATTACTGAGCTAAAAATGAAATAGCTTTTAGAATAGCTTTTGTCTAGGGTCTTTTTTGATAATACCGCAACTAGAAAAAAGATAACAATCGAACAGAATGGAAGTAATGCCCTCTCTTTCATTATGCTAGCTCCCCCTTTATAAAACAGGATAAGAAGGAATAATAGCGTAATTGAAGAAAAAACAGTATAAAAATGAGCGAATGTTTTTCTTTTGTACATGTTAAAAGCTAATAAAATCAATGCTAGCGTTGAAGTAAGGTATAAAAAAGTAATATTTTTAAAGTAGAAAATCCAATTAAACATTCTTGCATGGAATGATGATAGGATATCTTTGAGATCAAAAAAATGGCCTTCATATGATTCTCCTTCTGTTAATAAGAGCTTTAAAATAACCAGAACTGCTATAAAAACTGGATAGATATACCTTGTTGATGTTGAATAATTTTTATTCTGTATAAGATAAAAACCTAACAAGGTAAGAATGACTATAAGTGATATGGGGTGGGTGAGAAAAGAAAGAAGAATTAAAAGAAGTCCACCAACAATACGAAGGAGGGTTTTCAGTTTTATAGTTGAAGAAATCCAGGCATAAAATAAAAAGCTATACACCAAGGCTTGATGGGTTTCTGTAACACAATGGAAAAACGTGCTTCCATAACCCGTAACTAGAGATAACGCAAGAGCAACTCCTATTTTTTTATTTTTTAGGACATATGATATAATCAAAAAAATAAGGTAATACCATAGGATAAACCAGCCTGAAAATACTAATAATATCACTTTTAATGGTGCGCCTAAATTAACTAATAAAACTACTGGCCATTTTGTAAGAAAAGCACCATATCTTCCTGCTTCATAAGTTAGAGATTCAGCATTTATTAACTTAAATATATGATAGGCTGAATCAATAAATGCAACTCTTTCTGCGTAGAATATTAGAGATAAAATAAAAAGTATTAAGAATATTAAGTGTGAGGCCCTTATGAGAAATTTCATTACTCGAAAACAACTTGTTGATAAACGATTTGGTTATCTAAGTTAAGTTCTAGGAGATATATCCCTTTTACTAAAGATAGATTTTCTATTGTTGCTTGATTATTATTAATGTGTAAAACACTTGGAATTAGCTGTCCTATAAGGTTATATAACTTAGCATCTATTATTGTTATGTTTTTTGTAGACAAATTAACTTTACTGTTCGAGCTAGGTATTGGGTAAATGGTTATTTTTTTGTCTAAATTATTTTCGGTATGACCATTAAACTGAATAGGATAGTTAACAGTATTTGTGTCTTGTTGAGCTGTGTAGTTTGATGAGTCTGACTCAATTGAACTAGATGATTTGTAAACTAATATGTCGGAATAGCCGAATCCAAAACTTTTAGTATTTCCTAAGATAGCAAAATGATTATCTGATGTTACAATAATATCATTACCTACATCTGCATCGGCACCGCCAATGTTTGCATTGTTAGCCCAAAAACCACCTGTTGGACTGGTTACAAGGACTTCAATACTATTAATGCTGTTGTCATTTGTTCCTGCTACTACCATAGAACCACTGCCTCTATTACTAACGGCACTCCCAGTATTAATTGTGCCATTACCATATTGTTTATCCCATTCAAATGAGCCAAAATTATCAAACTTAGTCATGTACATTTTGCTCTGTGTAGAACTAATGTTATTAGTCCCAAAACAGATATAACCAGTAGTATCATAATATTGAATAACACTATTATAATTTTGATTTTCTGGCCCTCCGTAATTAGAGAACCATTCTGTGTTACCTAAATTATCAATTTTTAGAATTATTCCATCTGCACCTCCATCTGAGTAGGTTGTTGAATTCCCACATATTATTAGATTGCCATCATAAGTTTCAAATATAGAATTAGCTCTTTCCTCTAAGCTGCCGCCAAAAGTTTTGGTCCAAAGTGTATCCCCAAATTCGTCTGTTTTTACGATCCAGAAATCTGTTTCTCCAGCTCCATAGCTGTATGTTTCTCCAACAAGAACAAATCCATTATCAGAGGTAATGTCCATAGAAAAACATCGGTCCCAGTTCCAGCCACCATATGTTTTTGTCCATAATGTATCTCCGATACTATCTGTTTTAAGAAGATAGAAATCATAACCGCCAGATCCAAAGCTGTTTGTGTATCCAGCAATAACATAGCCTCCATCTGAAGTTATTTCTACATCATAACCCCAATCAATATTAGATCCACCATAAGACTTCGACCATTCGTAAATTCCTAATGAATCAATTTTTAGGAGATATACATCAGATTGACCGTAACCAAAGCTTCCTGTTGCTCCTGTAATAACATAGCCACCATCTGCAGTTTGCTCAATATCCTGGCCGAAATCATCCCCAACACCTCCGAAAACATGTCTAAACGTATTTACTTGAGCGCATATGTTAAATGCTCCAATAAATATAGTGCTCATTAAAAGCGTGCATAACTTTGTTTTCATTTTAAAGTCTAAAATTTATCCCACCAAAAGCGCTGAATCCACCAAAATATTTCGAAAGGATAAGGCCTTCAAGGTTATTCGTTCCTGCAAATAATCCTATTGATTTAAATTGGGCACGAACATTCATTCCAAAAGAAAGTTTAGTGTAGCCCCCATAGCTTAATCTGCCAGATGCAATTATTTTTTTTGTAATATTATATTGCTCTTCAACAAATAATAATGGTGTGTAGTTAGCGTTAATTCTATAGCTAATTCCTATATTTATAGCTAACTTTTCGTTATGTTGTTGCTTTATGTCAAGAGAAATTCTTGCTGGTAGATAAGTGGTGAATTTATCTGTTTTTAGATAGGTATGGGAATCGACAATGCTATCCACACTTACTTCTTGAATTAATGAATCGTGTATTTCTTGAATGTTTTTAATGTAATAACCTTCATATAATAAAGAATCAGAACTAGTAATAGATTGAGATTTTGATGACCAGTTGATAAAACCTAAATCATTGACCTCAATTTTCATATAATTATTAGAATTCTCAACAGAATGATAGCTAAATTGATACATTAAGTCAGTCGAGAATCCATATCCATTAGAGCGTAAATACCTTTCATTTTCGAGGTTAGCTTGTCGATAGGTTAAATCCCAATCTATGGCTATTTGATCCCCAATATCACTGGTAAAAAAATTAAGCTGCGGTACTGAGTATGAGAGGTATCTATTACCATTAAGATATGATGCGCTTATCGCAATTTTTTGACCAAGTCCATTGTCAAAGTATAACCCAGTATGCAGTTGCTGGTAATTGAATAGTTTGAAGTCGAAACCGCTAATATCAATAGATTCGCCAGTGAATTGTTTGTTGCCCTCGAACACTAACCTGAATAAATTTTCAGGAACAGACAAGTCAGTATGTGCTCGATTATATAAGCCCATGAACCAATTGAGTCTATACGGATTTCTTCCCATGAAACTTTTTAACCTAATCGAAGAATAAGCACCATAGTTTGCATCCAAACCAAGTTGGTTAAAATTTCCCAGCTTATTGATAGAACTTTCTTTTATTTCCTTTGTAAGATATTCGCCTTGGTAGAATGCTTTTGCAAATAGGTTAGTGATGGCTGCCGAATTGTATTGAATTTCGCCATAAGCACCTGTCACAAATTTACTAGAATCAGAATCATAAATTTGAAGTGTGAATGCAGTTTGTCCTAGTGCTAAATTAAATACTAAAATTACTGCTGATATTGTAGTTAGAACCCTCATTTGTTGGGATCGATGACATAATTGAAATCTCCAACAAGTGTCATATCTATCTTGTAATAATCATAAACCGTTACATAATTTGGGTAATCAGGCGTTGAAAGTGTGAAATCGGTCTTTATAAATTCTGCATTGTATAGTGCGTCAATTTTTGATGTATTTATTGCCCCACTAATTTTTGATCGCATAGGGGAAACAACAATATTATTATCATCAAGTATTCCTGCTTCAATAATTGAATTTTCAACAAGTATCGAGTCAAATATGGTATAACTTTCGTCAAGGAGGTATAATTGCGTAGCAGCAGTAAATGGATACCAGTTGTCTGCATACAGGTGAATAAAACCGTCTATAATGAGATAACGGTCGTCTATTGTTTTTTCTCCAATGTCAAACTCTATAGTGTCGCTCAGCGTAAATTTATTTGTGGCAACTGACATAGGAATTTCCATATCTAGCAGCACTTCAATGCCAAAGTCCTTATATATGAAATCATTATGAGAAGATATATGTCCAAAGGGATTTATTTGTAAATCGAAACCATAATTAATTTGATTAGGAATAATTTCGAAAAGCTTATCTATATTAGAATTATTGATGTCGAGCCCGATAGAGTAGGAAGAAGCAATTACTGGTGGTGCGGCGACTCCAGTTTCTTGTGCCCGGTCAATGTTGAGCGAATTAGCAAGTGCGGTGCTGTTTAAAACACTTGTGCTGCCTGTTTCTATATTACTCATAGAAATATCATTACTAGCTAATTGAAGATCTACACCTGCCCCATTTTTTATTTCGAAATTCATATTTAATGATTCGATATCTATATCACCCCCTGTGAAGTTTGATAGAAAATGAAATTCTTCTGCGCCCATGTTGCTATATGAATCATTGCCAAAATAACCTCTGGCATATTTGGGCTGAATATTATTAAAAGTGTAGCTAATCTCTATATAGTCATTCAATTGGCTGACTAAAGTGTCTCCTAAGGGGTCTACCATCGCCGATATTTGAGCAACTATTGTGTTGTAGCTATTTCCATTTACTCCTTTTAAGTCTAGGTAATAATTTGATAAATTATAGGAAGCAGAAACAACTGAAGGGCCTGATATACTTCCTGCGGGAATAGATTCAGAAATTAGAAGCTTACTACCATTTTTGGTTGCAGAGGATAATTCATAGCTAACAATAGTTGGTTCACTAAATGTTGATTCGATTGAAACATCAATACTACCTGAATTTATTATCGCCTCAACTAATTCAGTATTGCCGATTTTAAGTTTAGTCTCTTGGTTTTGAGCAAGATCAACAGAAAAACCTGGTGCAAAACTAACAAAGATTAATGTATCTATTCGTTCAGATAACCCAGTGTCAGGTATACTAACAAGGGAATCTAAGCTATACTTAAATAGAGAGTTACTGAAAGTAAGAAGTAGCGCTCCAGAAGAATCGGGGTTAAGTTCATCATAATTAGATAAATCGTAAAGATTGACAGAAGTTTTAATTAATGGAACTAATTCATCTGCATCCCATTTTGGATTTTGGTCTCTTTTTTTGCAAGAAGTAATACTCAGAGAGAACAACAGAAAGGTGAGAATGGGGATGTGTTTATTTGCTAACAATTTAATTTTAATTCTTTGTTCCAAAACTATAAAAATAAAGCCTTATTTTTGCCTGAATACTAATGTATTCTTTGGTTTTGTGTTGAAATAATGAAGTGGAGAAAGCGATATTATGGTTCATGGTTTATAGCTTCTATGATAATGTTTTTGTTGTCGTTTCTTTGGCATGGAGTCTTTCTTAATGATATTGATAAAGTTACGTATCCACTTTGGTTATACTATAGTTTAGCAGCTTTTGTTTACCTATGTATCGGATTTATTGTTACCGTATTGGCAACTAAAGTAAATTTCTCTTCAAAAAAGTATGCGAATGGAGGCTTTTTAGGAGGTGTATTAGGTTTTTTCTTTTATTTAGTTGCCTTTGTTTTGGGTATTTCTTTTACTGAGGGAAATGAGCTGAGTCATGTTGCTATTGATTTTATGTGGCAGATAATAGAAACTGGTATTGGTGGTATGGTCGCTGGATATATGTATGAGCTTTATAAAGATATGGCAAAAATTATTATTGACTAATAGTCATATTTAGACTTCCACCATTGTTTTAAATTTTTTCTAATTTCATTTTCTCTAAGATTTTTATTTGGCTCGTATAGCCTTGATCCAACTAGTTCATTTGGAAAAAATTCTTCTTCTGTAAAATTTCCTTCATATGCATGGGCGTATTTATAATCTTTGCCATGATTTAAATCCTTCATTAAGGAGGTCGGAGCATTTCTAATATTTAATGGAACAGAAAGGTTCCCAGTTTGTTTTACGAGTTGTTGAGCTCTATTTATAGCTTCATAACTCGAGTTGCTTTTAGCCGATACTGATAAGTAAATTACAGTTTGAGACAATATAATTCTACATTCAGGATACCCAATAACATTAACTGCTTGGAAACAGTTATTTGCCATAACGAGAGCTGTGGGGTTAGCATTTCCTATATCTTCAGAAGCAAGAATTAGAAGTCTACGTGCAATAAATTTTGGATCTTCACCACCCTCAATCATTCTTGCTAGCCAATATACTGCAGCGTTGGGGTCACTTCCTCTAATTGACTTGATAAAAGCAGAAATAATATCATAATGTTGGTCGCCATCTTTGTCGTAACGAACAATATTAGCTTGAATAGTACTTGAAACCAATTCATTAGTAATCGTAACTGTTTTTTTATCGACCGCGTTAATAACTAGCTCTAGGGCGTTCAATAGTTTTCTTGCATCACCGTTAGATATTCTTAGCAGTGATTCGGTTTCTTTAAGTATTACCTTCTTCTTTTTTAGATCAATATCTGTTTTTAGGGCAAGCTCAATTAATGCGGTAAGGTCTTCTTTTTCTAGTGACTTAAGCACATAGACTTGACACCTTGAAAGTAATGCTGAAATTACTTCAAACGATGGATTTTCAGTTGTAGCACCGATCAGAGTAATAGTTCCGTTCTCCACAGCACCTAGTAAAGAATCCTGCTGGGATTTGCTAAATCTATGAATTTCATCGATGAATAAAATAGGGTTATTGGTTCCGAAAAATCCTTGACTTTTTGCCCTTTCTATGACTTCTCTAACGTCTTTTACGCCTGAATTAATAGCACTTAGTGTGTAAAAAGGTCGATCTAGTTTTTCTGAAATTATTTTCGCTAATGTTGTTTTCCCGACACCTGGGGGCCCCCATAAAATTATGGAAGGTAAATGCCCAGAATCAATTACTTTTCTAAGAACGCTATCTTTTCCTACTAGATGTTCTTGTCCGATGTAATTATTGAAATCATTAGGTCGCAGCCGCTCGGCAAGAGGTATGTTATTTACATGCATAGTTATTAACCTTGATATGTTTCGTAATTATCCGGTTTGTTGCGCTTCCATCTTCTGTGTGTCCAAAGCCAATATTCTGGCGCCTCTTTTATTTGTTCTTCTAGTATTTTAACATGTTTTTCAGTAAGCGCAGTTGGTTGTTCGGTAAGCGGACTATCACTGACTAGTATAACTTCAACGCTGTAATATCCTCGTTTTTCTTTTCGAATTGCTGCATAAACCATTGGCCAATTATTTTCTCTTGCGTATTTTTCAGCACCAAGAAATACGGGTGTCTCTTGATTGAGAAAAGTCATCCAATGACACCTATTAACTTTGTGTGGGGTTTGGTCTCCCACAAAACCAGGTAAGACCGGAGTATTATTGTTTTCCTTTAACCAAGGTTTAACCTGGTCTGTAGGCACCAAAGCAAGACCAAATTTTCCACGAGAAGACCTCAATCGTTTATCCCAAAAATCACTTTTTAATTGATGGAAAATCCCCATTGTTTTATGTTCAAGAAAAATCCCCATAGATAGAGCACCCCATTCCCAATTTCCATAATGGGCAGTGACTCCAATTACACTATTGCCATTATCATAGTATTTGTTAAGCATTTCAGCATTTTTGAATGCAAAACGCTCACGAATATCTTTTTCAGAAATAGTAAACGTTTTAAGTGTTTCGACTATGATATCACAAAAGTGTTTAAAGAATTTCTTCTCGATGATTTTGAGCTCTTCTATAGATTTTTCAGGAAAAGAATTCTTCAGATTTGATTCTACAACGTTTCTTCGGTATCCAATTACTCGGTACATGAGCAAGTATAAAAAGTCTGAAAACAGATATAAAAGCGGATAGGGAAGTACTGATATCGGTATGATAATCAAGTAATAAAAGAAGTAGTTTAAAAGTATCACTGGCGACCTAAATTTTCAGAGCTTAAAAGTATTGATAATACTCAGAACAATTGAATCTAATTTCATAGTTTAGCTTCATGGCTGTGAACAAGTATGCTGCGATTCGTCATCGGATTATCGACCAAAAGATAGGTAATAAGTACCAGCCTTACCCTACTAAGGAAAGTTTACGTCAAGCATGTGAAGAATCATTATACGGTGGAATTTCTGGTAATAATATTTCTGATTCAACAATTGAAAAGGATTTGAATTACCTGAAGATGGAATACGATGCGCCCATTAAGTTTAGCAGATCGCACAACGGTTATTATTATGAAGAAGAAGGGTATAGTATAGATTTGAATACTGATCAAATTGAGGCAATTAAGATGGCTGCAAACGTATTGTCTCAATTTAAAAATACAGAAGTCTTTTCCGAATTTCATTCTGCTATTGATAAAATTTTAGATCGCGTAAATATTTCACCAGATATTCAGGATAAGGCTATTCAACAATATGTTCAGTTCGAGAAATCTCCTGTTGTGGTTGGAACCGGTTACTTGGGCGACATATTGCAAGCAATAAAAAACAAAGTTTCGGTTACTATTGGTTACAAAAAATTTCAAGCTGAAGATGAAAAGGATAGATCGATTAATCCTTATTTATTGAAAGAATACCAAAATCGCTGGTACGTTATTGGTTTCGATAATTTTGATGGCTTTGTGAAAACATATTCTTTAGATAGAGTCACTAAACTATTAATAGTAGGGAAGTCCTTTGAGATTGATGACGGCTTTGATTATGATCGATTTTTTAAATACAACATTGGTATAACGACATTAGATAAAGAGCCTGAGGACATCTTGCTTTCGGCATCGCCATTAGAAGGCAGCTATTTAAAAAGCCAACCACTTCATTGGTCTCAAAATGTTATTATTGATAACGAAAATGAATGTAAACTCCGATTACGAGTTGTAGTTACTAAAGAGTTAGCGATGAAAATTCTTTCAATGGGTGGCGGTATAAAAGTCATTTCACCAAAATCTCTCAAAAACCAAATTGCTGCAGAGATAAAAAAAGCTAGCAGCAATTATCTCTAGATTTTTCGCTAGAAGTACACCGTAAATAGATTACGTTTTACTTTTATATCATTGTTTTCAACATTTAAAACGAAGACTATGAATACTATATCAATTAACAATTTCAATTTGTTAGCACTGCTTCCCGAAATATTCGGAACACTCAAAAAAACTGAGGAGCAAGAAAAATCATTAACATTTGCATCGGCAGTAAATGGAATTTCAAAGTTCGATATGCCATACGTCTATCACCATCTTTATGAGGGGCGCAGGTTATCGCTAAAAGTTGAAGGAAAATCTGCCTCTGTCTATTACCGGGCTCATAAGTTAGGGGACTTGCCGTATATTTCTGCAAAGCGATTGATTGACTTATTAGAAACTGGTTATGGTGTACGGGTGAAAATTAAAAAATTAAAGAAAGTAAAATATTTTCCTGCTGATGACATTCAAATTTCGTTGAATTTTCAGCTACTTAGTTAGTCTTATTTATCGCGAGTAATAAATAAACTAAATAGTGAGGCTTATTTCCATCTCTCTTTTTTCCAAGTTGTTTGTTGTTTTTTGTCTAAAAAAGTCCAAACAATAATTCTACTTGTTTTATTTCCTTGCCCCATAGGTATTGTTTTTACTTCATTGGCGCCAGCACTTTTAAGGTTTTTATAAGCGCTTGCTAAATGTGTTTTTTTAGCAATAAGCGAAGTAAACCAAAAACAAGTAGTCGAGTATTTTGCACTTTCGTCTATCATTTTGCTAATAAATTCTTGCTCGCCACCATCGCACCAAAGTTCATTACCCTGGCCACCAAAATTAAGCGTTGGGTTAGTCACTTTTTTATGGGTTAGGTTACTTACTTTTCTTGCTGATCCTGCTTCAGCTTCTTGCGAAGACTTATGAAATGGAGGATTACAAATTGATATGTCTATACACTCTTCTTTTTTAATGACACCATAGAAAATATCTTTTGGATTTGGCTGAATTCGTAGCTCAATATGCCCTTTCAGTTGTGCGTTAGCTTTAACTATTTCGGTTGCATTTCCGATAGCTATTTGGTCAATATCTGAACCAACAAATTTCCATCCATATTCAATTGTGCCTATAATGGGGTAGATGCAGTTTGCTCCAACACCAATGTCTAGGCACTTAATATTTTTACCGTTTGGTAGTCGCCCAAAGTTGCTGGTGCACAGTAAATCTGCAGCATAATGAATGTAATCTGCTCTACCAGGAATAGGTGGGCAAAGGTATCCTTTCGGAATATCCCATCTTAAAACGTTGTATTGAAGTTTAAGTAAGGCACGGTTAAGTTCTTTTACTGCTTTTCCGCTAAAAAAATCGATGGATTCGTCACCATATTTGTTGGGTTGCACAAATTCCGCTAGTTCAGGTGAACAAGCTATAAGTTGCTTAAAGTCGTACCGGTCTTGATGTTTATTGCGTGGATGCAGTTTTGACTTTTGGTTGTAGGAATTATTATTACGGATCATTTCAAGTAAATAAGTCGTCTCCCATCATAGTATCTTTTTCAGAACTGTAAGCATTTATGGCACTACTTAAACTATTTTCTGTGTCTTCTTGGCAAAAATCCGTTACATTGATAATTGATAGTAAGGCAAGTAAACTAAAGTTATTAAACATACCAAGTGAATGTGAATAGCAAAAAGATCTTATGACCCTAAGTTTATTATAATTTTGGAAGCCTTTAGTTTAAACAATTTATACAACGTTGTTAATTAATGATAGGGCCTTTAGATTATTTAACAAATCAGCTAATAAATTAGAAAGATTCTATTAAATTTACCGAAAGTAAAGGTATCTAAGAATTTGATACTAAATAGTTTAATTATGAAGTATATTCCATTTTATTTATACCTGTTTATAATACTGAGTATTTCGTGTAGTAAACTCGAGCCGCACGAAGCAACTTCTGGTGAAGCAGATTTTACTTCTATTGTAGCTCTTGGAGGTAATTATTTGTCGGGTTATTCTGATGGTGCAATCTCAAGAACCAGCCAAGAAAACAGTTTGGCAAATTTAATAGCGATTCAACTTCAAGAAGCGGGCGGAGGAGAATTTAACCAACCTACTATTGACGATGAAGATGGTTTGGGATTAAATATACGACCTTGGGATAGTGACTTCCATTCTAAAAGTCATTTGGGAGATCGAACAGATTGCGAAGGTGAAGTAAGTTTTGGGCCGGTAAAATCGTTATTTAACTCAACTGAAACTTCGTTGCTTGGGTCTATTTCGGGGACGTTTCATAATTATGCCACACCATACGTAACAATGGCGCAGTATGATGATGCTTCTTTAGGATTATCATACGACAATGGTGGTAGCCCTTATTATAGCCGATTTGCATCATCAACAATTATGGATGACGTAATGGCTACAAATCCAACGTTTTCTATTTTGTGGCTGGGTATGGAAGAAATATATGGTTATGCCATGCGTGGTGGCACTGGATCACATATTCCATTACCAGAAAATACAAAAATTGACTCCATTTTAAAAGTAATAAGCAGTTCAGGAGGGAAGGGAGTAATTGCAACAATTCCATCAATAGAGTCTTTCCCTTATTTTAATTTGATACCCTATAACGGAGCTAGTATGAGTCAAAATGAAGCAGATTCGTTAAATGATGTTATGATTTCTGGTGGTCCAGATTTTGATCATATTCGATTTGTTGAAGGAGATAATGGTTTTGTATTTGGTGATAGTACTTATCAAAGCGGAGTATCGCAGATGAAAGATGGGGATAAACTACTTTTTTCATTGCCATTGGATTCGGTTAAATGTTGGTTTGTTGGTTTGTTGGCTAGGGTAATTCCAGATATTCATTCTTTGGACCAATATGAATTAGCCATTATTGAAAACGCTATTGATGCCTATAATAGCTACATAACTCATAAAGCTCAAGAACATGGGATTGCCCTTGTGGATATCAATGCTTATTTTAAGCAAGTAGCAAGTGGGGTTTTATGGAATGGTGTCGACTACGATTTAGAATTTGTAAGTGGAGGATTTATAAGTTTAGATGGATATCACCCGACAAGTAAAGGCTATGCTTTAATCGCAAATCAATTTATTGAAGCGATAAATGAAGAGTACGATGCGTCAGTTCCTTTGACTACATGCCCAGATTGCAGAGGCACTGAATTTCCGAAGGAGTAATTTATATGCCATGAAGTTTATTAAGCGAGTAATATCGCTAGCCAAAGGAGGTTGGTTAGCGATATTATGTCAAGCTTTATTCGATTACCACTGTCTTATTAGCAGAGCCTGTTTCATCACTTAGTTTAATAATGTATTGACCAGATTTTAATGCGCTTACGTCAATCATTTCACGGTCATTATTTAGGTGACTACTATAAACTTTCTTTCCTAATAAATCAAGAATATCGATATCGTAATCGTTAACCAATCCAGAAGTTATGGTGATAAATTTTGAAGCAGGATTTGGATAAACTGAGAATTCAGCTTTGTTTATCTTTAAATCGCTGATTGACATGAATAGTGCAGCATCAGAACACGTAAATGGATCTCCACAAGTAAATTGGGCAAGAAATCCGGTCATATAGGTAATAGTAGTATCGTAATAATTGCTATTGGATACATGCGGCGTATGGTCGGCTCCATTAAACTGCTTGTAACAGTTGTTTACACCAACCATATCTGCTTGTAAAGCAATAGCAGCGCTACCATGAACTTCCATGATTGGGAATATGCCTGTCATGTATAGAATGTCTGAGTTATAAGGAACTGTTCCGTCTTGATTACCGTGTAAATTTAATACAGGCACACCACCAGCAGTTAACCAAGATTTATCTCCAAGTGCCCCAGAAATATTTACAATTGCATTAACCTTTGAAGAATATCCCGGATTACCTGAATTACCTTCTAACCCTCCTGTTAGACCTGGCTGACCAATCGTATCAACATAATTTGGAAATTCAGAAATGTCATCCAAGTATGCCAAATGCAGAGCGATGAAACCTCCGGCAGAGACACCGCCAAAATATATTTGAGAAGTATCGATACCGAACATATTATTATTTTCTGTAAAGTCTTTTCTAAAATATCGAACAGCCGCTCTACCATCTTGCACTGCTCTATAAACGGATTCTGTAGCATCCGCAGAATCAGGACCAGGGAAAGGAATTCCATTCATTCCTAATCGATAATTAATTGAAGCTACTACGTAACCTTTTTTTGTCAAGTCTGTGCATAGGTCTACAACGTCTGAGCCTGTTTTACTTCCAGCAATGAAGCTTCCACCATGAGCCATAATTATTAATGCACGATCAGTCAAAGCATCACCGTCAGGTGTATAGACATCTAGTAATAAATTAACGTTGTCTCCATTTTTATCAAGGTTAGAACCATATTGAATGTCTGATGTAGTTGAAATAGTAGAAAATATTTCTTCTTTGTATCGCCCCTGCGAGCAATCTTGAGCAAACGAATAGGTGGCGATTAATAGAGTAAGTGCTGTAGTGATTTTTTTCATGACAATGTTTTTATGTTAAAATAAATATCCCAAACTGATGGACGGAACAAAAGCAGTTGCTTTCCAGGTTCCACCGAACTCGGTTTCTTTGTTAATTGCTGTTCTTTTTTTACCAGTAATGTATAGCAAGGCTAAATCGACTTGTAATCGTCTAGCTTGAATGCTGCCTCCAAAGGTTAGTCCTAGCTTATCAGAGTCAGGCGTTTCAGGAGTAATGTAATCATCCAATACGGGAGATTTATCAAAATATGCACCTGCTCTTATTTGAATATTAGGCTTTATAGCATATTGCAATCCAAGGCGAGCGATGTAGCTGTTTTTGTACATTCTAGGTGAATTGATATCATCAAGAATTTCGCTGTTTTGCGCAAAATCAAAAGAGAGGGTGTCGTAAACTTTCCAGCCAACATAATTGAGATCTACTGCTAACATCATTTTTTCTGAGAGGTTGTAGCTAGCTCCAAAATTGAAAACAGCAGGTAGTGTAAGCTTGGTGGAAAAAGTACTGTCTGGAAAGGAATCTGTAAGATATGGTACAATATCAAAAGTTGCTGTTCCTTGCATCACATCTACGCCAACTCGAGATCGGTAGCTTATGCCAATATGCAAGTTTTCGATAGGTGTGTAATAAACTCCAACGTTATATCCATGGCCCTGGCCAATACCTTGCAAGACAGCTTCACCGTATTCACCATCTGTATTTTGTAATGGCACTCCTTTTCTTAAATAGAATTCTCCTGAACCATATACATACCCCGCACCGATTCCAATTTTATCACTTACTTTAAAACCTAAAGTAGGTTGGTAAAATATTGCTCTAAGCGACATTTCTCTCAATACAAATTGGCCTAGCCAATCATCAGCATAGCTTATGCCGCTGCCAAAAGGAGTGTAAACCGAAACTCCTGCATTCCATCGTACACTATCTGGTCTTACTGCAGCACTAAAAGTAAACGGAGTACTAACCGAT
>CAJQPE010000041.1 GCA_905480125.1 uncultured Flavobacteriales bacterium | reverse complement strand
AATATAGGAACCTCAATTTCAGGCACTGATGCTTCCGTTTTCGGTGCTAGTGATGGTGAAGCAACTGTAACAACGTCTTGCGGCCAAGGAAACTTAACTTACTTATGGTCTAATGGTTCAGCTAGTAATTCTGCAACTGGTTTAGCTGCGGGAACTTACGATGTAACTATTACTGACGATGTTGCAGCAGGATGCGCAGCATTGGAATTAATAACAATAACAGAACCAGCTCTTACTTGCAACATTATTGCTACGATGTCTCAAAATAATTATTCTTGTTTCGGAGAAAGTGACGGAGATGCAATGGTCCTTGCAGCAGGTGGTCAAGGAAACATTTCCTATGTATGGTCTGGTGGAGAAACAACTACCTCTATCTCTGGATTAGTTGCAGGTGTATATTCAGTTACTGTTGCGGATGATATTTTGACGGGATGCGAAGCAAATGGAACCGTTACCATTACAGAACCTGCAGCATTATTAATAGCGATTTCGGGTAACGATCCAACATGTATTGGTGGAGCTACGGATGGAGATGTTGCGGTAGCAGCAAATGGGGGCCCAACCACTGGATATGTCTACTTATGGGACAACGCTGCGACCAATGCAACACAAACAGGATTAGCAGGAGCTGAGTATTTCGTAACTGTTACTTCTGGAGCTTGTTCTGCAATAGATAGTTTTACCTTAAATGTTGCGGTTGCCACAAGTATGACAGTTAATGCTTCTATATGTGAGGGGGAAAGTTATTTTGCTGGAGGTCTAAATCAAGATACTTCGGGAACATTTGTGGATGTATACACTGCAGTTAATGGTTGCGATTCTGTAATAATTACTAACTTAACAGTAAACTCAATCCCTGCAGTAACAGTAACAGCTTCTTTTGGTGCTATTTGTGAAGGATCTACAACTACGTTAACTGCTACCGGAACGGCTGGTTCTACTTATCTTTGGGATAACGCTGGCGTATTAAATGATAATACTATTGCTGGGCCTGTTGCAACTCCAGTAAATGGATCAACATTATTTACTGTAACTATTACTAAAAACGGCTGTTCTGATACAAGTTCAATAGCTATATCTGTTCAAGAGCTGCCAACTTTAGCAATCGTTGAAGATGTCAATGCAGCCGAGTGTAACGATACAATTACAGTTACTTCAACTGCGACAAGTTTCTTCTGGACTTCGCCATTAGGAACGCAAACAACAAGCGCTAACGAAATCGTTGTTGTAGTTACAAATAGTGTGCAAGTGTACACTGTTGTTGGAACTGATGATTTTGGATGTAGTTCTGCTGAAGCTACAATTAACGTTAGTGGAAACCTAGCTTGCTCTCCTTTAACGATTGAGGAAGCTGTTACTTCAAGATTTACCTTATACCCGAATCCTAACAATGGTTCGTTCTCTATTGAGTTCGCTCAAGAAGGAAACAATGCTTTTAAGGTGTTAGACATTACTGGTAAAGTTGTCTACCAAGAATTGGCTAACGCAAAAGCAGCTTCAATAAACTTAGCACTTAGTTCTGGTGTTTATTTTGTTGAAGTAACAAACAACAATAACGTAACAACAGAAAAAGTGGTTATCAAATAAGCTAACCAACTTCTAATTAATATAAAACGCTTTCCAGAAATGGAAGGCGTTTTTTATTTTATAATAGATTTAAAAATTTAAAGCCTGAAAAATGATTATCGGAAGTCGGGTATTGAATTTTTTAGTTATACATAATGAAGTATCTTTTATCAATCATTATTGTTATACACTTTTCGTTAGCGTATTGCGCAAGCTTCTTTTCTAAGAGGATGCTATTATACTATAGAGCAAGTGATGAGCAGGTCGCCCCAAGATTATTTACTATGAAGGTCTATAAGCATTAATAGGATGATTCAAAAACACTATGGTTATGCCATTATGCCAATAAATAGTGCGTTGAAGTGGAATTTGATGTTTGGGTTCAACAAACAAAAAAGGCCCTTACTTTCGTAAGAGCCTTTTCATAAGTTTTGTTTGAATCTACTTACGCGTCAATATTCGCGTATTTCGCGTTCTTCTCGATGAACTCTCTACGAGGTGGCACTTCATCACCCATAAGCATGGAGAACGTTCTATCGGCAGCAGCAGAATCATCAATAGATACTTGTCTAAGTGTTCTTGATTCGGGATTCATTGTCGTAGACCAAAGCTGTTCTGCATTCATCTCACCCAAACCTTTGTATCGTTGAATACCAACACTACTTTCTTTACCGGCACCTTTCATTCGTTGCACTTCTCTGTCACGGTCATCATCTGTCCAACAATATATTTGGTCTTTACCTTTTTTAACTAAGTAAAGAGGCGGAGTAGCAATGTATAAGTATCCGCTTTCAACTAATTCTTTCATGTGTCTAAAGAAGAATGTCATAATCAAGGTCTGAATATGGCTACCATCTACATCTGCATCACACATTATGATCACTTTGTGATATCTTAATTTAGAAAGATCCAGAGCCTTACTGTCCTCCTCAGTGCCAACACGCACACCCAATGCTGTATAAATATTTTTAATTTCTTCGTTTTCGAAGATTTTATGGTGCATCGCTTTCTCAACATTCAATATTTTTCCTCTAAGTGGCATAATTGCTTGGAAGTGTCGCTCACGACCTTGTTTGGCTGTTCCTCCCGCAGAATCACCCTCTACAAGGTATATTTCGCATTCTGCAGGATCTTTTGAAGCACAATCTGCCAATTTTCCTGGTAAACCAGACCCACCCATCACACTCTTACGTTGCACCATTTCGCGAGCTTTACGAGCTGCGTGTCTTGCTTGTGCTGCAAGGATTACTTTACGCACAATTTGTTTTGCATCGTCTGGGTTTTCTTCTAAGAAGTTACTCAACATTTCGCTAACCGCCTGACTAACGGCAGAAGTCACCTCTCTGTTACCTAGCTTAGTTTTAGTTTGCCCTTCGAATTGAGGCTCCATAACTTTAACCGAAATAATAGCGGTGAGTCCCTCACGGAAGTCATCACCAGCAATTTCGAATTTAAGTTTGTCTAACATGCCAGAAGACTCAGCATACTTTTTAAGTGTGCCAGTTAAACCTCTTCTAAACCCAGCTAAGTGAGTTCCGCCTTCGTGTGTATTAATGTTGTTTACATATGAATGAAGGTTCTCTGTATACGAAGTATTGTAAATCATTGCTACTTCAACAGGTACTCCATTTTTCTCTCCTTCCATGCAGATAACATCAGACATGATTGGCTCTCTGTTTTCGTCTAAGTATTTAACGAATTCTTTAAGGCCTTCTTCAGAAATGAATGTTTCTCCAATGTTATTTCCTTCTTCGTCTTGGTTCCGTTTATCAGTAATCGAAATGTTTAATCCTTTGTTCAAGAAAGATAATTCACGCATTCTGTTAGCTAGCGTCTCATAATTATATTCTCGTAATTCGAAAATTTGATCATCTGGAGTATAAGTAACTTCAGTGCCTCTTGCATCGGTTGTTCCTGCTTCTCTAACAGGATATAATGCTTTGCCTCTTTCGTATTCTTGTTCCCATATTTTTCCTTCACGGAAAACGGTAGCCTTTAAATGTGATGATAATGCGTTTACACAAGAAACACCAACACCATGCAACCCCCCAGATACTTTATAAGAATCTTTATCGAATTTTCCTCCAGCACCAATTTTAGTCATTACAACCTCAAGGGCTGAAACTCCTTCTTTTTTGTGCATCCCAACAGGAATACCACGTCCGTTATCTCTAACGGTGACAGAGTTATCTTCATTAATAATTACAGAAACAGTATCGCAGTGCCCAGCAAGGGCCTCATCGATTGAGTTATCAGCAACTTCGTAAACTAGGTGGTGTAAACCTCTTACGCCTACATCACCAATGTACATTGAAGGACGCATACGAACATGCTCCATACCCTCTAATGCCTGAATACTATCTGCTTGATAGCCTTCTTCTGCTTTGTTTTTTTCGCTCATTTTCCTAGAAAATATTTGACTATATAATACCTAACAAAAATATCATTTCGTTGCTGTTAAGCTTTATAAAACAAGGGTGTTTATCAACATTTAATTAACAAAAACGGGTAAAATTTGAAATTGAAATTGGGAGAATTATTTTTCCCAAAATGAGTAGGATAATCCACCCATGAAATTAAAACCTTGAGAAGGGTATTTATTCCATTCGTAATAGTTCATGGAGGCAATGTTATTGAAGTTTACAAAAGCACTTATTTTCTTGTTGTATCGGTATTCTGCTCCTAGATTAATATCAATAATCCAAGGTAATTTTTGCGTGTACATCTCAATTCCAATATCGTCAATTCCAATATAAGTAGCTGTGCTATCATAACCCAATGCTTTTCTTTCCGAAATCGCAAATATATCTGCTCTAATAATTATCTTGTTTTTGATGTTGTAGGTTCCTGAAACAGTTGCTTTCCAATCTGGCAAATGCCAAGCTTCAACTTCATTTTGTAATTGATACATGTAATATTCACCACGAGCAATGACATTAATTTTTTCGGTTTTGATATAACTTAATTGGGCATCGATAGTGGTTACATCAACGGTGTCGTAAATCACGTTAAATGTGTTTCCTCCCCAACGATAGTAGTTGATATCTCCGTTTAAGTCAACATTGAAACCTAAATCATATCTATTTATGAAAAATGGCATATTTACGACCCGTTTTCTACTCGCCATTATGTTGAACGCCATCTTAGACGAAAACGCACCACGAACACCTCCATAGGCATCATAAGGTGTTTTTTTGTTTAGCACATTAGAGTACGTAATTAAAAATGGATTTTCACTTGTTAAGCTATTGTAGTTTGTCCTTTCGATGCCACCTTTTATTCCTGCGTAAGGAATAAGCATTTCTTGAAGTACATTGTATTTAATATGTGCGTTGGGGTAGAAATGAAAGCTAGCCGTGTTTTCAAAAGCTTCAACAAACATACTTCCTCCAAAGTTGATTCTAAATTTATCTCCAGAGGCTGTAAAATGAGGGTGTATCATAAAGAGACCATTGCCTTTTGCTTCAAGCCCGTTATAGAAATTGTTGAAATCTAAAGAAGTGTTTAGCCGAATTATTTGATTTGTAATTAAACTGCTATCTTTCGGGAGGTAGTATTTTCTAAAATTAACAGAAAGTTTTCCGTTGTTTTCCATTAATCCTCCTTTATCCATGAGATTATAGTAGGATAGATTGGTTTCGTAGTTCAGTTTAGTTGAGTCTTTTATGAAGCTCATAAGTCGCATGTCTGCTCCAGATTTAGAGAACCATTGTTTGGTATTATCTTTATTATAAGCTGAATTTTCTTCCGGATTGTATCCGTAATATCGGAGTGCATCTCTGTCGTAGTTCAATGCACCTTGCAGCATGTGTTTTTTAAGAAATTTTTTACCAAATAGTGATGCACCATTGTGACTAAAACCGTTGTAGCCCACGTCATTTATTCCTCCTTGAGATGCAAAATGTTGTACCGAAGCACCTACCGAGTGTTTACGAGAACGAGAGTTGTTTGCGTATCCTTCAAACATAGTATTATTATAATTGCCAAATCCACCTTTTAAATGCACTTTAGAAAGAGATTTCAGGGGTTCACCTTTCATTCTTGCAGGCTTTATTGGATCAACATCGAACGTGACTGGAATTTGCTTTTTCACAACACCATATATTATCTTTGGTGCAGCAATAATAGAATCTTCAATTGACGGGTTATTCGTCATTTTAACGGCATTCATTACAGGGATGTCCGCTGTTTTTACAATAATAACTTCTGGTTGTGTTTCCAAGCTGTCTGTTTGACCAAAAAGACACGTTGATGCAATACTGAAAATGATATATGAGATCAACCTATTCATCTTCTAATTCTTCCTCAAAAAGTTCATCATACACTTCATTCATTCCTTCAAAATCTACATCTATATCTTCGTAGATAGTTTCTTTTTCAGTGGGCTTTTGAAGCTCTTCAACGGAAGCAATTTTTTCTCTAACTTCTTGCAGCACTGTTGCATCTCCTTCATAATTATCTAAGATACTTTGCAGCGTAGCCTTCGCTTGAAAGAGGTCTTCGGTTGCTACATATATATCAGATAATAAAATTAGGCCTTTAGCTATCCAAAAGGCGTAGGTTGGCACACGGTTAACAAGTTCAAATACTTCTGACTCCGCACCTTTCAAATCACCTTGTTCGTAACGAATTTTTGCCATAAAGTATTTCGATTCCGCACCAATTTCACTTTGTGTTGCAGAGGAGGTGACTTGAAATTCTTGTAAAGCTAAAGTCAAACTGTCCATTGCCAAGTAAGATCTAGCAATAATCACTTGAGCATCTATTAGTGTATTTTCTTGTACTTTTTCTTCTGAAATTACTAATCTAGAGTAATTGATGGCACTACTATATTTATTCAGGAAAAAGAAGCACTTCATTTGACCTACCTTGGCATCAAGAATATTAGACGGGAATTCAGCAACTTTTTCCAACATAATATAATTTTTTAGCGCTTGGTCGAAATCAAGATTAGCAAAATTTATTTTCGAAGCAGCAGCGAGTGCATTTTCACTAAATTTATTTTGAGGTTGATCGATAACTGCGTTATAGTTTTTCAAGGCTTTTTCATAATTTCCTAATCTTATTTCACATTCTGCTTTATAGAAATTAGCACTTAAACCAAAAATAGCATTGTCGTAAGTTGCCAAATATTTTTTGAAACCATCTCGAGCCGTTTCGAAGTTTGATTCTCGGTATTGGAAATGCGCTGCATCATAAGCTAGGGTATCAAGCTCAACCAACGCTATATCCCCGTAGCCAAAGTTTCCTACAATTTTTGGGTAATCTTCAACGCGATTAAGTTCTATTAAGATTGTCTGAACTTTAGTAAGAATACCTTTGGAAGTTTGATAGTCAGGAAATTCCTTTAGTATTCTCATATACACTGTAAGAGATTTTTCATTTTTACCGCTGTTAAAATAAATATTTGCGGTCCCATTAAGAGCTTGATAATATTCTCGTTTTTTATTGGAATAATTTTTAATTATATCTCTATAGGAGAATAGAGCCTTTTCCGCTTTCCCATCATCTTGGTAATTTTTACCGATTTGATATTTTGCTGAAACTACATATTTGGATTTTGGATAGTCTTTTAACAGCTCGTTTAATAACTGCATTTTCTCATCTTTTTTGCGTAAGAAACCCAATGCAACAGCTCTTTGGTACATTGCATAATCGATGTCGCTACCTCCACCTTCAATTGCCTTTTGATAATAGCCTTCAGCTTTAAAACGATCTCCTTGCAAGAAATAGGAGTCTGCTACTCTTAAATTGGCATCTGTAATAAGTTGCTTGTTGGTTTCATTTTTGTCGGCGGTAAACTTTCGAAACGATTTAATTGCATCATCATATTTTTTTTGGTCGAAGTAGGCATAACCTAGATTGTAGTGTACTTTGTTGAATTCTTTTTGAAGGATTGCACCTGGCTCGAACATGAAGTTCTGATACGAGTGAACTGACTTTTTATATTGCTTCCTTTTATATTGAGCCTCAGCCGTCCAATACCAGCTCATTGTGTTTAGTCTTTTATCGAGCGGGTATGTTCTTACTTTTTTAAATTCATCAATGGCTGACATATATTTTGAATCATCGAAATATGCTACAGCGCTATTATATGCTACACGTTGGTATGCCCCTTTCAATCTGTCATCAATATCTGGAATACTTTCGATAGATGCCATTGCTGCGCGATAGTTATTAGTAGTCATGTATACGTTAACTAAATATTCATATGCTTTTTTGGTTTTTTCATCGTTTGGATACGTTTTAATGAATTCTAAAAATGCCTCAATCGATTTATTGTATGGGTCGTAAGAAAGTTCATAAGAAAGAAGTGCGTAGTTATAGAGAGCGTCTCGCTGAATATCTTTGTCAAAAGACATATTAGAAGCAGCTTTATAAGCATTTCTGGCAAATTTCTTTTGATCAGATTTAATATAGCAATCAGCTAAATGATAATATGCAGTTTGCGCTATATCATCGTTTGAGTTACTTATTTTAGTAAAAATCCGAATAGCCTTGTCGTATTCCCCAGCTTTATAATTAGCAAAGCCGAGCTGATAGTTTTCTTTAGGAGATATTAGAAAATTCGACTTTCGATACTTCTCCAGGTAAGGTATAGATTCCTTGTATTTTTTTGTTTGGTAATAAGAGTCGCCTATAAGTCGCGCAATTTCTGGAGCTCTTTTAGGTGTCGCTGAATCGAGTAGAGCAGGAGCATATCCTAATAGTTCAGAATATTTTTTTTGGAGATAGTATATTTGAGTAATATAGTAGGGAATTACTTTACCAAATTTTTCGTTGGTTGCCAGTCTTTGAAACCCCTCTAAAGCCGTTTGATAATCTCCTTTACTGTATGCGATATGCGAATAATAATATCTAGCTGGAGCGGTATATTTGGTATCTACGTCTTTTATTTCGTAGAGAATTTTCCCGGCATTATCATAATCATCGATCATAAAGTAGCTATACCCTTTTTTGAAATGGTATTCTGCAACTTCGCTGCTGTTCAAGTCGAACATGTCAACTTGCGCAAACCAGCTGATAACCTTTTCCCACCTTTTTTTTCTGTAATTGTACCTTCCTAATTGGAAATATATATTTCTTACTCTTGGACTCTCTGGGTGGTTTTCAACAAATTGGGTAAGCAGATGCTCAGCATCTTTATTAAATAATTCTAGTGCGCAAAGGGCAGAATAATACTCGCTGTTAACACTGATTTCGGAATCCGAATTATTAATTTTTTTAATGGCTTTGTCAAACTGTTTTTGTGCTGCGCCAAACTTTTCTTTATTATAAAGTTCCAGCCCTAATTTATATTCAACAATATCATTTGTATAGACAGGCGATTGTTGACTATATGCTTTGCCGTAAGCTAAAATGCTTAAAGCGATAAGGCAATATGTAGTTGAAATTCTTAACACAATAAGTATCTCGGTAAAAGTAGATTGGTTCCTAGCTCAATAGTTTTAGATACAATCAAGTTATTAACGCGATGATGTTAAAACGAATTGTACAAAATAAAAACAATATTATTCGTTTGCTAGGCATAGTTATTTTTACTGCTTTATGGGTTGTAATTGCTTTAACCATCATGATTCTTAAATGAATTTCTTTACTTTAGTCGCTTAAATGGACTTGGATAGGTATATATCAGATTTATTGCTTGAACACAACTGTGTAATTGTACCCCATTTTGGTGGATTTGTTGGCAATTATATCCCGGCGAAAATTGACAGGCTCAAGAATAAATTTCAACCCCCAAGTAAGGAAATTAGCTTCAACCAAAACCTGATTAAAGGTGATGGCTTGTTAGTTAATCAAGTTGCTCTGGGGTTAAATATCTCCTATCAACGAGCGGAAATAATTACATTAGATGAAGTCGATTTGCTGAAAAAGAAACTGAATTTAGAAAAATCTATTCAGTTAAAAAATATCGGCAGATTATTTTATGATAAATTAGGTAATCTCCATTTTGAACCTTCCTTTGATTTGAATTATTCGTTAGAATCGTATGGATTATCATCCTTTCATGTGGCGCCAATTGTTAAGGAATTTAAAGTTGAGAAAGAGGCAGTTGAAGTAATTAAGGTCGCAGAAATTGAACCACCTAAAGAAGCGAAAGTAATTCCAATAAATGTTCCAGAAAAAGAAAGAAATGAAACCTGGAAACGAGTGGCTATTGCCGCGGCAATATTACCATTTATGTTGTATGTAGGTTGGTTGGCATTTTCTACAGAATTGTTCAAAGGCAGCAATTTTGCATATGCAGACCTGAACCCCTTTGCAGAAAAAATTTGTCCGAGTTACAACGTTCGTTTAGTTGTGCCTTTATATAAGGTGGAAAAATTAGAGACTATGTTTGATAAGCAAATAAAAGGCAATATTATTTCATTTTCGGTATTTGATAAGTCGGATGATTTGTACGATGCAGATAAATTAATTTGGGCATATTTGACAGAATCTGCTGTGACTAAAGTTGTAAACACTTCTGTTGCGAAGCCGGTAATAAAAAAAGGACTTTATAAATTTCACATTATAGCGGGTTGCTTTGGGGTATATAGAAACGCTGATCGCCTAGCTGCTAAGCTTAGAAAAAGAGGTTATAATTCTGCTATAATTGACCAAAATAAAGGATTGTATCGAGTTGCTTTTCAGAGCTACACGACCGAAACCGAAGCCGAATTAGCGCTGAAAGAAATAAAGGTGAGCCAAAATAAAAAAGCTTGGCTTCTAGAGAAATAGCAAATGACTAAATTTAGCATTATCCTATTGTTTCTTGGCTTTGGATATTGTTCTCATGGCCAGGTTTATAAAGCGGATTTAGTTTGTGTTAAAGAGGATGAAAGTTTTAAATCAATAGCCAACATTGCCTACTTAGATTATAACACCAAGAAGAAATATGTGGAGTTAGCTTTTCAAGATACTTTATATCGCTATAAGATTTTACAGACCAAGAGACCAAAAGACAAGCAGAGATTTGTTGTATGGTTTAAAAAAACAGACGATAATATGCTTTGGAATACCACTGAAGAAGGCAACTATATTTTTGGGTTTAAAATAGGAGAACAAACGTATTGGTATAGAGAATTAACTAATCCTTCTCGCGCAGAGTACGACCAATTTGTGGAAGGAAAACCACGCAAAGTTTATTAGCAGTGTTGTTCTCAACAACAACTGTTGAATAAATTGGATTTGACTTCGTTACTTGTGAGAGGCTTCGCAAATAACTTTGTTGTTTAGTTAGTTATTCCATGCGTATCGAAGATAAGATAGGAAATCTATCGTAGAATTAATGGACGACATTTTAAATATTTATACTCAATGCAAAAATTAGTTCACTTATTATTCATAACTTTTTCTTGTGTTGGAATTGCCCAGCCGGTTCAAATTTATGTTGATTATTACGATCGAGACGAGGAGCACATCAGGAGTGAGGGTAAATTTGAAAATGGAAAAGAGGTTGATACATGGAAATACTATTACAAATCAGGGCAATTAAAAGAGGAGTGCGAATACGTTAGGGGTGGGTTTCATGGTCGAACTACTATTTGGCACGAAAATGGGCAAATGCAACATCAAGGTTGGTTTAAATCTAGTCAGCAAGATAGTTTATACACAGAGTGGAATGAGGCTGGGAAAATCATTGCACAAGGTATGTACGATACTGGTGTTAAAGATAGTATTTGGAATTATTTTTATGATGATGGAAGTCAATTCAAGCATTCTCAATACGATAATGGAGATGTTAAAATTTTGAATTATTGGGACAAGGAAGGTGCCCAGACTATCTCTAACGGCAATGGTAAGTTGATAGAATATTATTCTGCTGGGAGCAAAAAGATGGAATATACCTTTTCTGAAGGATACAAAACAGGCCAAGGCACCAAGTACTATAATTCAGGGAAAGTAAAAATGCAAGGCAATTATATTCAAGGACAACAAGACGGTCTATGGACAACCTGGTATGAGTCCCAAGAAATCAAAATAGCATGTAACTATAAAAAAGGTGTATTAAATGGTGATTACATCCGTAACTTTAACGATGGCCAACTTAACATCAAAGGAAAGTATCTAGAAGGCAAGAAAATGGGAGTATGGCAGTGGTATTTTAAGGACGGCAAGCTAGATATGGAGGGGTCTTTCAGCAGTGACTTACAAGACGGTCATTGGCTATATAATTACTTTACGGGAGAAAAAGAGTACGAAGGCGATTACGAAAAAGGTAAAGAGATAGGGCTTTGGCAATTTTGGTATGCTAATGGAGCTAAATGGAAGGAGGGCACTTATATTAATGGTGAAAAACAAGGAATATGGACTACGTGGTTTGAATCCGGTAAAAAGCTGCAAGAAGGAAATTACGAAAGTGGGAAGGAAAATGGCCTATGGACTTCTTGGTACGAAGACGGAAAAATTGCAGATAAAGGAATGTATAACTTGGGCTTAATGGAAGGCCTTTGGGAAGGTTGGTATCCTAATGGAAATCAAAATTATAAAGGCACACTTTTGGTCGGTCAAAAGGAAGATGCATGGTCTTTTTGGTACTTACACGGTACTAAACGTGAAGAAGGTACTTATAAAAATGGACTCAAAAATGGTTTTTGGATTTTCTATGACGACCTTGATGTAAAGATGCGAGAGGGAAATTATAAAGATAATGCGCAATTTGGCAAATGGATTTACTATTATCCAACTGGGCAAAAGCAAAGAGAAGAAACATATGTTAATGGCAAACTAAATGGGAAAAGCACTACATGGCATCAAGGCAAGCAAGTTGCTTCAACTGCATCATATAAAAGCGGACGCCTCGATGGTAAATTTACAGCTTATGCTAAGGATGGAACAAAACAACTTGAGGTACTATATAAAAAAGGTGTCAAGGAAAAAGACTTTTTGCAGAACAAATGAATTGCTTTCATTAGTTTTTAAATAGATAGCTTCTTCCTTATTAGTTGTTCCAATTTTGTCTGGTCAAAAATCAATGTTTATGTTTTTACTCGATATAATTTATATATCATGCCTTTTGCCCAACAAATAAATTTACTATATATTTGCAAAGAACTTACATAGTGATAAATTAGAAAAGAGGGCTCAGCCCTCTTTTTTATTACCATGATTACGCAAGAGCAAATAGTAAAATTAGTAACCGATAAAATCGAAGGTACCGACCAATTTATGGTTAGTGTTGAGGTGAAACCAGTTAATAATATTCAGGTAGAAGTGGATAGTATGTCTGGCGTTGGGGTGCAAGAATTTATGGCAATTAGTCGCTATATTGAAGGAAACTTAGATCGTGAGATAGAAGATTTTTCATTGCGTGTTTCTTCGCCTGGTGTTGGAGAGGCATATAAGGTTTTAGACCAGTACAAAAAGAACGTTGGTCGTAAAGTAAAAGTGACAACCTTTGACGATAGAGAGTTATTAGGCGAGTTGATTAGCTTTGATGATGGGCAAATTTGTTTAAAAACAAAAGAGAGAAAAAAGGTAGAAGGAAAAAAATCAAAGCAAGTTGTTATAGAAGATATTACAATTAGGTTGCAGAATATAAAAGAAACAAATACAGAAATTTCATTTAAATAATAGACTAATGGATACACAAGAATTAATCGAATCGTTTGCAGACTTTAAAGAATTCAAAAACATCGATAGAGTAACCATGATGAACATCTTGGAAGATGTTTTCAAAAACATAATTGCAAAGCAGTCTGGGGATAATAACAACTACGATGTTATTATAAATCCAGACAAAGGTGATCTTGAAATCTGGAGAAATAGAATCATTGTTGACGAAGGTGAAGTTGAAGACGGCAACAAAGAAGTTGCACTTTCAGAGGCTATTTTGGAAGAACCAGATTTCGAAATAGGCGAAGAGGTAACAGATCAAGTGCACTTGGAAGATTTTGGCAGGAGAGCAGTTTTGTCCATGCGTCAAAACCTTATTGGTAAGATTATGGAGCTCGAAAAAGACGGTATTTATAAAAAATATAAGGACAGAGTTGGTGAAATTATTACTGGTGAAGTTTATCAAATCTGGAAGAAGGAGATTCTTATTATGGATGATGAAGACAACGAGTTGATTCTTCCAAAATCTGAACAAATACCAAACGATTATTTCAAAAAAGGTGACGCTGTGCGTGCAGTAGTTTCGAAAGTTGAAATGAGAAATAATAACCCAGTTATTATTCTTTCTAGGACATCGCCAATGTTCTTGGAGAGGTTGTTCGAATTAGAAGTTCCTGAAGTATTTGATGGTTTAATTACAATTAAAAATATAGTTCGTGAGCCGGGTGAAAGAGCAAAAGTTGCCGTTGAGTCTTATGATGATAGAATTGATCCAGTTGGCGCGTGTGTTGGGATGAAAGGCTCTAGAATTCACGGTATCGTTCGTGAATTGAAAAACGAAAATATTGATGTTATTAACTATACGAGTAACGATCAGTTATTTATTCAACGGTCACTGAGTCCCGCGAAAATATCTTCAATTAAATTAACTGACGGCAGTGACAAAGCTGAAGTATATCTCAAACCAGACCAAGTCTCCTTGGCTATTGGTAGAGGAGGATTTAATATTCGTCTGGCAGGTAAATTAACCGGATACGAAATAGATGTATATCGTGAAGCTGGAAGTGAGGCTGAAGATGTAGACTTAGAAGAATTTGCAGATGAAATAGAGCACTGGATATTGGATGAATTGAAAGCTGTTGGCTGTGATTCGGCAAGAAGTGTTCTTGAAATTGGTAAAACGGACCTAGTAAAACGGACTGATTTGGAAGCAGAAACTATCGATGAGGTGTTGTCGATACTACAAGCAGAATTCGAATAACATTTAGCTATCTTCATAACTCTGTTGATTAATTGGAATAGAGTTATTCGGACAGCAATAAATAATTTTGAATATTGATCTCCAATTAGTTTTTAGAGTGTAAGTAAATAGTAAATAGTATGGCGAAGCCAAAAAGATTAAGCAAAGTAGCAAGAGAGTTAAACCTAGGTATATCAACTATTGTGGAGTTCTTAGGAACTAAAGGTGTAGAGGTTGAATCTAATCCGAACGCCAAAATAGATGGTGATACTTATGAAATTTTAGCTGAAGAATTTCAATCAGATAAAAGCGCTAAAGCCAAATCTGATGCGCTTTCTCAAAAGAAAGTAGAGGTTAAAGAGACCATTACTATCGAAGATACTGACCGTAAACCTATGAAAAGGGTTGAAGAGCAAGAGGTAATTATTATAAAAAACCTTGAAAATGCTATTACTGAAGATCAGAAAGAAGAAAAAGAAGACAAAGGCGAAGAAGTTAAAGAAGAGCCGAAAGATGAAGAACAACCAAAACCCAAGCAACCAGGAGAAGTTCGTGTTTTAGGCACAATAGATTTGGAAACGGTAGATTCTAAAAAGGCAAAGAAAAAAGCTGAAGTTAAGCAAAAGCCTAAAGTAGAGGAACCAGCTAATGAAGAATCTAAAATTATAGATGAGTTAGATAAAGCTCCAACTCCGGAGCATATCTCTACTAAAATTGATAATCTAGGGGGGCCAACAGTAGTTGGTAAAATTGAGCTACCTGTTAATAAACCTAAACAGAAAAAACCAGTTGCCTCATCTTCAGATAAAGCAGATTCAGATAAAAAGCGAAAACGTAAGAGACTTAATACTGGCGGCGCGGTAGATAAGAAAGATTTTTCTAAAGCTCGAGGAGCAAAACCTGCAGCTAATAAAGGAAGAGCAAGACAGCAAAAAGAAGAACTTACCCCTGAGCAAATACAAGCCCAAGTAAAAGAAACATTAGCCCGATTAAGTGGTGGTGGCAGCGGTGGCAAGAATAAAGGTGCTAAACATAGAAAAGCAAAGAGAGAAGCTGCTGGATACCAGGCTGAGGCTGATGCCATTCAAGAACAGATAGATAAGGGAACTCTTAAAGTTACTGAGTTTGTTACAGCAAGTGAGCTTTCGGTAATGATGGATGTTCAAGTGAACGACATTATTGCAGCCTGCATGAGCCTTGGTATGTTTGTTTCAATTAATCAAAGGTTAGATGCAGAGACATTAACAATTGTTGCCGAAGAATTTGGTTTTAAGGTAGAGTTCATTAGTACTGAAGTTCAAGAGCAAATTCTTGAAGTTGAAGACGAGGAGTCAAGTTTAATAAATAGAGCACCAATTGTTACTATTATGGGTCATGTTGACCATGGTAAAACTTCATTACTTGATTACATTAGAAAAGAAAATGTTATCGCAGGTGAGGCGGGTGGAATTACTCAACACATAGGAGCCTATAGTGTTACATTAGAAAACGGAAAAAGAATAGCATTTCTAGATACACCAGGCCATGAGGCTTTTACAGCTATGCGAGCTAGGGGAGCACAGGTTACTGATGTTGTTGTTGTTGTTGTTGCTGCAGATGATGCAGTAATGCCCCAGACAAAAGAAGCTATTAATCACTCGCAAGCAGCAGGGGTGCCAATAGTTATTGCGATTAATAAAATAGATAAAGAAGGTGCAAACCCTGACAAAGTAAGAGAAGAACTTTCTCAAATGAATGTTCTAGTTGAGGATTGGGGAGGTAAATTTCAATGTCAAGAAATTTCAGCTAAACAAGGATTAAATATCAATGAATTATTAGAAAAAGTTTTGCTTGAGGCCGAATTACTAGAGTTAAAAGCTAACCCAGAGAAAAAAGCTGTCGGCACTATCATAGAATCATCGCTGGATAAAGGTAGAGGTTACGTTACCACCGTTCTTGTTCAAGCCGGAACAATGAGAGTAGGAGATGTTATTGTTGCTGGATGTTATTCAGGTAAAGTAAGAGCATTGCAGGATGAACGTGCGAACAACATCAAAGAGGCTGGACCTGCAACTCCAGTTACTCTACTTGGTTTAAATGGCGCACCAAATGCAGGTGATAAGTTCAATATTTTGGATGACGAAAAAGAAGCTAAACGTATTGCAGACAAACGTATGACATTGCAGCGAGAGCAAGGAATTAGAACTCAGAAACATGTTACACTTGATGAGATAGGTAGGAGATTGGCAATAGGTGATTTTAAGGAATTGAACATTATTGTAAAAGGTGATGTTGATGGTTCTGTGGAAGCACTTTCTGATACTTTGATTAAACTGTCTACAGAGAAAATACAGGTAAATGTTATTCATAAGTCAGTGGGACAAATTTCTGAATCCGACGTATTGTTAGCAACAGCTTCGGATGCAATTATTGTTGGCTTTCAAGTTAGGCCTTCAGGTACTGCTCGTAAATTGGCAGAAAAAGAAGAAATTGATATCCGTTTATATTCTATTATCTACGATGCTGTTGATGAAGTTAAGTCAGCAATGGAAGGCATGCTTGAGGATAAGATTGAGGAGAAAATTGTGTGTAATATCGAAATTAGAGAGACATTCAAAATATCTAAAGTTGGTACTATTGCAGGTTGTTATGTGTTAGATGGTAAAATTACTAGAAATACTAAAGTTCGTATTATCCGTGATGGAATTGTAACCTATACAGGAAACCTAGGTTCGTTAAAAAGATTTAAAGATGATGTAAAAGAGGTTTCTGCTGGATACGAATGCGGTTTGAATATCGAAAAGTTCAATGACATCAAAGTTGGTGATATTGTAGAGGGGTACGAAGAAGTTGCAGTTAAGCAAAAGCTAGGAAACTAGTATGATAGATCTACTGTAATTTAGGTAATTCAATTTTACTTGGCACGATAAATCCTTCCGGGAAATAAGAAGACATTTCTTTTAGGAATTTCTCCGCATCCATTTTTGTTCTGTAGTCTCCAACAGTTGTTGTATAATTGGGTGTATTCCAATTAACGTAAACCTTTTCTTTAGGGAATTTTTGCAGAAACTTTGCTTTAGTTTGATTTGCATCTTGTCGGCTATTTGCCCCAGAACCGAAATATATTTTTATTCTATAACCATCAATTTGAGGAGGATCATTTTGTTGATTCAGAAATTTATCTTTTTCCAATAATTGCTTAATCCTGTAGTCTTGAATAACCTCAACAAAAGCTGGCCCATTGTATTTCTTGAGGGTATCTGAGCTTAAAGTGTCTAGAACTAAAATTGGTTCTTTTTTGCTTGAGTCAGAGAAGGCAACAGGTAACCCGTTAGGATATAGTTTCCAGTTTGCTTCTGTGTTTTGTTCTTCTTGACAGTAACCAAAGGAAAGGTAAACAAAAAACAATGCGCTTAAAGTATATTTAGTTTTGTTCATTGCTGCAAAACTACTCAAAATCTATACCTAATTTTTCTAAGGAGTATTTAAATTGTAGTATTCCAATATTGCTGTATAATTTCGAGGAAATGCAAGC
Organism: uncultured Flavobacteriales bacterium; assembly: GCA_905480125.1. Lineage (GTDB taxonomy): Bacteria > Bacteroidota > Bacteroidia > Flavobacteriales_G > NORP312 > NORP312. The sequence goes on along the minus strand of CAJQPE010000041.1, from coordinate 3,834 downwards.
TACTTAGGTTTTTGCTTTTTAAACTATGTAACTGGTAATTAAGTTTGTAAAGAATTTCTTATTTAGAATCTTTCTAAATTGGTTTGACTGTGTCTAATTTTAAACCACAATTTAATTCTAAGATAATGTTTCTTCTACTTTTGCGAACAATAAATAGACTATACGTTCCAATAATCGATTAGTGAATAAACGTAGCAATATGAGCAATATCAAGGCTTGCAGAGCAACCAGCAATTTGCTGTGCTCTATCCTCTTTCTAGCATTTCTTTCGCTTAATTTTAATAATGTTTCCGCGCAGGATGTAGAAGCAGGGCAAAAATTATTTAAACAAAATTGTGCAACGTGCCATAGGATAGACGATAAAATGTCTACAGGGCCTGGTTTAGCAGGTGTAGAGGAAAGGGTGCCATCTAAGGAGTGGTTGTACCAGTGGATTAAGAATAACAACGCATTAAGGGAATCGGGAGACGCTTATGCAAACAAAATATTTAATGAGAACAAAAAGTCAGTAATGACTCAATTTCAATTCCTCTCTAATGAGGATATTGACAATATTCTTTTTTATGTAAAGAACCCCCCTTTGCCGCCTCCTGGAGAAGAGCAAGTTGTTCAGACAGAAGTTAAAGAAGAAGATAATCCATTGCTATGGTTGTTGATTCTTTTGGTTGTTTTTGCGATTGTTGTAAACGTATTAGTTGGAGTTAAACGCTCTTTAAAAAACTTATTATTAGAAAGAGAAGGGAAAGATTCTCTTCCTGACGTTTCTCATTGGGAAGCTTTTAAACATTGGGTTTCTAACAATCAAACAAAGGTTGTTGTCATTTGTTTGATACTTCTTATGGTGGGTTCTAAAAATGGATTTCATTATTTAAAGGACAATGTTGGTGTTTATGAAGGATATGCACCAGAGCAGCCAATAGCATTTTCACACAAAATACATGCGGGTCAAAACGGTATTGATTGTGTGTATTGCCACCATAGTGCGGAAAAAAGCAAGACCTCCGCTATTCCATCAGTAAATGTTTGTATGAACTGTCACAGCTCTATTTCTGAAGGAAAAATAACTGGTGAAGCTGAGATTGCAAAAATTTATGAAGCGGCCGGATATAACCCAGAGACCAGAGAATACGATAAACCAGAGAAAGCGATTAAATGGGTTAAAATACATAACTTACCAGATTTCGTTTATTTTAATCATTCACAACATGTTGTAGTTGGAGAGCAAGAATGTCAAACTTGTCATGGCGAGGTTCAAGAGTTTGGATATCCAATGCATCAAGAAAATGATTTAACGATGGGGTGGTGTATAGATTGTCATCGTGAAACTGGTGTTGCTTTGGAAGGTAATGGTTATTACGATAAAATGCACACAGAATTAAAAGAGAAGTATGCTGCTGAAGGTAAGACAACTTTTACAGTAGAAGATATTGGTGGGCTAGAATGTGCTAAGTGTCACTATTAATAATTAAGGTAATTTATTTATAATATGAGTACTGAAAATAAATACTGGAGAGGAGTTGAAGAATTGCAGGAAGATCCTGAATTCGTTGAAAATGCTAAAAACGAATTTCCTGAACAGGTTCCTGTTGATGAGTTTTTGGCTGATTCTAAGTTGGCGGAAACGTCAACATCTCGTAGAGATTTCCTTAAGTTTTTAGGATTTAGCACTGCGGCAGCAACACTAGCAGCTTGCGAGACACCTGTAACAAAAGCAATTCCATACGTAGTCAAACCAGAAGAGGTCACCCCTGGCGTTGCTAATTACTACGCTTCAACTTTTTCTGACGGCAATGATTATGCAAGTATTTTGGTAAAAACTCGTGAGGGTAGACCAATTCATATTGAAGGGAACAAGTTGAGTACCGTTACCGGAGGAGGAGTCAACGCTAATGTTAATTCATCAGTACTTTCTCTATATGATGGTACAAGAATTCAAACACCATTTATTGGTGAAACTGCATCAACATGGGATGCGGTAGATTCGGAAATTACTCAAAAATTAGAGGAAATAGCATCTAGAGGTGGAAATATTCGAATTTTAACGAATTCCATTATTAGCCCTTCAACCAAGGCTGTTATTGCAAAATTTACAAGTAAATATGCTAGTGTAGCGAATGATATAGAAGAGACCGAATTAGATCAAAGCACAGCAAATGTTCAACACGTAACGTATGATGCAGTTTCTAATGCTGGTATTATCAATGCAAACAAAGTAGATTTTGGCAAGGCTGTTATTCCCACATATGATTTTGCAAAAGCGAAAACAATTGTAAGTATTGGTGCAGATTTCTTGTCTACATGGTTATCTTCTATTGAGTATTCTGGTCAGTATGCGTCAAGAAGAAATCCCGATGGAGACTGGATGTCGAAGCATTATCAGTTCGAGGCAAATATGTCAATGACAGGAACTAATGCTGATGTTCGTGGTGCAATCAAGCCTTCAGAGTTTGGTAAAGTTGCCTTGCATTTGTATAATGCTATTGCTGAGCAAATGGGTGTGGCAACCGTTTCTGTAGGAGATGTCGATAATGATAATGGTATTATAGAAAAAATTGCTTCTGCGGCCGCAGATTTAGTTGCGAATAAAGGAAATGGATTGGTAATTAGTGGCTCTAATGATCAAGCAGTTCAGTCGGTTATAAATGCTATTAATACACTACTAGGTAATTATGATTCTGCGCTTGATATTGTAACTGCTTCAAACTTGAAACAATCAAATGATTCTGACGCTTACGGTTTAGTTAACGAAATGGCATCAGGAAATGTAGATGCATTGATTATTTGGGGACTTAACCCATCTTATTCTATGCCTGCTGATTGGGGTTTTGATGAAGCTTTAAGTCAAGTATCTTTAACTGTTTCTTTAACAGGAAGACCAGATGAGACAGCTCAAAGCTGTGGTTATATTTGCCCTGACAATCATTATTTAGAATCATGGAATGATGCATCTCCAAGATCTGGAGAATATAGCTTAGCTCAGCCAGTTATTAGTAACTTGTTTGATACAAGACAAGGTGCTGCCAGTTTAATGCAATGGTCGGGTCTAGGTTCTGATTACCATCAATTTATTAAAGATTATTGGAAAGAAAATATGTTTCCATTAAGTGGTGAAATTTTATTTTCACCTTTTTGGAATAAAGTATTACAAGATGGGATTTACTCTACGAAAACTAACTCTATTTCAATGCCATTGGTTGATTTAGAAGAAGTCGAAGATCAAAGTGATGTTACTGTTTTTGCATCTGGTATTTACACAGGAGATATAAATAAAGCTGCAAGTTCCATTAATGCAATTGAAGGCGGTGCTTGGGAGATGTCAATTTATTCTAAAACAGGAATTGGTGATGGGCAGCAACTAAGAAACCCTTGGTTACATGAGACTCCAGATCCGGTTACAAAAGTGGTTTGGGATAACTACATCTGCATGAATCCAGTGGATATGAAAGAGCTAGATTTTAATACTAGTATTCAACAACAAAAACCAGCAGATGTTGCTACGGTTACGTCTAATGGTAAAACAATTACCTTACCTGTAGTTGCTGTTCCTGGACAAAAAAGAAAAACAATTTCTATTGCCTTAGGTTATGGCCAAGCTGGTGTTGCTGTAGATGGTGTTCAAATAGGTCAGAATGCTTATCCATTAACTTCTTTCTCAAACGGCACCATTAGCTATAATGCCTATGATGTCACAATTGTTGGGACTGGGCAGACTTACCCTTTAGCTTGTACACAAACCCATCATACAATGATGGGCCGTAAAATGGTTAATGAAACAGATTTAAATTCATACAAAACAAAAGGTAAAGATGTATGGAATCCTAAGGGAGAAATCCT
>CAJQPE010000040.1 GCA_905480125.1 uncultured Flavobacteriales bacterium | reverse complement strand
AATTGTTTGTAGGATCGCCATCTGGGCCAGCTGCTGAACCGGGGGTGTAATCGTAAAAAAAACCATCTACATTTCCATTTGGTGTGTTAATATTATTAAACCATATCCATTCTCCGTTAACTGCATCATTGGAGCAACTATTGGGAGGAGGATTTGGGGTAAAAGTGCCCATGTCCCAGCCTGGCCCTAGTGTCGGGATAATCCCATGCAGCCAGTTGGTGTTAGATTGTTGATATTCAATCACATGGTAGCACATCGTTACTGTTTCACCAGGTTGATATGTGCCATTAACGGGCAACGGGGTGACAGTTAGTGATTCATCTAAAATACAGGCATCACAACTAACGTCATTTGTGAGTGTCATGTCAAATGCGCCAAAATCTGAATCGTCAGCTCCACTTATTTGAATATAAACGGTTTCTCCATCGTAAACGTTTTCAAATAAGCCGGAGAAATCACCACTATTATCTTGCCCGCACCCTCTTGGAACAAGGCCACCACAGCCTCCTCCTTCATCTACCCAAAGCGCTATATTGATGTCATTCATTGTGCTGGTAATATCTATTTGTAATTGATTGCCATTAAAATCGATAGTATACCAAACATCCGCGGCAGGATTTGCTTGATCATTACCTCCTTGACAACCAAGAATTGATAAATAAGGTTGATCCGCAATCGCACCAACAGTTGTACCTTGCACCTGCGTCGGAACGACAGTAGCTCCATCGCAAGGACATACAGCATCCATCGCACCTAAGGAAGTCGCATTGGCACAGTTATCTCCGGCAGAAATATTCCCCAAATCGTTTGGGGTTCCACTTATTACACATGGAGTTCCTCCACCCCCACCTGGAGCACCTCCCATTCCATACAAACTAGTGCAAGAAATCATCAAACAAAAGACTGTGCAAAGTGTTTTTATGGCTTTCATATTATTGCTCCTGTTGGGAGTTAATTTTGTTTGTTCTTTTGTCAGTATTATTATATCTCTGCATTATATTTCCATTGCTGTCAATGTGGAATAAGACAGGATGAATAACAGGTTGATTATCTTTTGTTAACTCACTAACTTTAATAAAGCCGCCAGCTTCTATAATTTCTTCTGCTGATGTTAATGAAATGGATATTCCATTGTCGAATTTTAAAATTCGATTTTGACTATACATGCGGTAAAAATCAAAATTACATTTTTCCAAATTTTTGTTGAATTGCTCAGGATTAGCATTATTCGTGTTTTCAATAATTATGTGCCCACTTTGGGAAAATCCCAAAATTGAGTAAAATACTAGGCTTATTCCTAGAAGTATAGATTTAATCATGTATCGTATTGTTAAATAGGTGTTAGATGCGTTTTACTAATTTGATTGACGAATATAAAAATCGAAGGTTGCCCGAAAATGTTTTTTTTTGCTTGCCGGCAAAAATAATTGTAAACGGGTTAAAGTGGTAATATTTTCGACCAATTAGCCCAAATCATGTTGTTACCAACAAGGTCTAATTATTAGCCTTTTAAAGAGAAATTGTATATCGTAATGCTGTTGTTCTGGGAGGCTGCATGTCACCTGGTCGGCCCATGTACTCATTGTTTAGTAGATTATTTACAACTAAAGAAACAGATGCTTTATCTGAGAGTTGCATCGCCAGACGATAATCAAAAACTAATGTGCCTTCATTGTGCTGCTCTCTATAGTCTCTTGCTCCAGGAACTATTACTTCTGCCAACAATATTTCATCAACATTAACCATGTAGCTATTGTAACGCACACTAAATCCAGTTGATAATTTTTTATACGCGAACGAAATGTCTGCTTTTGCTAGGTGCTTGAATCTATATTTTAACATGTTTGACGAAGTGTCTGATAGTGTTAGCTTGTATAAAGAATCTTGATTAAGACTCATAGGAACCATATATGTATATCCTGCGAAAACGGTAGTTTTTATACCTAAAATTTCTCCTTCCCCTACCAAACTTATATCTACGCCTTTAATTAGCGCACTTTCTACATTATATGCTTTGAACCCAAGTCTTTGATAGTCAAATAATGTAGTATCTGGGTTAAAAACACCAAATTGAAATTCAATCATATCATTATACTCGGTCCAAAAACCTGCAATATCAAGGAATCCTTTCCAATTCATTAATTTCAAACCTTGTTTAACCCCAATTTCAGCGTTCCATCCTGATTCAGCTCTTAATGTTTGATTAGGGTAAACAGTTAAAGGACCAAGTTGAGTTTGGACATATTTTTCAGCAATTGAAGGGAATCGATATCCTTGGCCAAAAGATGCTCGAAAATAGGTATATTCCATAGCTTTGTAGTTAGCGCCTAATCTGAAAACAGGTTTTGCTTTTGAGTTTTTAACAAATGTTAAAGTATCACCTATGTTTAGCGCAATATTAGATTTCGATTCTGTAGTATCTATTTTAAAATATTCTGCACGTAGCCCCCCAGAAATATTGAGTCTTTTTTTAATACGTTTATCAACCTGCAGATAGCCCGCTATGTTTACTCCCATATGATCTCCATATAATTGAGAAACAACAACAGAATTAGAACCAACAAGACCTCCGGTAATATTTAAATCCTTGCCAAACTCTCGGCTAATTTGATATTCGCCATAATATAAATCACCAATTGCTTCTTGGTCAGTATCGTTTTTATTTGTGGTGTTAAAATAACGTGTTCTGAGGCTGTGTTTAGTTTTGCCTTTGTAATATGTTATGAAAGGATCAATATTCGTCCTTCTGGTTGTAAAGTAGCTAATAGTTGTTGTTGCTGTATCTAAACCACCTGCTGGAATGTAAGCACCTTCATCTGCGTTTTCCCATAAGATAAATAATCCGCCTTTACTTACTTGAGAATTTACATTCACTCCAACAGAAAGCCCATCTATGCTGGGCACTCTATATCTTAAATTCGCATTCAACCGAACTCGTTGTTCTGTTTCTCCTTGGCGATAACCTTCATCATTAAAACCGTTACCACCAACAACCAAGTCTAAATTTTTAATTTGCCTCGAATGGTAAAAATTTACACCCGTATAAATAGGGTTTGTATTATCCCACCATTTTAGAGGTTTATTCAACTCACCAAGAGAATCCCTTCTGCTACCCATAGAATCGACCCTAATCGGGTCACTATAAACACCATGAAAAACATTGATTTTTGTTTCTGGCTTATCTTTAGGATATTTAGTTCTAATATTCATTACACCGTTTAACGCAGATGAACCATAAAGAACAGATGAAGCTCCTTTAATTATTTCAATTTGTTCAAGATTTTCAACAGGCAAGAAGTTCCATTTTATATCTCCAGCGTCAGCTGAGAGCATAGGCAATCCATCAACCATTACGAGCACACGGCTACCAACTCCATAGCTAAAACCACTCCCTCCTCTAATATTAACTTGTTCATCAGTTACATGAACACCAGGAACTTGCTCTACAATAGTTTGAACATTAACTGTATTTTTTGCCTCTACTAAGTCAGTTTTGATTACTTCCATCGAAACTGTTATTTCTTCAATTCTCTGCTCGTATTTCCCAGCAGAAACAACCATAGTTTCTAGCTGAGTAGAACTGGTCGATAGCTGAACATTAAATTCTTTTATTTCACCCTCAACTAGATTAAATGTAACTGTTTTTTCTTTAAATCCGATATATCGAAAAAGTAAATTAACCGTTCCAGAATTAACCTCAATTTCGTATCTCCCATCAATGTTCGTAGCTGTTCCAGTTCCATTTTCTAAAACAACATTTACACCGATTAACGTTTCATTTGAAGTGGAGTCAGAAATGACTCCAAATACTTTAGCATTTTGAGAAAAAATATTCAGATGAAAAATAAAAAATGATAAAATAAATATGACTTTTCTAACTCCCAAATTCATTTATTTTTGTTGATAATGAATGCAATGTAATAAATATTTTTTGAGCGACTTAATTTATAAAATAGGAATTACACAGATTGATAACATTGGAGACGTTAAGGCAAAAAAGCTTATTGCCTATTGTGGGGGAGTTGAGGCGGTATTTAAAGAAAAGAAAACTGCGTTAATGAAAATTCCTGGAATTGGGAGTTTGGTCGCGCAGAGTATAGTTAATCACAAAGTAATAGATCTGGCAAAGAAAGAAGTTGAATTTATTAATAAATATAACATTCAAACTTATTTCTACTTAGATGAAAACTATCCTTTTCGTTTAAAACATTGTGAAGATAGTCCAATTATAATGTACAGTAAAGGTAATATGAACCTTAGTCAGGAGAAGATTATTAGCATTGTTGGAACAAGAAATGTAACACAATACGGTAAAGATTTTTGTAACAACTTTGTGAAATCATTGGCTCCATTGAACCCATTAATAATTAGTGGCCTCGCTTATGGCGTTGATATTAATGCTCATCGAGCCGCATATAAAAATGGAATGCAAACAGTTGCAGCGTTGGCCCATGGGTTAGACAGAATTTATCCAGCGGCGCATAAAAAAGATGTTGAAATGATGATGAATAACGGTGGAATATTAACAGATTTTATTTCTGGAACTAATCCTGATCGACAAAATTTTCCAAGAAGAAATAGAATCGTTGCTGGAATTGCAGATGTTACTATTGTTATTGAATCTGCAAAAAAAGGAGGCTCTCTTATTACTGCTGATATTGCTAATTCTTATGCACGAGATGTTTTTGCTGTACCAGGAAGAACCGGTGATCAATTTTCTGAAGGATGTAATAAATTGATAAAAGCGAATAAAGCACATTTATTGGAGTCTATACAAGACTTGGAATACATAATGGGTTGGTCAGTTGATGAGAAACCTAAAACAATTCAGAAGCAAATTTTTGTTGAGCTAAATCCAATTGAAGCACAGTTGGTGGATTTGTTGAAAGCAGGAAAGTTAAATGTAGATCAAATTGGTTTGCAAGCAAAAATGCCGGTTAGTAAAGTGTCGTCAACCTTATTAAATCTAGAATTTTCGGGGGTAGTTAAATCGTTACCAGGAAAGGTTTACGAACTTAGTTAGATAGAATATTACATTCCTAAATAAAGTCAAATATCACTTTTTTTTCATTCGTTATAGTCTACGATTATAAAAAATCTACTTTTGCCGTTCTAAAATTTAATTAAGAAACAAAAGATGGCAAATCAATACCAAGCTCAAATTGATGAATTTATGGCTAATGTGAAAGCTAAGAACGGTCATGAGACTGAGTTTTTGCAAGCGGTTGAAGAGGTAGCAGAAACTGTTATACCTTTTATTGAAAAAAACCCAAAATACAAAGCCGCTAAGGTTTTGGAAAGAATTACTGAACCAGAAAGAGTAATCATGTTTAGAGTTCCTTGGTTGGACGATAAAGGGGAGAATCAAATTAACCGTGGATATAGAGTTGAGTTTAATTCCGCCATTGGACCATACAAAGGTGGTTTACGGTTTCACCCAACGGTGAATCTCTCTATACTTAAATTTTTAGGGTATGAGCAAGTATTTAAAAATTCGTTAACAACTCTGCCGATGGGAGGAGGAAAAGGTGGATCTGACTTTGACCCTAAAGGAAAATCAGATAATGAAGTGATGAAGTTTTGCCAGTCATTTATGACTGAATTGTCTCGTCATATTGGACCAAATACTGATGTTCCTGCTGGTGACATAGGTGTAGGTGGTCGTGAGATTGGATTCATGTTCGGTCAATACAAAAGAATTAGGAATGAGTTTACGGGTATTCTTACTGGAAAAGGTCTTAATTGGGGCGGCTCGTTAATTCGTCCGGAAGCGACAGGATATGGAAATGTATACTTTGCTAAAGAAATGCTTACAGCAAATAGCGATTCATTCGAAGGGAAAACAGTTGTTATTTCTGGTTCAGGAAATGTCGCTCAGTATGCTGCTGAAAAAGCTACAGAGATGGGAGGAAAAGTTGTAACACTTTCGGATTCTAAAGGATACATATATGACCCAGCGGGTATCGATGCAGAGAAATTAGCTTGGGTAATGGAACTTAAAAATGTAAAGAGAGGAAGAATTAGCGAATACGTAGATCAATATCCAGGATCTGAATTCAATGCAGGACAAAGACCTTGGGGAGTAAAATGTGAAATAGCCTTACCTTGTGCAACTCAAAATGAGTTAAACGGTGAGGAAGCGGTTACGTTATTAGCTAACGGTTGCATTTGTGTTTCTGAAGGTGCGAATATGCCTTCCACACCGGAAGCGATTGCTAAATTTCATGAGGCGAAAATTTTGTTTGCACCAGGTAAAGCATCTAATGCCGGAGGTGTAGCTACGTCTGGATTAGAGATGTCTCAAAACTCTTTAAGATTAAGTTGGACAGCTGAAGAAGTAGATGAAAAATTACACAATATTATGGTTTCAATTCATGAAGCCTGCGTAGCTTACGGAACTGAAGATGGTTACACTGATTATGTTAAAGGAGCTAATGTTGCAGGTTTTGTGAAAGTAGCTGACGCTATGCTTGACCAAGGGCTAGTTTAGGCCAATTAAAATCATGAATAACGTCTCATTATTTTTTTAGGATAATTATGAAGCTGTGTCTAAACGTGAATTATGATTGCTTTTTTTAGACTTTGTTTCTCTAGTACTGGTATTATTCGACCTTTATGTATTTCATTAGTGGTAGGTACATTGTTAGTTGCTATTAATTATGGCGCATTCATTTTAGACGGAAACTTTAATGAAAATATGTTATTTCCAGCTTTTTTAAATTATTTAGTTCCTTTTTTGGTATCCAAAATAGCGGCAGCTTTTCAAATAAAGGATAATGAACATTGATTAGCTTCTGAGAAAGCAATTCATTTCACAAAATGGAAATGGTAAATTTCGTGTAAGCAGCTAGCGCGTTTATTGATTTCAAGATAGCTACTTCAGGAACAACTGCAACTCTCCATTATTATTAGTTACAATAATTCCATTCCTATCATTGATTATAATAAACTCCATATCTTTTGCATCATTGTTGGTAAAGAATCCAGAGTGTAGATTTAACATTGGTTCGAAGTCACCTTTTCCATTACCTAATAATATCAAACCATTACCCGCATCATAACGAGGGGTCTCAACCTCTGTTTGATACATGTTACCACTAATTATTAAATCAGGGTTGCTATCCTGGTTTACATCATCAACTAAAATACGATTGATGGGCGCTATTTGAGCTAGTCTTGGTAATGGTTTTGAGGTAAAAGTTCCGTTGTCGTTTATCAATATAACTGATTCAAAAGTGTTAGCTATTAAATGTAAACTTTCAGTTAACATTTGTGTCGAGTAAATATCCTCCAAACTAGCTGATGCAAAAGAGCCATACGTAGGGAATTTTTCTTTGATGCTAGGCATTTGTTCTGAAGTGCATTGCCTGCCGCGGAGTGGAACTTCTGTTCCTTTATAATCTTTACTTATCACAATATCTAGTGTGCCGCTATTATCGAAATCGTTGCCGTAAATACTCAGATTTTTTCCATTTTTAGGTGTGAATTTAGTGTTTAATCCTACGTTGCCGATTATGTAGTCTTGGTCTCCATCATTATCTATATCGGCTGCAGCAATAGAGTACCACCAACCATTCATGTTTTCTAACCCCTTCATCGAGCTAGTAACATTGATTAAACTACCAGCTTGGTTTTCGAAAAATTGGGGTGCCATCCATTCACCAACAAGAATAACATCGTCAATACCATCTCCAGAAAAATCCGTCCAAACGAGATCCGTTACCATGCCTATTTCAGTAAGATCGGGTGCTTTTTCAATAGTTACATCAATAAATTTCTTTCCTTGATTTTCTAGTAAATACGATTTCGGTATTGTTGGGTATTTACCCGGTGTTGTCCTTCCGCCAACCAATAAATCTACATCGCCATCGCCATCAAAATCATTAGCAGTGACTTTCATTCCACTAGTTAGCATTATAGGTAGTGCGTTGCTTTTTACGAAATCGCCATTGCCATAATTGATATATAATCGGTCCTGGAGAAGTGCTTCATTTCCTTCAAAATCACTTCCGCCTCCAGAAACAATATAAAGGTCCAAATCTTTGTCATTGTCAAAATCAAAAAATAATGCATCCATGTCTTCAGCCTTAAAGTCTTTCATCCAAGACCCATTTTTGTGGGAGAAAGTCCCATCACTTTGTTGTACATACATTTTCCCAGCTTGTCCCTTGGCGCCACCAATATAAAAATCGTCTAAGCCATCATTATTTATATCACCAACCTCTATAAACGGGCCTAATTTGGATTGTGAATGCGGAAGTAATATTTCTTTAGCGTAGTCATCGAATTTGTTTTCCTTATGCCGATAATCAACTCCTAGTTTCTTTATGGATTGGTTTTTAAAAATCGATTGTGTTTGCTGCGCTATTTTCGATGGAACGAATTCCGATTCATTCCTGATAATATTAATCAATTCGTTTATTCCAGTATGAATGTGTTCTTGTATTTTGCCATCTGGCCATTCAATTCTTATTTTAGATATTTCAGTTTTATTGCCCAAACCAAAATGTAAAATTGGTTCAACAGAAGATTCAAACCCTCGAACAGGGGAAAATTCTTGGTACTGGATTTCATCAGTCATAAATAAAGTCACTTTACTATTAAATGTTTCTGCGTTTGTCCCTTCAAGTTTGATCCTTAGAAAATTTCCTCCGTTATTTTCTGCAGAGTTATTGCGATAAACAAAAGTAACCTCATCAATGTTGTTGACCACTAAATCTAGATCGCCATCGTTATCTAAATCTCCATATGCTGCGCCATTCGAATAGGTTGATTGATCCATGCCCCAGTCTGAGGAAATATTCGTAAAATGCAAATCTCCATCATTATGATACATATGATTGGGTAATTTAACTTCAGGGATTTGCACCCACAATGATTGCTTCAAATTATTAGGGACAGCTCCACCGTTTTCGTTTCTAACCTTCATCATTTTGAGCCTAAAATCATTGTCTCTAGTATATCTTCTATATCCGTTAGTGACAAAATAATCTTTGTATGAGTCGTTATCGAAATCTGCAAGCAAGGGAGCCCAACTCCAATCTGTTTTGGAAACACCTAACATATTAGCAATATTGCTATAGGTACCGTTACCATTATTTAATTGAAAAGTGTTGAACATATACTGATACTGATATTTAAATAATTCTACATATGTTCTAAAGGCTTCCGGATTCATTGAAGCCATTAAAGTTTTTCCTCTAATATGATCGGAAGTAGCCATATCTACTACAGCAATTTCTTCTAAGCCATCATTGTTAATATCACCGACATCACAGCCCATTCCAAACCAAGCAATTTGTCGTGTTTTTTCTTTTTGCATATCAGTAAATGTCCCATTTCCATTATTTATGTACATAAAATCTGGTATAGAATAATCGTTGGCAACATATATATCAGTTAGTCCATCACTATTTAAATCAGTTGTAACTAGACCTAGTCCATACCCTAATTGAAAAACTCCAGCTTCTTTGGTAACGCTAGTGAACTTATTTCCATCATTTCTATATAAATGAGATGTAGCGGCTTCAACTTTTTTATCATCTTTCATGATATCAACCATGAACTTCATTTTTTTACGTTGATAATTCGTGTGGTTCATTACAAATAAGTCTAGGTCACCGTCTTTATCGTAATCAAAGAAAGATGATTGTGTCGAGAAATTGTCATCGTTAATGCCTAATTGACCAGCTTTTTCAGTAAAAGTTAAATCTCCGTTATTAATAAATAATTGATTTTGTCTTTCTGCTGGTGAAATTTTTGCTCCTCCATTACTGAAGTAAAGATCAGTGTAACCATCGTTATTAACATCAGCCAAACAAACTCCGTTAGTCCAATAGTTAGCAATATTTATTCCTGAAGTTTCTGTAATATCCTCAAATTTTAGATTTCCTTTATTAAGGTATATTTTGTTAGTCACACAGTTGCCTGCCAAAACTATATCAGATAATCCGTCATTATTAAGATCAACTATTCCAACCCCTCCGCCATTGTAGTAATACTCAAATGTCAATACATTTTCGTGGGTGAAAATGTTTTCTTTGATTTTGTTAATAAAGTTAATGTTGGTTTCTGTGGGTGAAAGCAAAGAAAACTGGGGTAATCCTGTAATATGGGGATTCTCATTCTTTTTATCAATACATGCCCCTAAAACAAAAATTGCAAGTAATATTAATGAGATTGACTTTCTTTGTTGGTTGATCATTTCCTTTGAATTACTACAAAAATAACAAAGACGTTGTGTCATAACAAAATCATAAGGTTTAAATGAGTTGCTGAGCTATTTTCTTGAAATTTAATTTACTTTTGTACGATCTTTAAATAAAAATTATGAAAAAAATTTACTATTCCGCTCTTGCTTTATTAGTTACAGGCATGAGTATTGTTAACCTTCAAGCTCAAAATTCTGTGAGTTTTGATACTTCTGCAACTTGGTACGGCTATATGAATGTTTTTGATTTAGGTGGTGGTTATCAATTTGGCAGTTCCTGGGGGTTGGGTGATTTAAAAT
>CAJQPE010000039.1 GCA_905480125.1 uncultured Flavobacteriales bacterium | reverse complement strand
TTTGTTATTGATATTGTAACCACCTATTTATATGTCAGCAGAGAACTATATTTATACGCAGGATTAATGGCTCTATATTCCTTGATCGCAATATATGGATATCTGCAATGGAAAAAACTAAATGTTGTAAAAGTTGACTAGAAAATTGATCATAACAGGTCCTGAATCTACGGGGAAAACAACTTTAGCAAAAACCCTTGCTAACAAGCTAAATGCAACATGGCTGCCAGAGTATGCCCGTAAACATTTAGAAAACCTCAACCGACCTTACAAATTTGAAGACGTAATTGAGATGGCACAAATTCAATTAAAAAAAGAAAATGAGGTTTTTAATGACTCGAGTGGTTCATTAATTTTAGATACTAATCTTTTAGTTTACAAAATTTGGATTCAAGAGAAATACAACCATCAGGTAGATTGGATTGAAAAAGAAATTGAAAAATCAAAGAATGACTTTTACCTTCTTTGTGATATTGACATATCATGGACACCCGACCCGTTTAGAGAGCATCCAAAACGAAGTGATAGAACAAGGATTTTCTCTTTATATTATGATTTCTTAAAGAAAAATCAATTCAATTTTGAAATCATATCGGGTAATAAACTTAGTAGATTAAAAAAGTCAATCGAAATAATTGACAAATTAAATTAACTATTACTTTTGTATTGTCTCATAAGGGGGTGCCTTACTTAACAGGCTGAGATTATACCCATTTTTTCTTGAGAAAGAAAGAGAAACCTGCCCCAGATAATGCTGGCGAAGGGAACGAGTTTTAAAATATATATCCTCGTATGTTCTGCCCTTTGGCATACGTCAAAATAATAAATGATGAAAAAATTATTATTCTTCGCGCTAGCTTTGGGCTTTACAATTAATTCATTTGCCCAATTTTCAATTTCTGGATCAATAAAGGATTCATTAGCTAATCCTATTCCAGGAGCTACTATTAAAATTGCCAACACATACATGGGCACCTATTCCAAATCAGATGGCTCCTACTTGTTGTCCAAAATTGATTCAGGCACCTATTTAGTAGAAGTAAAGTTTATTGGTTACGAAACGCAAATCACCCAAGTGAAAGTTTCCGATAAAAATATAGACCAATCTTTCGTATTAAAAGCAGGGATTTTTCTTTTTGATGAGGTAATAGTTTCAAGCACTCGGGTTAAAGAAAACTCTCCAATTGCTCATACCAATATAAGTAACGAAGACTATGAAAAAAGTAATCTTGGTCAAGATATTCCATTCCTTCTTCAGCAAACCCCATCGATGGTTTCCACTAGTGATGCAGGAGCAGGAGTAGGTTATACAGGCTTTCGCCTACGGGGTTCTGATGCTTCCAGAATAAATGTCACAATTAATGGAATTCCGATTAATGACTCTGAATCTCAAAGCGTATATTGGGTTAATATGCCCGATTTTGCTTCTTCAACGGACAATATTCAAATACAAAGAGGTGTCGGAGCATCAACAAATGGTGCAGCTGCTTTTGGGGGAAGTGTCAACCTCGAAACAATGAATAGAAACGATAGCGCCTATGGAGAATTTTCTTCTTCTTACGGCTCATTTAACACGAATAAAAACACAATTAAACTTGGTACTGGGCTCATTAATAATCATTGGAGTATTGATGGAAGGCTTTCATATATACAATCAGACGGTTACATAGACAGAGCCAATTCTAATCTTAGAAGTTATTTTCTGTCTGGAGATTATTATGATGAAAAAACCACCATTA
This sequence comes from uncultured Flavobacteriales bacterium, assembly GCA_905480125.1. Lineage (GTDB taxonomy): Bacteria > Bacteroidota > Bacteroidia > Flavobacteriales_G > NORP312 > NORP312. Next base: position 49,280 of record CAJQPE010000039.1, on the reverse strand, counting down.
AATTGATCACATTCGCTGGTAACGAAAGAACATTCCAAGCATGGTGGGGGACACCTCAAAGTAGAATTGAAGGCAATGAAGATGCGATTCAAAACCATGCATGGAATAATGGTTTAGATTCAGCTCAAACAGCTAACCTCTTCAATTCAGGAAGAACCTACAACTATTATGAGTATGAAAATGAGATTGATAATTACAGTCAAGATCATTACCAATTTCATCTATCTCATCAATTCGGCACCACACTGTACGCCAATATTGCAGCACACTATACTTACGGAAGGGGATATTTTGAGCAATTTAGAAAGCAAGATGTATTAGCAAACTACGGCTTAAACCCTGCAACGATTGGAGCTGATACAGCTTATAATTCTGATATCATAAGGAGACGCTGGTTAGACAATGATTTTTATGGTACTACTTACAGTATAAATTACCATACTTCCAAAACACAAATCATTTTGGGAGGTGGCTATAACATTTATGATGGCAATCATTTTGGCGAAATTATCTGGGCAGAATATGCTAGCGATAGCCAAATAAATCACAAATACTATGACAATAATTCCATCAAAAAAGACTTCAACACCTATCTAAAAGCTGATTACTTATTGGCTGAAAAAACAACTCTTTTTGCTGATTTACAAGTTAGAACCATCGAATATTCGACCTCAGGAATTGATAACGATTTACGAATAATTAATGTTGACACTAATTTCATATTCTTTAATCCAAAAGGCGGACTTAGTCATCAGTTTAGTGATGCGTTAAGAGCTTATGCATCATTTAGCGTAGGAAACAGAGAGCCTGTAAGAAGCGATTTTATTGATAACGAAAAAAATCCAAAACACGAAACACTTTACGATTACGAGGGTGGTATTGAACTTAAAATTAAGAAGATTCTTTTTCAAGCAAACCTTTACTACATGGACTATAAAAATCAACTTGTACTAACTGGGGCACTAAATGATGTGGGCTCACCAATTAGAACAAATGTTGATAAAAGCTATCGTGCAGGAGCTGAACTTATCGGAGGTCTGCAAATCAACAAAAAAATTCAAATTAGCGCCAATGCAACACTTTCTCAAAATAAGATAACTTCATTTACTGAAACCCTTTACGACTATACGAATGGTTACGATATTATTGAAATAAATTATTCAAATACTGACATTGCTTTTTCACCAAACTTGATAGCAGCATTATCTGCCAACTACGCGCCTCTAAAAGGTTTAAATCTAATGCTACAAGGTAAATATGTTGGACAACAATTTTTAGATAACACATCTAATACTGGCAGGGTGATTGATGCATATTACTCTATTGATACAAGAGCCTCTTACAGTTTATATTTCAAAAAGCTGAAAGAGCTATCGTTCAATTTAATGGCAAATAACATCACCGGCAACCTATACAGCAGTAATGGATATACCTACAGTTATATTTATGGAGATATGGTAACTGAGAATTTCTACTACCCCCAAGCGGGAATAAATTTATTAGGTGGAGTAACAATTAAGTTTTAATCAACATACTTTTGATTTATGAACGATATTTCTAATAGGGATGACCTCGAATTTCTCATGCGCGAGTTCTACTCCAAATTATTAACCGATAAAACCGTTGGATATATTTTTACTGATGTAGCAAAACTAAATTTAGAATCACATTTGCCAACCTTAACACTCTTCTGGACAAATACACTTTTTCATACTGGAGGATATAAGGCAAATATTGTTCAAGTGCATAAAAACTTAGATGCACTCGAAACTCTTACCCCGAAACATTTCGAACAATGGATGGGCCTATTAGATAATACTATTGACGAACATTTTCAGGGCGAATTAGCTGACAAAATGAAATTAAAAGCCAAACAAATTGGCATGACAATTCAAGCTAAACTAGGTCACTATAGCTAATTCTTGTACCGATTAACTGGCATTTCAGAACTAATAAAGTGCGTAAAACTCCACACTTCTAATACATTTTCTACAATAACTTCGTAAGGTTCATAAAATGTATTGGTAGAACATAAAAGCAGCTTCCCCTGTTCTAAGCGATTATACGCGATTTTAAAAACAATGCCATCATCTTTAGTTACTACTATGTAAGGATAGCCGTCTCTTATGTGTTTCCAATTTTGAATAAACTCTCCTGTAACCCAAGATCCTTCAGCAACTGGGGGCATCGAATCTCCTGATATTTGAAAAGTTCTATATTTTTTACTTCTGTCCAAAAATGGCATTCTAAACGTAGAAAGCACATTAATAAAATCGGGATCGCGATGTCCTTCGGTATAACCCGCTTTTGCTTTTTTAGGAACCAATTCGATATTTTCCTCATTATCATCTCCAATTGTTGTTGCCAATACACGCAAATGAGAACCTTGAATATCCAACTCTCTCCTATCTAGTTGGCTTAATTTACTTTCCGAATAGGTTTGTAAATCTACCTTGAGTAATAAATCCAATGACACCTTATAATAGTCAGAAAAGCTAATCAATCCTTTTAGTGCTGGAGCTGAATTTCCCTTTTCATAACCGGTTAACGAAGTGCGCTTAATACCCAATGTATTCGCCACTTCTTCTTGAGAAATACCCTTTCTATTTCTCAGTAATTTAATATTAGTTGAAAAAAACATAGCTAAAATTTGTTGCAATATAAAAAATATTGTCGAATTTGTTGACTTTTAATTGTCAATTATTTCGACATTGAGTAAAGCAATCGTACATATCGATCTAGATACCTTCTTCGTTTCCTGTGAAAGATTACTAGATAGCAGCCTAAATGGCAAACCTGTTCTAGTGGGTGGCACTAGCGACAGAGGAGTGGTTTCTGCTTGTAGCTACGAAGCGAGAGAATTTGGAATTCATTCGGCTATGCCTATGCGTATGGCTCGACAACTCTGCCCCGAAGCAATAATAATAAAAGGAAATGGTGGTATATATGGCAAGTTCAGTGATGCTGTAACTGAAATAATAAAGGAAGAGTCCCCTTTATTCGAAAAAGCATCTATCGATGAGTTCTACATCGATGTTACTGGTATGGATAAATTTTATGGCTCCTTTAAATGGGGAAAAGAGCTTCGTGAAAAAATAATAAGAGAAACGGGATTGCCCATTTCATTTGGATTAAGTACCAGTAAAACTGTTTCTAAAATTACCACCAATGAGGTAAAACCTGACAACTGCAGACAAATTTTAGTAGGTCAAGAAAAAGCATTTCTAGCCCCGTTATCTATAAAGAAAATACCAATGGTCGGTGATAAAATGTATGCAAAACTACGTAGCATGGGCATAGAGTATGTTAAAACTGTTCAAGAAATGCCACTTGAATTAATGGCAAAAGCCTTCGGAAAACCAGGTATTTCTATCTGGAAAAAAGCAAATGGAATTGATAACACACCTGTTATTCCGTTTCACGAACGGAAATCGATTAGCTCATCAATAACTTTTGAAAAAGACAGTATCGATGTTCAAAAGATGAAAGATATACTAAGTACTATGAGTGAAAAACTTAGCTATTATCTGCGTAACGGAAACAAGTTAACTAGCTGTATTTCTGTTACTTTACGTTATTCTGATTTTCAAACAACTAGCCGTCAGTGTAAAATTCCACACACGAGTTGCGACCACATTCTTATGAAAAAAACCTTAGAATTATTTCAACAGCTCTACACACGAAGAGTCCTCGTTCGATTGGTTGGTGTACGATTTAGTCATTTAACAGAAGGAGGGCATCAAATCAACCTGTTCGAAGACAGCGAAGAAATGATAAAACTCTACCAAGCTATGGATAAAATGCGAAATAAATATGGCCAACACGCTATAAAAAGAGGCATAACAATGAACACGAGAGGAATAGGACAAGCTCCAAACCCATTTAATGGACAACCTCAATTTGTTCCTGCTCATAGACGACTTTAATTGAGTAAAAAGATGAACACAAGAAGACTAAAAGAGGGTTATTCAACACTCATAATTCTAAATTCATAACTAGCTCTTGTATCTAAACTGCCACTCCTATTATAGTTTTAAATACGGAACACTTTCCGTAGAAAAACTTTTAGAAAAAGCTCAGCAAAAAGGTGTGTCAAAATTCGTTTTAACCGATATCAACAACACTTCTGGGTGTATTGATTTTATACAGCAGGCAAAAAAATTAAACATATGCCCTGTATTGGGGATTGATTTTAGAAATGGTGTTACACAACAATTCATTGGTATTGCAAAAAACAATTTAGGCTTTAAAGAACTAAACGAAACACTTACTCGCTATCAACACAACAAAGAAAAAATTCCTGATACAGCACCCGAGTTTTCTAATTCGTTTATTGTTTACCCTTTTCCAACAAAACGTTATCGAGATTTAGAAGAAAATGAATATATAGGGGTGAGGCCTTCAGAAATTACCAAGCTCCTGTTTACTAATTGGAAAAAACACCAAGACAAACTCGTAATCCTACAACCAGTAACATTAGGCTCAATCGATGAATTCCAAACACACAAATTCTTACGGGCAATTGACACCAATTCTTTACTTAGCATGCTTCCCGAAAAAGAATTAGCCAATCAATACGAGATAATGGTTCCTGAAACACGGCTCGAAGAGATTTTTAAAGATTATCCTACAATAATTACAAACACTAAACACTTGCTTAACGAATGTTCTATCGATTTCGATTTTACTACTTTCAAAAACAAGAAACATTACACTACCTCCATTTCTGAAGATTTAAGCCTAATTAGATCTCAGGCAATTGAAGGTTTAAAATACCGCTATGGAAATGCCCCAACTAATATAATCGAGCGAATGGAAAAAGAGTTGAAAGTAATCGAAGACAAGTGCTTTTCTTCTTACTTCCTCATTAATTGGGACATGGTGAATTATGCTCGCAGTCAAAACTTCTATTATGTTGGCAGAGGTAGTGGCGCGAACAGCATGGTCGCTTACCTACTTCGCATTACCGATGTAGACCCGATAGAACTTGACCTTTACTTCGAGCGTTTTATCAACCCAGAACGCTCAAGCTTACCCGATTTCGATATTGACTTCTCATCCATAGAGAGAAACACAGTAACTCGCTACTTATTCGATAAATATGGATGGGATAAAACTGCTTTAGTTGGCAGCTACAATACTTTTAAAGGAAGAGCAACACTACGAGAATTAGGTAAAGTTTTCGGAATGCCCCCAGTCCAAATTAATGCTATGCAAAAAGCAGAAAACTATGCCCAACTAGATGAAATAGCTAGACTAGTAGTAAAACACCACAAGCGAATTGAAGGCTTACCCAATCATCTTAGCGTGCACTCCAGTGGAATAATTATTTCTGAAGAATCGATAAACACATACACTGCTACTATGCTGCCTCCAAAAGGATTTCCTACAACGCACTTTAGTATGATAGAGGCCGAAGATATTGGTCTTCACAAGTACGATGTTCTTGGTCAACGTGGTCTAGGAAAGATAAAAGATTCTCTTTCAATTATTAAAAATAACAGAGGACTTGATGTCGATATTCATCAAATGAAAAAATTAAAAGAAGATTCTAAAATTAAGAAACTACTTAAAATTGGGGACTGTGTAGGGTGTTTCTATGTAGAATCTCCTGGCATGCGAATGTTACTAACCAAACTTAAGGCTGATGATTATCTACGACTAGTTGCAGCAAGTTCTATTATTCGACCTGGTGTTTCGCAAAGCGGTATGATGAACGAATATATTAGGCGCTTTCATAACAAAGAACTACGTGAAAAAGCTAGAAATATCTTACCAGATTTCTATAATCTTCTTGAAGAAACCTATGGCGTTATGGTTTACCAAGAAGATGTTATTAAAGTCGCTCATTATTTCGCAGGGCTTAGTCTTGGTGAGGCAGATGTTCTTCGTAGAGGAATGAGTTCGAAGTTTCGGGAACGAAATGAGTTTCATAAAATAAAAGACAAATTCTTCAAGAACTGTAGACAGAAAGGGTACCAAACTACAATAGTGATGAAAATTTGGGAACAAATCGAAAGCTTCGGCAATTACGCTTTCGCAAAAGGTCATTCGGCAAGCTATGCTGTGGAAAGTTATCAAGCGCTTTATTTAAAAGCTCATTATCCATTAGAATACATGGTAGCTACAGTGAATAACGGAGGTGGTTTTTTTAGAACAGAAGTCTATTTTCATGAGGCACGAATGAATGGAGCAACAATTGAAGTTCCATGTATTAACAATAGCGAAGGATTAACCAACATCTACAGAAAATCGATATTTATTGGACTTCGTTTCATGAACGGATTAGAGTTAGATTCTATTAACCGAATACTACTCGATCGACACCAAAATGGAGTGTTTCTCGATCTACGAGATTTTGTAAATCGTGTTCCATTTTCTTTAGATCAACTCCGACTTCTTATTCGTGTTGGTGCGTTTCGATTTACTAAAAAAAGTAAAAAAGAATTATTGTGGGACGCACACTTTTTATTAGCCAATAACAAAAAATTAATCCCTTCTAAAACCTTATTTGATATAGAAATCAAAAACTTTGAAATGCCTCAATTATGGAGCCACCATTTAGAAGATGTTTTTGATGAAATAGAAATCATTGGATTTGCCGTAAGCAGATCTCCATTCAGCCTCCTTAAGGAAATGCCAAAAAATCATTTAACAACTAGCAATTTAAAGCTTCACATCAATAAAACGATAGAAATTGTGGGATACCTAATTCATGTAAAAGGCACCAAAACCCATAAAGGCGAAAGAATGAATTTTGGAACTTGGTTTGATAAAAATGGCCATTGGTTTGATACCGTTCATTTTCCCCAAATTGCTAAAGCGTTCTCGTTTCGAGGTCCTGGTTGCTATCTCATTAAAGGTAAAGTAATTGACGAGTTTGGGTTTATATCGATTGATGTTAAATCAACTCAAAGATTGGCTACTCAAAACATAAATCAAACTTCTGTTCAATTACGTTCAGCTAACCCTTATTTTCAAAAAGCTAAACAGACCTAGTAATTTTCCTATAATAAAATAGCAGGTAAAGCATTTTAAATGCCAATCGAATGTAAAATTGAGCAAGATTTTGATTATCAAGAGAGGCTAATTCGAAATACTAAACAGCAACTTTAACTGGATTAGTACTTACCTGATGTTTTGTGCTTCCAGTCTCAACATTTACAGCTTCATTGTAAACATCAATTGGTTTTCTGTTTGAATGCCAAAGAGCTCCTAACAATGCGACTCCAGAAAAACCAAGTGATCTTGCGTCATCAATATTCGCTGCATTCAATCCTCCAAGTGCAACTATTTTTTCATCACCCATATCTTTTATCACTTTCTTAAGTGAACCATGAGCGTATGCCGCCTGTCCACCATTACTAGAAATACTATTAAATACTGGACTAAGCATTACATAATCGTACTTGTTGGCATACGATTGCAATTTTGCCAAATCATGGCATGAAGTTGACACGGTTATATGGGGCTTTCTAAGTTTTAAAAGGAAATTTCTCCAAGCCACAGCGAAACGTTTCTTTTTGTGTCTCTTGGTTAAATGAATGCCTTTTAAATCGTATTGCTGTGCCAGGCTATGAAAGGAATGAATAACAACTCTATTGTGATACTTTTCTGGAATCTCTTCAATATATTCCTCCATTCTTTTTTGAGAAAATTTTGGTTTTCTCAAATGAAAGACCTCCAATCCTGCCTCGAACATTTTAGTAACATGAACTACCTCGGATCGAAATTTATCCTTACTTGAAATTACTATAATTTGCATTAGTTGATGATTTAACAGCACTTTTAATATCAAATAATAGTTCGGGATCTTCCTCAAATGCATTACCTACAACTACAATATCTGCCCCTGCATTACAAATTTGCCAAGCTTGCTCAGGAGTTCTTATTCCACCACCTATAATTAACGGCAATCCTACTTCCTTTTTGACTGAAGAAATAATATCTAATGGAACACTATCTAAAGCACCGCTTCCCGTGTCAATATAAGTTATTCTTTGTCCTAACATCTTTCCCGCTAGTGCAGTGCCAACTGCTAAATCCTCTTTATCTCTTGGTATCGGAATTGTATTACTTACGTAGGCAACCGAGGTTACTTTACCGCCATCAATTAACAAATAACTTGTTGGCAAAATTTCTAAATCAGATTCTCTTAAATCAAAAGCTGCATTTACGTGCTGTCCAATTAAATATTCTGGATTTCTTCCAGAAATCAATGATAACAACAAAATTGCATCGGCATATTTACTGATTTGTTTATTACTTCCAGGGAAAATAACGACCGGAATCTCAGAATGACTTTTTAATTCAATAATAACATCATCAATCCTGTCATGTTGAACATGACTGCCACCAACGAAAAAGTAATCCACATTACATGCATTGGCATTTTTAATCAAACCAAACAAATCATTAGGCTGTGTCTTATCAGGGTCAACTAGAACTGCTAATTGCTTTTCTTTTTTAGAAACCGAATTAGTAATTATATCATTAATCATTAGCACAAAAGTAATAAATCTTCCATATTAAATCAACCGGGATTTCGTCCTCGATAAGTAATTTATCGGTCTAAAAAACAAAAAATCGTGTCTTTTTAAAATATTACTTACTTTCGTCATTTACCTCTTAATTTACGTAAATATGAAAAACACAAAAACTCTTTTAGCAACTAGCATTCTTCTAATGTTTTTAAGCACTAATCTTTTTTCTCAGCACTTGTATCCAATTAAGCAAGATGGCTTATACGGATTCATCAACATAGAAGGCAAAGTTATCATTGAGCCTAAATTTGAGAAAGGATATGATTTTTCTGAACGATATGGCCGAATTAAACAAGGAGGATTATATGGATACATTAACCACAAAGGCAAAGTAGTTATTGAGCCGCAGTTTGATGAAGCCCGTGACTTTAGTGAAGATTTAGCTTGTGTTAAAAAAGAAGGCCAATGGTTTTACATCGATAGAATGGGCAAATCTGTTATTACGCTAAAAGATGCTGATTTTGCGTACAGCTTTAGAGAGGGATTTGCTAGGTATCACCACATCGAAAAAGAAAACGAATTAGATGACTATGGCTTTATCGATCATACAGGTAGAATTGTCCTTCTTCCAACTTATCACTTAGCTTACGACTTCCATGAGGGATTGGCGAGAGTTAGCAGCGATGGAAAAAAATGGGGTTTTATAGACAAAACTGGTAAATTAGTTATTGAAGAAATATTTGATGATTGTTTCGATTTTTGGGAAGGGATGGCAAACGTGAGGGAAAGAAACGATAGCAAATGGGGTTTTATAGATAAAACTGGTAAATTCGTTTTAGAAGCTACTTATGATAAAGCATTTTACTTTGACGAAGAACGTGCTATAGTGCGTGTTGGTTCAGTAAAAGATGGAAAATATGGCTACATTGACAAAGCTGGTAAAATTATTATCGAACCAAATAATGACGGATCACATCATTTCCAGGATGGCTTAGCTTGTGTTGGGAAAAATTCTGGACGTGACATGGAATGGGGATACACAGATAAAAATGGAAAAATTGTCATAGCTCATCAATTCACAGTGCCTTCAGAATTTGTAAATGGATTGGCCTATGTTAGAATTGGCTCATTAAAAGAAGGGACACAGGGCTACATTAATCACTTAGGTGAATTTGTTTGGAAGCTAACAAAATAAAAAATTAATATCTAATTTCTAACACCTCTAACTATGGAGTTAGAGGTGTTTTTTGTATATTTGCACTCCAAATTTTAAAAACATAAACACATTTATATGTCTGTAGATACTATGAATTACAAAGTAAAAGACATTTCACTTGCAGAGTGGGGTCGTAAAGAAATTACAATTGCTGAGGCTGAAATGCCTGGCTTAATGAGTTTAAGAGAAGAATATGGCGCCTCACAACCATTAAAAGGTGCTAGAATTGCGGGGTGCTTGCATATGACAATCCAAACCGCTGTATTAATTGAAACCTTGACTGCTTTAGGAGCCGAAGTGACTTGGTCTTCTTGCAACATTTTTTCTACACAAGACCAAGCCGCAGCAGCTATAGCAGCTGCGGGTGTTCCTGTATTTGCCTGGAAGGGGTTAACCGATGAAGAGTTTGATTGGTGTATCGACCAAACCATAATGGGTTTTGAAGATGGAAAACCTCTAAATATGATTCTTGATGACGGTGGTGATTTAACCAACATGGTTTTTGATAAATACCCAGAATTATGCGCCAACATAAAAGGATTGTCTGAAGAAACTACTACGGGCGTTCATAGACTTTATGATCGAATGAAAAATGGAACTCTCGTGATGCCCGCAATTAACGTAAACGATTCTGTTACTAAATCTAAATTTGACAATAAGTACGGATGTAAAGAATCTTTGGTCGATGCTATTAGAAGAGCAACAGATGTTATGATGGCAGGTAAAGTTGCTGTTGTTGCTGGATATGGCGATGTTGGTAAAGGTTCAGCCGCCTCATTAAGTGGTGCCGGTGCAAGAGTAATTGTTACCGAAATCGACCCTATTTGTGCTTTACAAGCGGCAATGGACGGATACGAAGTGAAGAAAATGGATGATGCTTGTAAAGAAGCTAACATTATTGTCACTACTACTGGCAACTTTAACATTATTCAAGGGCGTCACTTTGAGGCTATGAAAGATCAAGCTATCGTTTGCAATATCGGGCACTTCGACAATGAAATTGATATGGCATGGTTAAATGAAAATTATGGCCACACAAAAGACACCATTAAGCCACAGGTTGACCAGTACAATATTAACGGTAATATCATTTTTGTTCTTGCTGAAGGGAGATTAGTAAATTTGGGATGCGCAACAGGACATCCATCTTTTGTAATGAGTAATTCATTCACAAACCAAACACTCGCTCAGTTAGAATTATGGAAGAATTCTGAAGCATATAAAAATGAAGTTTATATGCTGCCTAAGCATCTTGATGAAAAAGTAGCCAAATTACATTTAGCTAAAATTGGAGTTGAACTAGAAGTTCTAACTCAAGAACAAGCAGACTATATCGATGTAAAAGTTGAAGGTCCATACAAGGTAGACCACTACCGCTACTAGAATGTTTTATCACATAAAACAAAGAAGGCTCCAATTGGAGCCTTCTTTGTTTTGTAAAATGCACTATTCAATCTTTAGTTGGTGATGATTAAAACAGAACCATCATAACTAGTTTGATATTCCTTAAGTGGCTCAACGGAAGGAGCTTTCGTCACTTGTCCGTCCGTAATCACAAACTGCGATCCACAACAAGTATCTACAGCCATTATATTAGAAGAATCCACAGCAACAATAGAGCAGGCATCGTTTGGCTGATAAGGGCAATGTCTATCATAAGCCTTGAATTCATCAATGCCGCTTCTATAAACTAAAATTCCTTTTGATCCTCCATTGATATATTCCCATCCGCCAACCGCATTTAGATTAAAAAAAACTGGGTCCGTTGTATATAACTTAATATTTACTTGCACATATGGAATGCCGCTGGTGTTAGTCTGCCTGCAACCGACAAAAAACAATAAAATGATAAATGTAAAAACACTAATAAAATAATTCATACTTTTATTTTTCTTTACAAACTTACGAATTAGATGATTTCTGGTCAAAAATATCTATTTATTGCTCTATTGATGTTCGCTTGCATTCCGATATATGGGCAAAATGGCGAGTCTCAAAAAAAGCAAGAACAACGTGTTCTTAAGCAACGTATACAGCAAGAAGCGGAGGAAGAACAAGCGCAAATAGCAATGAATAATCAGCACATGGCTATCCAAGAAAAAAAGACTAGAAAACGTATGAAAAAATCAAAGAAAAAGGCAAAAAAAGTAAACGAACATAAAGGTGATTTTTTTATTGTGCGTCTTTTTAAAAATAGAAATAAAGGCTTTTAATGGACGCAAGCGATTTAATATATGTAGCTATCGTTCTCATTGGGTTAATATCTGGCTTCATAAAAAACAGAAAAAAGGAAGCGCAACCTAATAAAACATCAAAAGGAACCTTAGACGATCTCATCAAAGAATTTATTGATCCAGATACAAAAACAACAACACCAAATAATACCGAAAATTCTTATACCCCTTTTGTAGAAAAACAAAAGCCATCTTATACTGATTCCATTCAAAAAGCTGCACCCCTTGATTATGAAAACCTTGAACATTCAGAAAAAACAAATCCTCCAATTATAAAAGAACCTAAAACAAATTTTAATCAGAAAAATGAGCTTTTACAAAGGCTTCAAGAGAGTGAGTTCGATTTAAGAGAAGCTATAATTCACAACACGATTCTCAATCGCCCCGAATATTAAAGCTACCCAGCAATTGGTATAATTTGAATGCCGTTTACATTAAAAAATCAACCGAAAACTAATTAATTAAAGTCAAATCTTTTTTGCTTTCCTATATTTGAGATATCTGTCACCCAAATGATTTCAAAGTTTGCTTTTGACACTATTTTATTTCTATCTTTACGCGCTTTAATTTTATATAGGAAATAAGAATTAATATCAAACCCATGCTAAGAAAATTACTTTCTACGGTTATTATTGCTTTTGCTTCGTTGACGATGGCATTTGCGCAAAACGGTCAAGGATCACTTAAAGGTAAAGTTTTAGACGGAGAAACCCGAGAACCACTGCCTTTTGTTAATGTTGTCGTTGAGTCAAATGGCACTCAAGTCGCAGGAGGCTCAACCGATTTTGATGGAAAGTTTAACATCAAACCAATCCCAGCTGGCTCATATACGGTTAAAGCAAGGTTTGTCGGATATCAACCATTACAAATTAATAGAGTTGTTGTGAATGCTGATAAAATTACGTTTCAAGATCTTAATTTAACAGGGAGTGCAATTGAAATGGAGGAGTTTGAGGTTATTGAATACACTGTTCCGTTAATCTCTAAAGATAATACTGCCTCTGGGGGTACAGTTACGCGTGAAGACATTATGAGAATGCCGGGAAGATCTGCTACTTCTGTTGCAACAACAGTAGGTGGAGTATACTCTAAAGATGATGGTAATGGCGATCTAAACATGCGTGGTGGTAGATCAGATGCTAATTATTATTTCATCGATGGTATTAAAGTTAGAGGTGGATCTAACCTGCCTCAATCTGCTATTGAACAGGTGACAGTTGTAACGGGTGGGGTTCCCGCCCAATATGGTGATGTAACGGGTGGGGTAATTAATATTACTACACGTGGAGCTTCTAAAGATGTATTTGGGGGAATTGAATACATTACTTCTGGCTATAAACTTGGAAACAAAATGGTCGGTTTAGATGCATATGGTTACAACTTATTGGAATATAGCCTGTCAGGTCCAATTCTATTCAAAAAAGATACTGCAGGTAATAAGACTGACCCATTAGCAGGTTTCTTTCTTGCAGGTAATTTTACAAATATTGTAGATGAAACCCCATCTGGAATTGGTGTTTGGTACATAAAAGACTCAAAATTAGCTGCAATTAATGCTAACCCTTTGCGAAGAGCAACTAATGGAGCAGGTACTTTTCAAGAAGCTGAATTTTTGCGCTTGAGTGACTTAGAAAAAAGTAAAACAAAGAAAAATGCGCGTAAACAAGGTTTCGTGGTTCAAGGAAAGCTAGATTTTAACCTTGGAACCAATGCTAATTTAACTTTTGGTGGAAACATCGATTATATCTACCGAAACGATTATATAAATAGCTACTCGCTGCTTAATTACGAAAACAATCGTGTTGTTAATGACATAGATTGGAGAGTATATGGAAGATTCACGCAACGCTTTAATAATAATACAAGTGAGCAAGAACAGGAGTCTGCATCAACAATTAAAAATGCATTTTACACGATTCAATATGATTATCAAGAAAATTATAGAAACAGATATGACGGCTCTCATAAAAATGATTTGTTTAGCTATGGTTACATTGGCCAATTTACTACTTACGACCAACCATTTTATTCGCGATTAGATGCAGGCCAAGTATTTAATGTTGGATTCATGAATCACGAAACTTATGAGGATACACTAATTGCTTTTGTTCCAAGTACAGTAAACGAATTGGGTGCAAATTACACCCAATCTTATTATGAACTTTATGGGTGGGATTTTGCAGAAAGTGAAGCTCAGGGAGCGCCAGTTTACAACTCTCCATTAGCTCAAGATCCTGAAGCATTAGCTAATGGAGAACGAAACTTTTACCTAAGGAATGTGCAAAACATACAGCAAAATGGTGGGCTATTAAATGGAGATGTCCCCGAGAACATTTACGGATTGTGGAGAGGTCCCGCATATCAATTTCCAACTTATGACAAACAAAAACAAAATCAACACCGAATTACAGCTCAAGGATCTGCCGATATTAAGGATCACGCTATAACAGTTGGTTTTGAATATGAACAGAGAACGGATAGAAGATACGTAATGAACCCAACAGCTCTTTGGACAATTGCTCGTCTTTTTACTAATAACCACATTAGAAATTTAGACAATGATCCTACGTCTGATACTTTTGACCCTGACATTACTACTGGTGAAGGCTCCCCTTACCCATATGTGACTTATGAAAGGCTAAATGCTTCTCCCGGAGAATATAATAGGTTTGATGACGATGAGGAACAATACTTCTTTGACTATAACCTGAGAGAGTCTTTAGGTTATGATACGGATGGACTAGATTGGATAGATTTTGATTCTTATGGTCCAGATGCCCTAAAAGCCAGCTATTTCTCTGCTGACGAAATCTTACAAGACAGAAACAATGTCCAGCTAACTTATTATGGTTATAATCATTATGGAGAAATAGAAAGAGGAAACCCAACAATCGATGACTACTTTACTGCTCGAGATGAGTATGGTAACTTAACAAGACCAATTGGAGCGTTTAGACCAATCTATGTTGCAGGATATATTCAAGATAAATTCGCTTTTGATGATTTAGTTTTTAATATAGGTCTTCGTGTTGACAGATATGATGGAAATCAAAGCGTTTTAGCAGATGAATTTTCGCTATTCCCAACTGCCAGGGCAAGCCAAGACTTAAGTCAATATGGTGTTCAAAATGATGTTTACGACCCTACACTTCGTCCTAATACAATTGGTGAAGATTATGTTGTTTATGTAGATAATCTATCTAACCCTACGGGAGTTGTTGGTTTTAGAGACCCATCTACTAACACTTGGTTCAATGCTGAGGGTACAGAAATTGAAGACGCTTCAACATTAAGAACTCCTACAGGTATTGCCCCTTTGCTTACAGACCCAACAAAAACCGAAGGTGCTGATATTTCTTCTGAATCTTTTGTTGATTACAAGCCGCAAAATACATTTATGCCTAGAGTTGCATTTTCTTTCCCTATTTCTGATGAAGCGCTGTTCTTCGCTCACTATGATATTTTAGCGAAACGACCAACCTCTGGGGCTCGTTTAAACTTAATTGATTACTACTATATTGCCGGAGTAGGTCAAAATCAAATCAACAATCCCAACCTAAAACCTGAGAAAACGATAGACTATGAACTTGGTTTCCAACAAAAAATTAATAATAGTTCCTCTCTTAAACTTTCTGCATTCTATAGAGAACTTAGAGATATGGTGGCGATAGTAAATCGCCAAGATGCCTTTCCGCAAACTTATATTACATATGACAATATTGATTTTGCTACCATTAAAGGACTCACCGTTGCCTATGATTTGAGAAGAAGCGGAAACATCTGGGCCAAAGTTTCTTATACACTTCAATACGCTGATGGAACAGGATCAAATGCCAATGGTAGCTTAAACTTAATTAGAGCAGGAAAACCTAATCTAAAAACTCTAACTGCATTAACCTACGATCAACGACATGCTATCGTTGGTACGTTTGATTATAGATATGCAGATGGGAAAGATTACAATGGACCTATTTTAATGGATAAGCAAATTTTAGCAAATACTGGAGCAAACTTTGTTTTTACTAGTGGTTCTGGAACACCATACAATAAGCAGCAGCAAGTTACTGCAAGAGCTCCTATCTCTCCTCAAGCAGGATCTTTAGAAGGGACAATTAATGGGTCGAGACTTCCATTTACCTACAGAATTGATGCTCGTATAGATAGAGATATAGAATTAACTATGGGCAAGGAAGATAATGCAAAATCAGTAAACATTAATGTTTACATGCAGCTAATGAATTTACTTAACAATATTAATGTTTTAGATGTTTACCGATTTACAGGAAATGCAGACGATGATGGTTATTTAGTTGCTGCCCAATTCCAAAACGCTATTAACTCTCAAAACGATCCGCAGTCATATAGAGAGCTCTATAGTATTAAAGCAAATGATCAAAGTAATTACACACTTCCTAGAAGAATTCGTTTGGGATTGATGGTAAACTTTTAAACTAAAGATAATAATAAATCAAACAGATGAAAAAACTAAGCATATACTTACTTTCATCCCTTGTGGCTCTTTCTTCTTTTGGGAGAAATAATGATGTAGCTCAGAAAGGTCCAGGCTCTCCATCAATTGCTGCAGGTTGTACGCCAGCTACCACAGCAACAGATTTGGATATAAATAATATTAAACTTATCGTTCAAACCGGTGGAGATATGTGGTGGGATTTAGTCAATCCGAAATTTGAAGTTCCAAAAGAATCAGGGCGTCATTCAATGTTTGCTGGAGCGCTATGGTTGGGTGGAAAAGATGTATCGGGGCAATTAAAAGTTGCAGCCCAAAGATATCGTGCAGGTGGTAACGTAGATTACTGGACAGGCCCCTTGAGTACAGAGAATTTTGATCTTGACCCGGCAACTTGTGCGGCTTATGACCGCCACTTCACAACTACTAGGATTGATGTAAAAAGATTTGCTCAATGGTACGATGCCGGAATTTTAGATGCTGAGAACGGAACAAATACTCAAGCGGACGACTTCCCTGAATATGCCCCACCAACAATTATGTATGAATGGCCTGCGCATGGGAGAAATTATGATCCGTATAATGAAGATTTTTATTTAGCGCCCTTTTATGATAGAAACGGAGATGGCCTTTACAACCCCAATGATGGAGATTATCCTGGTTATGAATTAAATAGTTCTGAAACAGAATGTGGGGACAGAAAAACAAGTATATATGGTGACCAAAACCTCTGGTGGGTATTTAACGACAAAGGAAACGTGCATACGGAAACTGGCTCTAACTCGATTGGTATGGAAATAAGAGCACAAGCTTTTAGTTTTGCTACTAATGACGAGGTCAATAATATGACTTTCTGTAACTACGAACTAGTAAATCGTTCATCGTTCACATTAACAGAAACATATTTTGGTGTTTTCTGTGATCCAGACTTAGGTGGTGCAAATGATGATTTTGTTGGATGTGATGTAACTAGAGGCTTAGGTTATTGTTACAATGGTGATGACACTGATTTAGACGATCAGGGTGCTGCAGGATATGGCGCAAATCCACCTGCAATTGGTATTGACTTTTTTGAAGGCCCCTACCAAGATGCTGATGGAATTGATAATTTAGAAGGCATTAGTGAAGGAGAAGCACTAAATGGAATTGGCTATGGCGATGGTGTGATAGATAATGAACGATATGGAATGCGAAGGTTCGTTTGGTTTAACAGAACTGGTGCTTCTTGTTGTACCGACCCAGACCAAGGTTCAGAATATTACCAATACCTTCGTTCTTATTGGAAAGATGGTGCCAGAATGGTCTTTGGTGGAACAGGTCATCCAAATTCTGGAGGCACAATGGAAGCAGATTTTATGTTCCCTGGTAATTCAGACCCATTAAACTGGGGGACCCAAGGAGTAGACCCCGGCTATGCTGATCCAAGAGGCTGGACTGAAGCTGCAGAAGGTAATACACCAGCAGACAGACGCTTTATCCAATCAGCTGGTCCCTTTACATTACTTCCAGGTTCTGTAAACGACATTACTATTGGCATCGTTTGGGCCCGATCTTCTACAGGTGGTTCCCAAGGTTCAGTAGCTGCCATGATTAGCGCTGATGAAAAAACCCAGGCATTGTTTGACAACTGTTTTAGATTACTTGGTGGTCCCGATGCTCCAGTTTTAAGTGCTCAGGAATTAAATAATGAGATTATTTTGTACATCGATAATCCTACCATTTCTAACAACAATAAGGAGGAATATTATGAAGTTAATGCATTTATTGTGGCCCCTGATTCAACGGCCGTAATTGATGGCACTGATACTACCTATAATATCTTAACTCAAACAGAAAAGAATGACTATCGAGCATATCAATTTCAAGGGTACAAAGTCTACCAAGTTAAGGATGCTTCCGTTGATGCATCTTCGCTAGGCGATATCGATAGAGCACGATTAATATACCAAGGCGATATTAGAGATGGAGTTGGTAAAATTTACAACTATACATTTGATGTTGAAACAGGTTTCACATTCGTTGAAGAAATGGTTGATGGTGGAGACAAAGGAATCGCTCACTCGCTTCAAGTTAAAGAAGATTTATTCGCCACAGGCGATAGAAAATTAATCAACCACAAAACATATTATTTTATTGCTGTAGCCTATGCATATAATAATTTCATCCCTTACGATGCTAATAACCCTGAATCTCAAACTACGCCATACTTAGAAAGTAGAAAATCACCAACAGGAGGAATTAAAGTCATATCTGCTATTCCACACAATTCTACACCAGAAAATGGTGGAACAGTTGCGAATTCAACCTATGGAGAATCTCTGGAATTAACGCGAATAGAAGGAACTGGAAATGGTGGCTTTAATTTAAGTCTTAAACAGGAAAGTATAGATTCTATTATGAAAGGTGCTCCTTGGATAGTTCAAAATCCGGTTTATGAAGTTAACGGAACTCCTATAGTCTGTAAAGTTATTGACCCTTTAAATGTAAAAGGTGGAGAATTCACTATTCAATTCAAAGATTCTACTGATAATGGCTCCATTGATGATGCGTACTATGTTGTTTATAGATCTGTTCCTAGTTCTGATCCTCTTAATGACTCTATCTACTCAACTAGAAATATTGGATTTGGAAACGAAGAACTAGTTTTAGACTGGGGAATATCAATCTTTGTAGAGCAACCAGAAAAGCCTGGAAATGATGCAGACGGAACATTCGGAATTATTGATGCGTCAATAAGTTTTGCTAACGACTCTTTGCCTTGGCTAAGTGGCATACCTGATCAAGATGGAGATTCACTATTCGATTGGATCTCTATCGGCACAGCTGCTACAGATTGGCTTTCATACGAAAATTATGCGCCATATGAAAGTATTTTGGATGGTACCTGGGCACCAGCAAGGCTTTGTTCAAAAGAAATTTGGGGAGCGATGCCAAATGATTTGAGTCTAGTTTCTTCATCAGTTATAATGGATAGGTTGTTAGGTTCTTTGGCTGACCTTAGTAGTGTTGATATTATATTTACTGATGATAAAACGAAATGGACACGATGCCCCGTTCTTGAAATGGGGGATAATCCAATTGACAGTAAGGGCGAATTAGGAGTCGGGCCTTCAGCTGGATTACCTAATGACGAAGTTGCTGGAGCACTTAAAGGTCGATTAAGACAATCTGCCTCAGTCGATCAAGATGGTAATGCCTATGATTGGCCTGCCTCTTCCACAGTTAGCGATAATGAAGGAGATCCTAATTACATCTCACCTTATGGAATGGGATGGTTCCCTGGTTACGCGATTAACGTTGAAACAGGAGAAAGATTAAACATGGCCTTCGGTGAGAATTCACTAGACATTCTTGAAGGAGAAAATGGTAGTGATATGTTATGGAATCCAACCGATCGTTTAGTTGATGACGGACCTTTTGAGGGAGTTCGTCTTGCTGGTCAACACTTTATCTTTGTTTTCCGTAATAATGCGGTCAGACAAGATGAAACATTCGGATACTTTGATGAGTTAAGCGAGAGGATGCCAGCTTATGACGCAGGTCAATTTGCTTATGAAAACCTTGAGAATTCAACACCTGGTTCGTCAGGCAATCTATACGACCTTAATGCAATTAAAGTTTATGGTTCTTGCATGTGGGTGGGCTTCCCTATTCTGCAAACTGATGCTAATTTATTAGCAACGGATGCAACTATTAAATTAAGAGTTAGAAAACCTTTTGAAACACTCGGAAGCCAATCATCCATAGATTTAGCGGATGGTCTGACCATAGGTGATTCCTACTGGGTGAATGCAGGTCCAGTAATTCACTCAGGTGATACTTTGGTTAGAGGTGATGCATTCGTTGCAGACACTAATACGTTAGTTTCTATTGCCAATAATATTAAAGATGTTGTAAAACCTGTTATAAACAATGGCTTACCAATGTTTAACTATAGCACTGCTGAACTAGCATCAATAATTAATGATGCCTCTGCTGATTCCAGTGTGCTAGACTTAATTAATATTGTTCCTAACCCTTATTATGCTTATTCCCAATACGAAGAAAGTCGGTTAGATAATAAAGTCAAAATAGTGAATCTTCCTGATCAATGTACCATTACTATCTACTCTGTTAATGGAACGTTGATTAGACAGTATTCGAAAGACGATAACTCACAAACTTATATAGATTGGGACTTAAAAAACAATACGTTCGTTCCCATTGCTAGTGGAGTTTACTTAATTCATGTTGCGGTGCCGGAAGTAGGTGAAGTTGTGTTAAAATGGTTTGGTGCGCTTAGGCCAACTGATTTAGATTCATTCTAAGAACAAAATTTATAGACATAAAACAAAATATATGAAAAGGATATTTAATACAAGTTTTATAGTTGCATTGGTTGCGCTATCTACTTCTTCCTTTGCAGGAAATAAAGATAGAGCTGGACAAGCAGGGGCAAGCCAATTACTTATTAATCCTTGGGCTAGAAGTTCAGGTTGGGCAGGTGCAAATTCAGCGTCTGTAACAGGACTAGAAGCAACCTATACAAATATTGCTGGTTTAGCGTTTACACCTAAAACTGAGATAATGTTTGCAAATACGAGTTGGTTCGCGGGATCGGGAATTAATATACAGTCTTTTGGGCTATCCCAGAGAGTTGGTGAAACAGGTGTTTTAGGTTTAAGTGTTCAAAACATGAACTTTGGTGACATCGATATTACTACTGAAGATTTACCTGAAGGAGGAATTGGAACATTCGCGCCAAAACTTACAACTATTAACTTGGGCTTCGCTAAAGAATTCTCCAATAGTATTTATGGAGGTATAGGCATGAAAGTGATTAGTGAAGGAATATCAAATGCTAAAGCATCGGGTATTGCTTTCGATATGGGTGTACGTTATGTTACTGGAGAAAAAGATCAAGTGAAATTCGGTATAGCTTTGAAAAATGTTGGGCCTAAAATGAACTATGCTGGTGACGGTTTTTCCTATACTACTACTATTGATGAAGAAGAATTTACCGTTGAATGGAGAACTGAAGCATATGAATTACCAGCTTTGTTAAATATAGGTGGCTCTTATGATTATTATCTGGGAGAAAGTGTTGATTCTGTATCAGGAGAGGTTAAGTCTATGCACAGAATTACAGCTGCAGGTAACTTTACCTCTAACTCATTCGGGAAAGATCAAATAAGGTTTGGTTTAGAATATGGTTTTAGACAGTTAGTTATGTTTCGCGCTGGGTATTTATATGAGGAAGGGATATTCTCCCTGGATACAAGAACCACATTTAATGCAGGGCCTACTGCAGGACTTACTTTCCAAGTTCCCCTAAACAAAAATGGATCTACTTTAGACATTGATTATGCTTATAGATCAACAAACCCTATGGGAGGAAATCACAGTGTAGGTATTAGAGTTAACCTATAATCTTTATTATACATATCGAACTCAAAAGAACCCCCAACGGGGTTCTTTTAATTTATAACAATTAATATTATGTCGCAAACTGCTTATTACACGGAAAAAGGATTACAAAATTTAAAAGATGAAATCTACCAGTTAGAACACGTAGAGCGCCCAAAGGTATCTGCACAAATTGGCGCGGCAATCGATTTGGGTGATCTTTCGGAAAATGCGGAATATCACGCAGCTAAGGAAATTCAAGGAATCATGGAGGCGAAGATTTCAGATCTTAAAAATAAACTAGCATACGCCCGTTTAATTGATGAATCGCAATTAGATACCACTAAAGTTCTAGCGCTATCTAAGGTGAAAATTAAAAACTTAAAAAATGGTTTCGAAGTCAGTTATACTTTAGTGGCCGAAAATGAAGCAGACTTAAAATTAAAAAAAATATCTATTGAATCTCCAATTGCCAAAGGACTATTAGGTAAAGTAGTTGGAGATATAGCAGAGATAAATACGCCAGCTGGTGTTACTGAGTTTAAAATCTTAGAAATTACACGTTAGTGATGTCGATATTTTCGCAAATAATAGCCGGAGAAATCCCATGTTATAAAATAGCAGAAACTGAATCGTGCTATGCGTTTTTGGACATAAGTCCTTTAGCAAAAGGTCACGTTTTAGTTATTCCTAAAAAAGAAGTAGATTACTATTTTGATATAGAAGAAGATCTTTTTAATGAATTGAACATGTTTTCTAAATCAATAGCCGCTGCGATGAAATTAGCTATCCCTTGCCAAAGAATCGGTGTTGCTATAATAGGGTTAGAAGTTCCACATGCTCATATTCATTTGGTACCTATCGACAACGTGAGTGATATTGATTTCTCTAGACCTAAGTTGCATTTACCGCCTGAAGAAATGCAAAAAATAGCCACGGCAATTATTGACAAGCTCTAACCTTTTCTATTTGGGTTATCTTTAAGAAAAGAATCCCAGCCAGAATATTTCTTCCCTTCTACTCCTATTCCACCTTGATACGAATGACATAATGCTGCCGCTAAACCATCTGTAGCATCTAACAGCTTTGGTATCTCTATTCCTAAAACACTTTTTAACATAGCAGCCACCTGTTCCTTAGATGCTGTTCCGCTTCCGGTAATAGATTGCTTAATCTTTCTTGGTGCATATTCTGTCGTGGGGATATCTCTATATAAACCTGCTGCCATTGCAACACCTTGAGCCCGGCCAAGTTTCAGCATGGACTGAACATTTTTCCCGTAAAATGGTGCCTCAAAGGCCATTTCATCTGGACAGTATTCATCAATTAACGATAAAGTTCTTTCAAAAATACGCTTCAACTTTAATGGATGATTTGCCAATTTATTCAGATGAATAACACCCATCGTAATCATTTCAGGTGTCTTTCCAACTACCTTAATAACACCGTACCCCATAATTGTAGTTCCCGGGTCAATTCCTAATATTATTCTTTCTGAACTCAATAAACTACTTTTGCACTTGTATGAAGTTGAATAACAAAGCTATTAAAATAGTGTCCTTGATTGTTAAGTTAGCTATAGTTATTTGCGCACTCTGGTTTCTCTATACGGAAATTTTTAAAAATGAAGATATAGATAAAATACAATCTTATTATATCCTACTCTCTTCAAACCAATTTACAAGTTTAGGTCTCTTTCTGTCCATATTATTGATGCCAATCAATTGGTTTCTTGAAACAAAAAAATGGCAATATTTAGTGCGTAAAATTGAGGATGTATCCATCACTAATGCTGTTAAAGCAATTCTTTCTGGTATTACAATTTCTGCTATTATGCCCAATCGAACTGGAGAATTTTTAGGTAGAATTGCTTATATCAACAATGCCGATAGAATAAAAGCGGCATTAATTACGATAATAGGAAGTCTAAGTCAGCTAACCATTACCATTTTTTTTGGAGGGCTAGCGCTAATTACCTTGCTATTACAAAATCGATTTAATATAGAGTCAATAATGCAATATTCACTTTGTATTATTCTGTTTTGCATTGTAACCATGGCCCCAATCTTTTATTTTAATTCATCTTTAATTTTTACTATTACAAAAAACATCAAAGTATTAAATCGCCTTACTAAATATGCACACGTTTTTAAAACGTATTCATTCAGCGAGCTAAAAAACACCCTCTACTTCAGCTTTGGTAGATACTTAATATTTACGACACAATTCATTATTCTGTTGCATATTTTTAACGTAGACATATCTCTAGTAAATGCAATAATTGCCATTAGCGCTGCATTTTTTGTAATCGCTACAATACCTACTCCTGCATTAATAGAAATTGGAATTCGTGAGGCTACTTCACTGTTATTTATTGGTTTGTTTAGCGTCAATCAAATTGGGATTATTTCAGCTACATTTACATTGTGGCTAATTAATATAGCTATCCCTTCTTTGTTGGGCGTTGGGTTTATTTTCCAAGCAAAATTTGTTAAATCGAATAGGAAATGATACACTTTCTGTTATTAACTATTATCACGATTTTTTCTAGCTATTTACTTCTTGTGCTTTATCTAATTATGGGATGGTTAAAATCAAATTCCAACACGGTACGAATCCAACACCCAGCTGCCAAATTTTCAATAATCATTCCTTTTCGTAATGAAAAAGAATCAATAGAGACTTGTATTCAATCGTTAAGTGAACTCAACTACCCCACAGATTTTTTTGAGCTAATTCTAGTAAACGATAATTCAACCGATAACTCGGCACATATTACAGCTGAAAAAATTAAAAATTTATCTAACGCAAAACTATTTGATTTAAAAAAAAAAGGTAAAAAAGCTGCACTAGAGTTAGGAATTGCGATGGCCAATAATCCAATAATTATTACAACAGACGCAGATTGCAACTTCCAATCCTCTTGGCTAAAATGCATTAATCAATTTTATTGTGAAACAAACGCCAAAATGATTGTTGGCCCCGTACTTTTTAACTATCAAAACATCTTTGACAAAATACAAGCGTTAGACTTTCTAAGTCTCACAGGCACCGCTATTTCAACCCACGCTCATAATCATAAAATATTGAGTAATGGTGCGAATCTAATTTTTGAAAAAAAAACATTTACAGATCTTAATGGTTATTATCTTATTGACAATGTCCCCACAGGAGACGATATTTTGCTTATGAATAAATTCAATAATGTTTATCCTAATTCGATCAAGATACTGAAAAATATTGATTGTACAGTTCGCACTGCGCCCCAAAAAAACTTAGCTAAATACCTTAATCAAAGAATTCGTTGGGCATCAAAAATCAGTAGTCATCAAAATACTTTTTCAAAAGTTTTAGGGCTCATTATCTTTCTCTCTAACTCATTATTGCTAATTCTATTAATCCTGGGCGTAGTAAATATAAAATTGATAGGGTTTTTTATGATTCCATTTGTTCTTAAATGCTTTATTGATTTTTTGTTTTTATTTTTGGTGGCCAGATTTTTTAGGGAAAAAAGGCTACTTTGGTTGATTGTAATTACAGAAATATTTAATGTGCTTACTATTCCAATTATAGCAGCATCAAGCTTAATCAAGGGTTATTCCTGGAAAGGAAGGCAATATTAATTATGTCTAATAAAAAAGATAAATACTCTCATTCGCTGTCCTTTTATGCTTGGCAAAAGCTAAAAAAGAATAAGATTGCCGTTTTCGGGATGCTAGTAATAGCCTTAGCGGCTTTTATTACAATTTGTGGGTCATTGATTCGACCAGATTTTACTGTTAATTCTAATACACAAATATTAGAATTAGCAAAAAAGAACCCTGGTTTTGAGGTTGAAATGATTCGGTATAGAAAAAATAAAGACATTGAAAGACCATCATTTATTTGGCGGATGATGAATGGAGGTCGGGAAGATGAATATAAATCTATCCCTATTTATAGTTATGAATTTACAGGAAGCGACATAATTGTTGAAGTATATACGGGTAAAAATAAAGACTTTACAGGAAAAAAAATACCCCTAAAACTTGCTGACATTATATACTCCGTAGATTCAAACAATAAGTACAGTGAAGATGGGCAAGGTAACATCAGCTTCTATGTTCTTAATGAAGGAAGGATTACTCGTTCGATCACAGATCTTCAAAAAGAGGTTGTCGAAAAGCACATTTATAAAAAAAACTATTGGTTAGGTACGGATCAATTTGGAAGAGATTTACAATCTAGACTAATGGCAGGAACTCTTGTTTCACTATCAGTTGGCTTTATTTCTGTTGTAATATCACTTTTAATCGGAATCCTTTTGGGCTCTATCGGAGGTTATTTTAGGGGATGGATTGATGATGCAATAATGTGGATAATTAATGTTGTTTGGTCAATACCAACTTTATTATTGGTCATTGCAATTACATTCGCACTTGGTAAAGGTTTCTATCAAATTTTTATCGCTGTGGGTTTAACAATGTGGGTTGAAGTTGCTCGCGTTGTTCGGGGTCAAGTAATGAGTTTAAGAGAACAGGAATTTATTGAAGCAGGAAAAGCACTTGGGTTTGGTAACGCTCGAATCGTGATACGACATGTTTTGCCTAATGTTATGGGGCCGGTAATTGTTATTTCTGCTGCTAATTTTGCCTCTGCTATTTTAATTGAAGCTGGATTAAGCTATCTAGGTATAGGAGTCCAACCTCCAATGGCTTCTTGGGGAAGAATGATAAATGAACACCAAGGTTTTATAACAACGGGGAAAGCTTATTTGGCCATTTTACCTGGTATTGCCATCATGATTATGGTATTATCTTTCATGCTCGTTGGCAATGGTTTAAGAGATGCATTAGACACGAAATCGATAGAAGAAGGCTCTTCTGCAAATGTTCCAAGCCAATAAGATTTCGTCACTTTTTTAACTAAATTTGTTATCCTAAAATTTGTAGATGAAAAAAGTAGCGCTGATAACGGGAATTACTGGGCAAGATGGAGCATATCTAGCTGAATTACTTTTAGAAAAAGATTATATCGTACACGGTGTAAAAAGAAGAAGTTCTTCATTGAATACTGACAGAATCAATCATTTGTATCGAGACCAACACGAAGAAAATGTAAACTTCTTTCTTCATTACGGTGATTTAACAGATTCATCAAATTTAGTTAGAATCATTCAAGAAACGCAGCCAGACGAAATTTACAACCTTGCAGCACAATCACATGTTCAAGTTTCATTCGAGGTACCCGAATATACTGCTAACACAGACGCAATTGGCACACTCCGTATTCTTGAAGCAATTCGGATATTGAGATTAGAAAAGAAAACTAAATTTTATCAAGCTTCCACTTCTGAATTATACGGTAAAGTACAGGAAGTTCCGCAAAGTGAGACAACCCCATTTTACCCCAGAAGTCCCTATGCTGTTGCAAAATTGTATGGCTTTTGGATTGTAAAAAACTATAGAGAAGCATATGGGATTTATGCTTGTAACGGGATACTTTTCAATCATGAAAGTCCTTTGAGAGGAGAAACTTTTGTCACTAGAAAAATTACTCGTGCAGTTGCTCGTATAAAACTTGGTTTACAGAAAAAATTATATGTTGGCAATCTAGATGCAAAACGAGATTGGGGACATGCAAAAGATTACGTTGAGGGCATGTGGTTGATGCTGCAGCAAGAAACAGCTGACGATTATGTCTTGGCAACTGGAGAAACACATGATGTTAGAACATTTATTGATATGGCTTTTAAAGAAGCAGGAATTGATGTTGAATGGACGGGGAAAGACATCAACGAAAAAGGAACTAACAAAGCCACTGGTGGAATATTGGTTGAAATTGATGAGCGCTACTTTCGTCCTACCGAAGTAGAACTTTTAATTGGAGATGCGTCTAAAGCAGAAAAAGAATTAGGGTGGAAACCAAAACACAACCTTGAGGAATTAGTAAGTATAATGGTACAATCCGATATTGCTTTATTTGAAAAAGATAAATATCTAATGGAAGGTGGTCATGGTGTTTTGAGTGCAAATGATGAATAAAGACTCTAAAATATATGTTGCTGGTCATAGCGGAATGGTTGGCTCATCTATTATTAGAGCTCTCGAAACTGAATGCTACTCAAACATTATTTGCAGGACATCAGCAGAACTCGATTTAACCAATCAAGAAGCCGTTAGTAATTTCTTTGAAGAAGAAAAACCTGAATTTGTTTTTCTTGCTGCAGCTAAAGTTGGTGGTATCCATGCCAACAATGTTTATCGTGCGGATTTTCTATACAAGAATCTACTAATAGAAGCGAATATCATTCATTCGGCGTATAAAATTGGCGTTAACAAACTGTTGTTTTTAGGTTCTTCTTGTATTTATCCGAAACTAGCCCCTCAGCCGCTTAAAGAAGAGTACTTGCTTTCTGGATTTTTAGAACAAACTAACGAACCATATGCCATTGCAAAAATAGCAGGTATTAAGCTCTGTGAAACCTATCGCGACCAATATAATTGCAACTTTATTTCGGCTATGCCTACTAATTTATATGGCACTAATGATAATTATGACCTTAACAATTCGCATGTTCTTCCCGCTTTGATAAGAAAGTTTCATACTGCAAAAATAACAGGCAAACCAAACGTTGAAATTTGGGGAACTGGTGCTCCAATGCGAGAATTTCTTCATGTAGATGATTTAGCTATTGCTTGTCTTTTTCTTATGGAAAATTATAACGAAAAAGAATTAGTTAATATCGGAACTGGAAAAGACATTACCATTAAAGAACTAGCCGAATTAATTAAAAAGGTAATTGGTTTTAATGGGAAATTAGTATGGGATTCTTCAAAACCTGATGGCACCCCGCGCAAACTATTGGATGTTTCTAAAGCTCACGATTTAGGGTGGAAACATAAAATTGAATTGGAAGAAGGTATAAAAATGGTATATGAAGAAGTACAACATTCTGAGGCTTTAGTATAAGACTATTATTATCGCAACCTTTCGCTCGATATACGTATAAATGCATCAAATGCGTTTTTTGGCGGCCATATTCTTGTTTTTTCCGGCTTTTTCGAGCGCACAACAAAAGCTACTGCCTATAAATCAGCAATTTACTAGATGGGAAGAGGCAAACTTTAATAGAGTAGACAATAAAGTACACTCAGGAATTCGCCCTATTTTAAAATCAGATTACAACGCGGATTCTTTGTCCGCTAAACAAAACGAATATATCGGAAGAGCAGAACGCTTGCGTTGGTTAGGTCGAAAATTAAAATCCGAGCACTTTATTCATTTCCAACAAGATAATTTCAACTTTGCCATTGATCCAGTTATAAACATGGAATATGGCCGAGAAAATTCTACACTACCAGACACAACAAATCTTTACAAAAATACTAGAGGAATTCTTGTTCAAGGAGACTTGGGTAAGCACGTTTCTTTTTCAACATCATTTTACGAATCTCAAGCCTATTTCCCCTCATATGTAGATTCTTACACTCGCGACAAAAACACAGACCCACTTTACCCTGCTTATGGCATTGTGCCAGGTCAAGGCAGAGCCAAATCTTTTAAAAATGGTGGTTTTGACTATGGTATGTCATTAGCTAATATGAGCTATTCTCCAAATTCATATTTGAATATTCAGCTCGGTTATGGAAAAAATTTTATTGGGGAGGGATACCGCTCCATGTTACTTTCAGATGTTGCCTTTAATTACCCTTTTGTTAAAATTACTTCTAAGTTTGGAAAACAAAAAAAATGGCAATACTCTAACATATATAGCTCATTAAAACATATAGATAGGGTGCCTACAACAATTGCCACAGAACAACAATACATTACCAAAAGCGGGTCGTTTCATTACCTCAGCTGGGCGCCAATAGACCGAATACAAATTGGTTTTTTCGAAGGAACAATTTTCCAAACCTGGGATCCTGATTCATTAACCTCAGTGCCCTTTAACGCAATAGAAGTTAATCCATTAATTGGTGTAAATAGTTTAGCATTTGGAACCAATGGTGAAAACAATACTCTACTAGGAATTAACCTTAAAATAACCCCGATGAACTATCTAACTATTTATGGCCAAGGTGTTTATGACGGGAGCAAGAAGTTTGGTTACCAAGCTGGGTTAAAAATTTACAACTTTGGTGGATTAGTTAAGAACCTTTCTTTTCGATTAGAGTATAACAGTGCCATGCCTTTTACCTATTCGCATAATCAACCTATTCAAAACTATGGCCATTATGGTCAGCCATTAGCTCATATATATGGGGCAGGCTTTTCCGAAGCACTTGGTATTATAAATTATAATTTTAAAGATGTTTTCTTTCAAGCAAAATATATTACCGCCCAATTTACTAACGATGAAGGATTATACAATTGGGGTACAGATATTTTTAAGTCAAATTCGACTGCTTCTCCAGAGCAAATTATTCCCTCCAGTTCTGCACTGTCTTTTATAGATCTCCAACTTGGATATATGATTAACCCAAATTATAATATGAATATCGTTGCAGGTATAACTAAAAGGCGTTTAGAGAGCACCAATAGTTCATCTTCAACATATGTTTATATAGGCTTTAGAACTTCTTTAAGAAATTTATATTATGACTTTTAACCTACTTTAGCTTCTGTGTATACAATTCTTTTAGGCTTCGCCACATCATTTGTTATCGTGCTCTTATCATTGCCTGCATTGATAAGGATTGCCTTTCTTAAAAGATTGGTAGATGAGCCTGATAAAGTTAGAAAAACTCATAAACGAAGAATTCCCTCCATCGGTGGTATTATGATCTTCGCAGGCACTTTATTTGCCTATTTTCTTTGGTATCCTTTTGAAAACATTCATGAATTTGATCACCTAGCAGTAGCAATAAAAGATTTTAAATATATCGGAGCATCAATGCTTATATTATTCTTTATTGGCGTAAAAGATGATATTATTGGCACAGCTGCTGTGAAAAAAT
This sequence comes from uncultured Flavobacteriales bacterium, assembly GCA_905480125.1. GTDB lineage: Bacteria > Bacteroidota > Bacteroidia > Flavobacteriales_G > NORP312 > NORP312. The sequence goes on along the minus strand of CAJQPE010000039.1, from coordinate 18,552 downwards.
TAGCTGGTCACTTGCTAGTTTCTTTCATACTTGTTATAATGGCACAAATCCAAATAACCAGTCTGCATGGTCTCTTTGGGATATATACACTTGACCTATGGGCAAGTATTTTCTTATCTGTATTCACATACACTGTTATCGTTAATGCATTCAACCTAGTTGATGGAGTTGATGGATTAGCCGCTGGAGTTGGCGCAATAGCATGCTTGGCATACGGAGCATGGTTTTTTTATGCAGGAGGTATTGAAAATGCCAGCCTTGCTTTTGCTTTGGCGGGTTCTTTACTTGGATTTTTGTTCTTTAACTTTTACCCTGCTAAAATCTTTATGGGTGATGCTGGATCGCTAATTATTGGCTTAATCATTTCCGTGCTTTCTATCAAATTAATTGAATTTGATGCATCTGAACTTCCTGAAGAAATACTTCATATCTCCAAACCAGTATTTGCAATGGCATGCATTGCTTATCCATTGGTTGACACATTAAGAATATTTGTTTATCGAGCTTTAAGGGGGATTTCCCCTTTTTCTGCTGACCGAAATCATATTCATCATAGATTAAATGATTTAGGAATGAACCACGGTTGGGTGGCAATTACCTTGTACATATATACTATTTGTATTATTTGTATCCCTATTTTTCTGAACTCACTTGAACCTAGCATTCAGCTTCTAATTACAAGTTTAGCGGCCGTATTAATAGCACAAATTCCAATTGCTTTAGTCGCTTTGAAAAACAGAAAAAAGTAAATTTTGTCAGTTTATGTTAGACCATATTATTGGCTACTTGGGCTCAGTATTATGTTTACCCATTCTATGTGCGGACAAACATATGTGCTACTAAATAACGAAACTCTGCTGCCCATAGAAAAAGCCCTTAATAAACCAGGTTTAAATTTTCATCCAGGAATAAAACCATACGACAATAATGAGATTTCTAATATAATAGATATAGATTCTGTTTTTAATTCAAAAAATCATTTTCCGAACTTACTCAAAGTCATTAAAGAAAAAAGAAGCTCTATTGAAATACTGCCATTAATTTCTGGAACTTTTGCCTACGGGAAAGATACTTCCACTTTGGCTTTAGGAAATGGAAGCTGCGGTGCGCTGTTAAATGCGAACTTCACTAGGCTAGGTATTAGCGGATACTATCAATCTGGTGTATCTAAATTCCCAAGGTATATTAGTGATCAGATAAAGGCAACGAATATTGTTCCAGGAAATGGATATGCTCATCAAACTAATTACAACACTATTAACTATCGAAACTTTGGAGGCTACATATCATATTCCCCTTCAAAACTGTTTAATTTCACTTTAGGCCACGGGAAAAATTTTTTCGGGAACGGATATCGATCAATGCTACTATCAGATGTGGCTAATAATTACACTTTTTTTCGAATAAATACGACTATTGGCAAGTTTAAATATACTCAGCTCTACTCGAATTTTAAAGATATTTCTTCATCTACTTATTCTGATTATTTCAGTATGTCAGATAAGTTTGGGGCGTTTCATTATCTAAGTTGGAATATTGCGCCCTGGTTAAATGCATCCTTTTTCGAAACTGTTATCTGGCCTGGAAAAGATGATAATTTACACCGCGGTTTTGACATTAGCTACCTCAATCCCGTATCTTTTTACAGACCCATTGAGTATTCAATTGGCTCTTCTGATAATAGTTTAATGGGATTAAATTTATCAGTAAATGCAGGTTTTAATCACATGCTATATGGACAAATAATGTTAGACGAGTTTCTATTATCTCAAGTTCGTACTACTATAACACATCATTGGCTTCAAAGGCAAACAACTGAATGGGGATGGTGGGCAAACAAGCAAGCTATTCAATTAGGATACAGATGGTTCGATGCTTTTTTTACCCAAAATCTCAATTGGCGAACAGAATATAATTACGTACCTCCATACACCTATTCCCATACAGGGGGACTTCTAAACTATGGTCACGAGAATCAACCGTTAGCGCATGTTTTAGGTGCAAATTTTCATGAAATAATCTCAATTCTAAATTTTCAAAGAGGACATTGGTATATTGAGCTCAAAAACATCTATCAAATTTTAGGAAAAGACACAGGTTCTGCAAATTATGGATCAAATATATATTTAGACTATCAAACTTATGAAAACTTATATCAGAACTATGCTGGCCAAGGAATTACCTCCAAAATATTTTTCAATCAACTAAAAGTTGGTTATGTAGTTTTACCCGCATCAAATTTATCCATACAATTTGGTTTTCTTAATCGGGTTGAATCTAATGCTAACTTCTCATATTCAACTAATTATATTTTTGGTGGATTATCAACCTCTCTTTCAAACCTCTATCGAGATTTCTAAGTGATTCGATTGCCATAATTTATATCCCATCTAAATAAGCTTTGTATAGTTGTAAACCTTGGTTTTTTAGATAAATTTGCAACTAAATCATTGGAAATTTGATTTCTGAAAAACTACATATTGTAAGCCCTTTTTCGCTAATCGTAGCTAAAATCAAAGACTACGCTGCATTTTCAAAATTACGTCTGGCAAGTTTAGTTCTGCTGTCTGCATTAGCAGGGTACTGGTTAGCCACACCACATTTTAGCTGGACTATAGCTGGGTGGTTAATGTTGGGTGGGCTGCTAGTTACAGGTGCTTCGAACGGATTTAACCAAATCATAGAACGTGATCTAGATAAACTAATGGAAAGGACTAAAAATCGCCCTATTCCCAAGGGAAGAATGAGTATTACCGAAGCATTAATTCTTGCCTGCGCGATGGCCATAATAGGCACATTTATTTTGTGGTACTTTTTAAACCCATTGACTGGTATTTTAGGTGCATTTGCTTTAGTGAGTTATGCTGCCGTATATACTCCAATGAAACAAATTTCTCCTCTTGCGGTCTATGTTGGTGCTATCCCTGGTGCAATCCCGCCTATGATTGGCTACGCAGCATATTTAGGGGAACTGGGATTAGAAGCTGGAATATTGTTTGCTGTTCAATTTGCATGGCAATTCCCGCACTTTTGGGCTATAGCATGGAAAGGTGATAAAGACTACCGAAAGGCAGGATTTAAGCTTCTTCCCTCTAAGGGAGGTAAAAACAAAAGTTCAGCAATCCAAATTTTACTTTCCGCGCTGATTTTAATACCTATTTCTATGTTGCCTATTTACTTTGGTATTTCCGGATATATCGCGGGAATCGTTTCTGGAATTGCTGGCCTTTGGTTTGCTTATTTAGCACTCAAATTATATCAAGGTATGGAAGATAAACATGCCACGAAACTTATGTTTGCATCATTTATTTACCTACCTATAGTATTACTGATTTTTGTAATTGACAAATTGTAATGGAGACAGTAAGATTAACATTCAAAGAGGAGTTTCAACTCAAACGTAAAAACTACATCATGATAATGTGGATTGCAAATGCTGCGATTATGATGATGTTTGCTGCCTTTACGAGTGCATATTTGGTAAGTAAATCTACAGAAGGATGGATGTACTTTGAACTCCCAACAGCTTTCTGGACAAGTACAGTTTTTATTGTCTTTAGTAGTATTACAATGTTCTTAGCACAGCGTTCTGCCAGACTAGGTAATGTTTTTAGACTAAAATTATCGATGTGGATTACTGTGTTTTTAGGTTTTGGATTTGCGGTTTCGCAATATCATACCCTATTTACAGTATTGTTTGATTTTGGAATTGTTTTAGCTGGACCGGAGAGCAATATCTCTGAGCAGTTCTTAATTGCTATCGCTTCGATTCATTTATTGCATGTTTTTGCAGGAATTCTAAGTCTGCTATTTACTGCGGTTAAAGCAAGTAGAAATAAGTATACAAAAGATGATTACATAGGCATAGAAGTGTGTTCTATATACTGGCATTTCTTGGACGTTTTGTGGGTATATTTGTTCGTGTTTTTATTATTTATTCGTTAACATTGCACAACTAAATTCAGAAGAATAATGAGTGAAGACAATACTGAAGTAAGTTCAAAAGAAGCTTGGGGAGGAGGAGTTTCTCCAGTAAAAACAAGCTACGGAAAACAAATGATGTGGTTTTTCTTGGTTTCTGATGCTTTAACATTCGGAGCGTTATTAACGGCTCTCGGATTCATGAAACATAGATTTGCAGATGTCTGGCCATTGTGTGAAAACGTATTCTATCACTTTCCCGGAACACATGCACATTTACCTCTTATTTATGTTGCTTTAATGACTTTCATCCTGATTGTTAGTTCTGTAACAATGGTTATGGCAGTTGAAGCAGGTCATCGTTTAGATAAAAAAGGAGTAATTAAATGGTTAGCAGCTACAGTAGTTGGGGGGTTATTCTTCTTAACATCGCAAGCATGGGAATGGGATACCTTTATTAAAGGTAATGAAGCTCAATCGACAGCATTTTTACTTCCTTCTGATAATGAAAATATTGCTCATTTAAGATTCTCAGATGATCATTACATGTTTAATGAAGATGGCTTAGGAAACCCTGTTGAATTAGCTATTCAAGCCATCAATTCAGGAGAAGCGTCTTTAGAACTAGCCAACAAATCTTATGCTTCAAAAGCTGATGCAGTTAAATTCTTAGAAAATAACGCCGAGCAAATTCAGGGAGCTAATCTGAAAAGAAACGAATATGGTCTTCCATTATATGCTAATTTTTTCTTTTGTATTACAGGTTTCCATGGATTTCACGTATTTAGTGGTGTGCTTTTCAACTTAATCATATTAGTTCAAGTAATGATCGGTACTTATGATAAGCGTGGACACTTTGAAATGATTGAAAAAACTGGGTTATATTGGCACTTTATTGATTTAGTATGGGTATTTGTATTCACATTCTTCTATTTAATATAATAGCACTATGGAAAGAGACGATTTAACTAAAGACAACGAGTATGCCTTGTCTGCTCATCACAGTGAAGAAGCAGGTGCGCAAATAAGAAAAAAAGTATGGATTGTAACATCCCTTCTTACTGTATTAACTGTAATCGAAGTGGCAATGGGTATTTTTCTTTCAGAAAGAGGAACGATCACGTGGCAGCTTGTTAAATGGGGATTCATTATTATGACTGCCGTTAAAGCCGGTATGATTGTTATGGAATTCATGCACTTAGGTCATGAGAAAAAAGCTTTGAAATGGTTAGTTTTAGCACCATACATTGGCTTTATATTATACTTAGCTTTTATCTGTTTAACAGAAGCAACCTATATCTTTTCTGTTGGAGGGGGTAATTAGTTTTTAAGTACTTTCCTGTAGCGTTTCACTATGTCAAAAAGAATTAAACAATTAAGCATACTATTCTTTATTTTAGTTCTCCCTTCACTTATATACGTATTCTTAGCTAGCGGAATACATAGACATGAATCTCTTCCATTTATAGGGGAATATAGTATTGTAAATGGTGATACTGTTCAACACACAATTGCAGACTTTTCGTTTACTAATCAATTTGGAGAAACGATTACACAAGATTCCTTGTTTGGAGATATTATTATTGTTGACTTCTTCTTTAGTACTTGTGGAGGTATTTGCCCAGAAATGTCGAAGCAAATGATGGTTGTTCAAGAAAACTTTAGAGGTATAGATGATATTAAGATTCTTTCTCACACTGTTAATCCCGAATTCGATAACACTGATGTTCTGCTAGATTATTCAAAGCAATATGGAGCTATGAAAGGTAAATGGCATTTTGTTACAGGAGAAAAAGAACAATTGTACAAAATGGGTGTTAATTCCTACCTTATACCAACACAAGAAGATGTTCTGGCACCAGGTGGCTTCTTGCATTCTGAGATGTTTGTATTAGTTGACCGTGAGCAGCATATTAGAGGTTTTTTTGATGGCACCAATTCCAATCAAGTTCGCGACCTAATAAATGCAGTCAAATTTCTTAAATCCTACAAAGGAACATCTGAATAATGATACCAGAAGATCGATACAAACGAATAATTCTAATTATATCTATACTGCTTCCGCTAGCTGTAGGTGCCTTGTTTCTTGTTGAAATTGAGGGGTTTGACCTCACCTTTCTACCAACCATTTATGCTTCAATAAATGGTTTAACTGCCATTGGACTTTTAGCCGCATTGGTAGCTGTTAAGCAGAAGAATTTTCTATTACATGAGCGAATAATTAAATTTTGCATGGCGCTATCCATAATTTTTTTACTCTTATATGTCGCTTACCACGCAACAAGCGAAAGTACTCACTTTGGTGGCGAAGGGTTAGTTAAATACATCTACTATTTCATTCTGATTACGCATATTGTTCTTTCCATAGCCGTAATACCATTTGTCCTTTATTCGTTTTTATTTGGCATTACGAAACAGCTAGGAAAACATAAAAAATTAGTTCGATTCGCATTTCCTTTATGGATCTATGTAGCTATTACTGGTGTGGTGGTCTACTTTATGATTTCGCCATACTATTGATTTAATTTACCTTTGATCCATGAAAGGTAAAAGCCTCATTTTTCTTTTTTTCACCATTCTCCTTTTCGTTGTGTCATCTGATTCGTTCGGCCAATGTGCTATGTGCAAAGCTGTAGCAGAATCTGCAGGAGAAAAGCAAGCGGAAGGATTAAATAATGGTATTATTTTTCTAATGGTTGTTCCCTATCTAGTTATGGGAATTATTGCATTAGTTGTAAAGAAACAGAGTAAATAGTTATGGCACATATTAAAGAAATTCTTGAAAAGCGAATCTTAATACTTGATGGCGCAATGGGGACCATGATTCAACGCCATAAACTAGAGGAAGAAGACTTCCGAGGTGATCGCTTCAAAGATTTTGAACATCCTCTAAAAGGGAATAACGATTTGTTATCAATTACCCGTCCAGACATTATTAAAAATATTCATCGAGAATACTTCGCTGCAGGAGCAGATATAGGAGAAACCAATACTTTTAGTGGAACCACAATTGCTCAAGCAGATTATTATTTAAAAGATATCGTTTACGAACTAAATTATGAATCTGCAAGATTAGCAAGAGAAGCAGCAGATGAATTTACCGCAAAGGAACCAAATAAACCACGTTTCGTTGCTGGGGCACTAGGACCAACTAATAGAACTGCATCAATGTCTCCAGATGTTAATGATCCAGGGTTTCGAGCAATAACATTCGAAGAATTGAGAGTCGCATACAGGGAACAAGCGAAAGGGTTAATTGAAGGGGGCTCCGACCTTTTATTAATTGAAACTGTGTTCGACACTTTGAATGCAAAAGCAGCTCTATTCGCTATTGATGAACTTCAAGAAGAATTAGGAACCAATCTGCCAATTATGGTTTCTGGTACCATAACTGATGCAAGTGGACGCACATTGTCAGGGCAAACGGCTGAAGCATTTTTAATCTCCATTTCTCATATACCGTTGCTAAGTGTAGGGTTCAATTGTGCTTTAGGAGCGAAACAATTAAGACCACATCTTCAAGTTCTCTCTAACAAATCTGACTTTATGGTTAGTGCGCATCCTAACGCAGGTTTACCGAATGAATTTGGTGAATACGATGAGTCGCCAGAAGTTATGGCTGCGCAAATCGAAACATTCTTAAAAGAAAAATTGATTAACATTATTGGCGGATGCTGCGGCACAACACCTGATCATATTAGGACAATTGCTGAAGTTGCAGCCAAATATGAACCTAGAAAAATTACTTTAGCAATTGTTTAATAGCACCATAGGCCATTAAACCCATACCTATCTCAATTGCCTTGCTATCCACATCAAAAGTAGGCGTATGTAATCCCGAAGTAATCCCTTTTGCTTGATTTCTTGTTCCTAATCGATAGAAACAAACTGGAGCAACCTGTGAATAATAAGAAAAATCTTCTGCCGTCATTCTAAGGTCTAGGTCAACAACATTTTCATCTCCTAAGTACTCTCGAGCCGCTTGAATATGCATTTCAGTAACCACCTCATCATTAACTAAATAAGGATAACCAACACGCACATCAAAATCACAAGACCCGCCCATTCCTTCGGCTATTGATTTTGCTAATTTTTTCATCTTTTTATGAGCATCAAAACGCCAATCTTCATTCATAGTTCGGAATGTTCCTTCTAATTTTACCTCATCAGGAATTATATTGGTAGAGCCCTCACCTATTATTTTTCCAAAGGATAGCACCGAAGGAACATCAGGCTTAGCAGAACGGCTTACAATTTGCTGAAGTGAAACAATTATGTTGGAGGTAATTAAAATTGGATCGATAAACCTATTTGGTAATGCAGCATGTCCCCCTTTTCCTTTGACCGTAACATGAAGTTCGTCCGCCGAAGCCATGTACATATCTTTTTTAAACCCAACTTTACCTACTTCTAAATCGGGATAAACATGTTGCCCAATAACTTTCTGCGGTCTAGGGTTTTCTAGAACGCCTTCTTCAATCATCAACTTAGCACCTCCGGGTAAGCGCTCCTCACCTGGTTGAAAAATGAGTTTAATCGTTCCATAAAATTCACCTTCTAGTTGTTTCAAAATTTTAGATGCGCCAAGTAAACAAGAAGTATGAACATCATGCCCGCAGGCATGCATCACTCCTTTGTTCTTAGAGCAATATGAAGCCGAACTCTCTTCAATAATTGGTAATGCATCCATGTCGCCGCGCAAGGCGATAGTTTGAGATGTTGGATCTTTGCCCTTTATTAAACCAATAATTCCTGTTTCTACATAGCCTGCTGTGAACTCAATTCCGTATTCCGTAAGTTTCTTTTGGACATATTTAGAGGTGTTATGTTCCTTGAAAGATAATTCTGGGTTAGCATGTAAATACTCTCTTATTTCATTTATCTCATTAAAATATTCAGATGAAAGTCGTTTAATTTTATCTACCATCATTAGAAATCAAGACCTACTGATAGGTAGCTTTTAGGTGAATTCCAACTTCCATCCTCAAGACCCCAACCAAAATCAAGCTTAATGAAATAACTTAAGAAACGGCTTCGAACACCAAATCCATATCCTGAAATAATAGGTTCATCTTGGTTCCTAAGAATTACCTTTACGGGGTCTCCTTCTTCGCCTCCAATGACCGTTGTATTGAAATAATTATCATCAGAATAAGGATTCCGACCAGACCAAGCTGAACCCACATCAGCAAAAACAACAGTTTGAAAGTTTTTAATAAAGTCTGATTTGACCGGCTTAGATGCTAAATAACTAAAAATTGGAATCCGCAATTCACTACTTATCAGTACCATGTTGTTCCCATTACGAGTGTTTTGCATAAACCCCCTAACATTTGTAGCAACTGTCTGGAAATTATAAGACTGACCATCAACTACTTGGAGGTCATAATTAAACCTTGGTCTATCGGTGAAATGAACTTTACTATCTACACCTCCCATATAGTATAGTAATTTGTTCTCGCCAAGAGAAGTACTAGCCACTATTCGATTCGCCCAAACTATATTCCTATGCACTTTGACGTACTTTCGGTAATCAAGACCTAAAATAATAGTGGATGGTTTTAGTCCAAATGTACTCCCAAAAACACTTGAATCGCCCGTTGAAGTACCTTCGCTGTATTGAGCTTCAAAAATTCCGTTGTATGTTTCAGTAAACACCTTAAATCTAGATCCTTTATATAAATTAAGGCCCAACGATGTAGTATTATCGTAAACCACCTCCAATTTCAATCCACCTAAACATTCAGTAGCGGTGGGTGCTGATAAGGTTCCTCCTTCTGTACTTAATACTATGAATCTGTCGTAGCGGGCAGATCCCGTTCCGCTAACCCTAAGGCGTTCACTAAGAGGATAACTCAACCGCATTTGGGTTTGGTTATACTCTAGCTTGTACTTATTAGGCCCAAGCGGAAATTTATTCGTCTGTCTCTCAATACGGTATTGTTTATCAAATTTACCAATACGATTATTGTAAATTAAATAGAATTCCCTATTTGCCCCGTCAACAGATAAACGTTGACCAACTGTAATATCATGATTGTTAAAAATATCACTCATGGTAACATAAGATTCTAATGCCATCTTTGTATTCATATAACCTAAAGAGCCTGTATACCTCTGATACATCTGCGACGAGTAATTAAAATTCAGTTCTACTTGAAGCTTTACAGCTGAAAAAAGCTCATCATACTCTTTTTGAACTGGTAACCTGAACACCTTTGGATTAACATTAACAGGACCTTCTACCAAATTTGAGCTATCAAATTCAGGTTCGGTTATTTCACTTTTTGGTTTAATGCCTTCTTCGGGCGATTCAACTATGAAAGTTTTAGTTACTAACTCACCCTTTTCATCTGCAAATCTGTAATCGTTATAATCTACCTCAACTTGCTTTCTCTCATCAATAGCAACAAGCTTGTATTCCAACTGGCTCGACATAATGTTTTGGATAGTTGGATTTTCTTTTTCACTTGATTCTACCATATCTCCATTCATATTGGTCGGTAAAATAACCTGCGCCCCTGTTACAGATTCGAAAGAAAGATAATACTTACCTTCCTTAAAAAACAACTGGACCATTACATCTTTATCTAAAGCAAAATGATGCTCAATGATATTGCCAGAATAGCTGTTCAATAGTTCAGATACTGTAACGTGTCGATAATGAAAAGCTGTGTCTATATGACTAATAACACTATCAAAATATGCAATATATCTTCCCACTGTTTGTCCTTCATCACTCAAATAAACGAAATTAGTAGTATCTTTTCTTAAAGGCTTAGTCTCATTAATTAAAGGCGTATTTGTTACTCGTTTTAACAAATTGTCCCTTGATAAAATGTTTAGTGAAAATAAATCGTATGTGGCTGCAACTGGTTCAATTCTACCCACAATTCTGAGTGTGTCTTCATATCTATTTGAGCTAAAAATAACTCGAGAGGGAGATAAAAATGCTGGACTATGGTCATCATAAATATCATTGGTAAGCTGTTTTTGAAAATTAGAAATAACATTGTACTGAAATAAATCAGTTTGACCCTTTTTTACTGCAGATAATACTATTGATTTCCCATCGGGAGAATAAACCATGTCAAGCACTCTGTTCAATTTCAGCAGTGGTTTGGTCATTTTATCGTTCCCATCCAACACATAAAATGTGATAAAATTCTGTGCTTTCTTTTCGGTAACTATCGCCAACGATTTGCCATTTGGATTCCATTGAAGAATAGGATAAGAATAGTCTGGCATCCATGTAGTTTTGGTCCCTCCCTTAATAATCTTTTTGACTTTACCTGTTGCTATTTCATAAAGCATAACCTGATATTTTCCAAGCTCATTTTCAACATAAACCACATAATTTCCATCAGGGCTCACTTTCAACTGACTATACTTTTTATTTATATTTACTCTAGCCGACAACTCATTTGCTGGAAAACCTCCATATTTCTCAGAATTCCGATATAACTCTTTGTAATAGGCTATTGCCTCCTGATTCAATGACTTTAAAGACAAGCCGATTACATACAAAAATCCACTTTCAACGTTACGACTAAGTCGCGACATATAAAGAATGTTAGGAATTACCTTTTCACCATAAGTTCTAGCAACATAACTCCACATGGCGTGCCCTGCATATAGTGCCTGCTCATTTGATAGTCTATTAAAATCCTCAAATTTTCCTGTAATTACACCATCTCTAATTTGGTCTTGGACCGATTTATTGTCTGGACATGATACATATGAAACCAAACCATCGATGTACCAATCTGGAATAATTAACATTGAACTATTTCGCACTTGTGCCCACCAATTTTTTCCTAATATGAGTCGATGAATTATGATATCCGCAACTCCTGCTCGAATTTGGGCTTCTAAATTATTATGATTACCGTCAAAATACAAAAACACCTTTGAGTCTCTTGTCTCAGTTACCCCACCAATATTATGTTGGATATCAGCATTAATAGCAACATTGGTTTGTCTGTAATGATTTAAGGAGTTATAAAGTACAAACTCAATCTTCTCTTCTAAGTAGTAATCAAACCGTTCCTCTAGTTCTTTGATTATATCTTCAGAAACCTGAGCAGTATAAGACGCATTTATTGCTCCTTGTTCGTAGAAGTAAACATTAAACAGTTTAAAGTCATAGTGATTCCAGTCGAACTCATTGAATTGAATTCGATTTTTCCCAAATTCTTGACTATACCCATTATAAAGCTGGGCCACACATATATCAGAAATTAGTATGACGGAACCAAGCAACAGTATTTCTTTCAGTTTCACTGAGTTTCTTAATCAAATATTAACTTGTAAAAATAAGGATTATTGCCCGAATAGTAAGATTTTATGACAACCTCTAAACGGAGGGCTTAAATTTCCTACTTAAAAAATAGTACGCGAAAATAGCGCCCACTGTTATAATAAAAATAGTTCCTTGATTAATAGGAATACATGGATCAGGGAAACAACCGCCAGGCCCACCAGAAACTGGAGTTGGTTGAGCAATACTGTTCAATGATAGCAACACAGATACAGTAAAACTAATGACTAGGAGCGTTATATTTCTAGCTATCATAAATTTATTTATACCTTACAAAGGTACAAAAACTAAAATTGAGATAAATATAGCCGTCAATAAGGTAAGGCCTTTAACAAGAAAAACTAAAGACCTAGACTTCTAGCTAATGAATTGATGAACCTAAATAAAAAATCGACTGCTTCTCCAGCAAATGTAAACGCAACTGCAAAATTTTGTTTTCTTACAATTGTCATTTTTAATTTTTCAGAGCAATTATTCCCTGTAAACTACTTCTTTTTTGCCCCATTAGCTTTTAAATATTTCTTGACCTTAAGTCCATTTGCGATCTTTAAGACGGTTTTAAACTCCTTATTCGTAGCATTAACATCCGCCCCTTCTTCAACAAACATTCTGCAGATGTTTTCGGTCTTACCTCGTCCACTCATCGCAGCAATCATCAATGCGGTAAGACCTTCATTATTATAGGCATCCACAGGAATCTGACCCGTTGCAATTAAGTTTTGTACCAATCGCTCATTATAGATCGTAGCTCCAATATGCAGTGGAGTGTTGTTTTTTGTATCCACAATATTTAAATTTGCATTGTACTTTATCAGAATGTCGAGTGTTGCTATATAACTCGATTTGACAACTTTCAAAACCAACTCTTTATCTGAAAAATCAGCCCCTTTCAAAATAAGATATTCCGCAATAGATGCCAAGTTTTTATTTACAGCGATTGGTAATCCAACATTAACATTTGCAGAATTTTCTACTAATAGCTTAACCATATCAACATGGTCATTGTTTACTGCTGCGATAATCAGCTTTTCTGGGGTTGAATCTCCCCCTCTGCTAATTAATAAAGTTGCATTAGCAATTTGTTGTTTACTTACAGCTGATAACATTCCATCGTTTGGTTCTGCACCCCCATCAAGTAACATTTGTGTAATTTGATGACTACCTAAAGCACTTGCTGAACTAATGTATTCCTTAAGTGTCGCATCTGCAGTTTCTAACAAAAGTTTTACGATATTTACATCTTGTTTCGCTATAGCCATTGCCATTCCGTTGTTGGCGTCAGCACCTTTGGAAATTAATGCTTGTATGATTTCAATATTATTAACATCTACAGCTTGTTGAATATATTCTGGCTTGCTCGCAACAGCATTATACTTAAAAAGTAAATCAACAAAATTTAAATCATTAAGCTTGATTGCATCTAGCATTCCGCTATTAGGATCTGCACCAAAATTCAAGGCTATAGTAGCGTATGTAAAATTGTTCGATTGTATACCCTTTTGTAAGGCTACATTTTTAGAAGCCCCGTATTGTTGAATTAATAAATCAAATAACTCACTATCATCAAGGTTTATAGCATACTGCAATACTTGGGATGGGTTAGCTTTTTTATCAAGACAGAATAATATCATACTTCTATCATTAGCTTGCATTGCGTATGCTAAACCCTGATTCGCATCAGCTCCACCGCGCAAGCATGCTCTAACAATGTCATTATTTTTGTTCGAAATTGCTGTTTTCATATAACTACTGTAATCTGCGGAACTTAATGATGAACTAATTGCTGAATTCATCAATAATTTAAACGACTTAGAATCGTTTGAATTAACCGCCATTGAAACATGGTTTTTAGATGGTAACGCACCATTTTGCAATAAAGCTTGAGTAATTGATTCTTTATTGGGATGATCTACTCTTAAACGCATAGTTGCAGTTAATGGAGCGTTCGGATCTAATCGAATAGAAGAAGTAGATCTAATAATTGTGGCACCTGCACTTAATAATGCATCTACAGTCTCAATGTTACCCCTTTCGCAAGCATAGTATAATGCTGTTTTTTTACCATTGTCAACCACATTAACGTTGGCTTTCAACTTAATAAGCGCAGTTGATACATCTGTATAGTCTAAAATAGCAGACTTAATCAGCGGAGTTTGATTGTAATTATTTTTTTTATTTAAGTCTGCTTTTTTAGAAAGTAAGGTGTAAACACCAGAAACATCTCTATTTGTAACTGCTTTAAATATTGGGGTTTCACCAGTTGCCGAATCAATTAGATTAACATTATTACCGTAATTAAAATTCCCAGCCCCTCCAATATTATTTGAAACTTCTCCTCCCAAATTGATCGGTTCAATAGTCAATTGTTTAGTTGAAGTGCCTTGTTTAAAAACAACCTTATTAGCAATAGTTTGCATAATTCCAGCTCCATTCGAAAAAGAGGTCAGTTTTAATCCTTTATAACCACTGTCTATCCAATTACCCGCGCTATAATATTTAACTATTCCTCCAAACTCATCTAATAAATATAGCTTATTATCGTATCCATAATGGATATCAACACCCTTATTGGATCCCAATATATTCCATGTGGTTCCAGCAGATTTGAAAACATATCCAGATGCATCCAAAATGTATAAATTACCTATTCTATCTTCATCTATCGCAGTTATTATTTTCGGCCCAAACTGCGAATTAACCCAACTGCCATTTTGATACAACTTGAGGGAATTATTAATCACCGCCCAAATCTTAGTTGAATTACGACTTCCGAAAACGGCCGTAACACTAGTCGCCAAGTTTTGCCAAGCACCATTAAACTGCATCAAGTTTCCATTATTATCTATAACTAAAGGAATATTGGTATTGGTTACACTTATCGTTTTGGCACCGGTATAAGGATAAAAGAACCATCGATTATTCTCGTATTTAAAAATACCACTACCCTTTTCGTCTGATGTACCAATAAGCCATAAGGTATTTTCCACAGCAGCCAGTTCTTGAACCTGATAGGGAGCAGAACAGGGTGTTTGGGCATGAATAAATATTGGAGAAATTACCAGACAAGTAATGTAAATCGCTAATGTAAAATGTTTCATAACTTTAGATTTAGATGCAAAAGTAAAACTTAAACCGGGTTCGATAATCAACTTTTATACCAGAAAGGATTTCAAGAACCCTAATCTTTTGCGATTTAATAAGACCCCAAAATAGACCATAGATTAACTGATTAATAATTTTAACTCAAATTATCTATTACTTTAAAACCTATAGGAAAATCCAGCGCCAAAAACTTCTTTAAACTGAATTCTTGGCCCGATCGCATCTATAACCCCATCACTATTATTATCAACTGAAATCTTAATGTCATCATCATATATTAAGTGGGTAGTTAAATTAGCAGATAAAAACTTATTCACTTTAAGCGTAATTGTAGCTTCCCAATTTACATCAATATTTTGCGGATTATTTAGATAATTTGAAAATAAGTCGAGTTTTGTATCTAAGCCAACGTTGGTGAAAAGTTCCATTCTATACTGTAACTTGATGTATCCACCAAACTCATTTCTTATGTTTTTACCTGCTTTGAACACTGCGCCTAAATCATCATAAACTGCCGCTTCAACACCAAATGCGCCAGCATTAGCTAACTTTTGATCTCTGACAATAGTTGTTTTTAAAGTCGCAGGAGCAAGAAAAGCTGAAAATGCAGTTCCTTTTTTATAATCAACCCCAACAGCCAACAAAGAATATGCAGGTGCCAATAAATCTGAAATTAAATTACTACTTCCTGGTGCATCATATCCTGGAGCGAATTGTGTCCTAAAATTATACAACACAGCAAAATATAAATCGCTTTTTATCTGATAACCAAATTTTGAAGCAAAGTCCAATTTATCGTCACTCTTTACCCAAGGAGCTATATTGTCACCTTGCCGTATAACTCCATAACCAATATCTAAAGAGTTATCCCAGCTAATTTTTTCTTTCCTAAGATTAGCAAACAAATTAGTCATTCCGTTTATTGAAAAAGAATTCACGCCACCGGCAGCCCAGTTTGTTAAAGATACCTGAGAAAAGGTAAACCCTAAAGTTCCCCCTTTTTTCCAACCATTTATGGTGTCGGTATTTTGAGTTTTTAAATTGCCTTCACCTTCGGTTGTTTGAGCTAATAAAGATACGTTAACACAAACTAAACTGACTATAATAAATATTTTTTTCATCCTAATTAATTTACTTGATTTAATTTAACACTTATTTGATGGTAAGGAATTTTTAGTGTAGCATTCTCATAATACACATCAATTTTATTCATAAAAATCTTACTTTTAACTAATTTAGGGCGCAAATATACTTGATAATTTTGTTTGACATTGGCCCTCTCCAAATTCCAAAGCTAAAAAACTAAAATGATAACTATTCACTCGTTCACCTTCAATCCTTTTCAAGAAAACATGTACCTGCTTTTTGATGAAACAAAGGAGTGTATCTTAATTGACCCAGGTTGTTATGAGCAGTATGAAAAAGAAAAACTAATTAGTTTTATTGCTGCTAATAATTTAGTTCCACAACGTCTTATAAACACCCATTGCCATATTGATCATGTTTTTGGAAATAAATTGGTTTCCGAAACCTACAAATTGGGGTTAGAAATGCATAAATTAGATTTACCAGTTTTGGAAAGCGTTGCACAAGTTGCTCATATATATGGAATACCAAATGTTGACGAATCTCCTAAACCCACTTCATTCCTAGACGAAGGAGATAAAATAAGTTTCGGAAACTCCGAATTAGACATTCTTTTTGTTCCCGGTCATGCACCTGGACATATTGCTTTTGTAAACCATAAGCAAAAATTTATTATTGGCGGAGATGTATTATTTTACTCTAGTATTGGCCGCACTGATTTACCAGGGGGGGACCACGCTACCTTATTAGAAAGTATTAAAACCAAGTTCCTTTCACTAGGTGATGATTATGAGGTTTATTCTGGTCATGGACAGAAAACAACCATTGGTTTTGAAAAGATCAATAACCCATTTTTACAATGAGTCAGCCCTAAAATCATATGTCCTTTAAATATTTTTAACTCAGTGAATTCCAATTTATCGTAAAAATTAGTTGACCTAATCCGCACTACCTTTTTATTCCATAGAGTAACCCTGATATGCATTAAATACTTTTCTTACTTTCCAATACCCATCAAAAAAAGCCATTAATAAAATTACAACCCTAATCCATTTCCTGCCAATTCAGACGCCAAGAATTCCTCTAATTTAGAATCAAAATCTTCAGAAAAGTAATCAACTAAAAAGATGCAACTATAGTTGAGTCAATAATTGACAACCTATCAATGAGCACTTTATTGAACCCCTCCACTATTAGAGCCTCCTTCGCCATCTACTGGCAAACCACTTGGTGGTGGAGGAACATATGGACATTCGTCAATTTTTGGACGTAAGATTAAGAACTTGAGCGAAATAATAATTGGACGATATCTGCTGCTTAAATACCCTAATGTTGAACTTCCATATTCTAGTGGATAAAATGTAAGTATGGGTGTTTCTATACTAGGAATAATCATTAATTTTTTATTGACTTTATACCCAAAACCAAATTTGTAATGCAACGAAGTGACAAATGCTGGGGGGAAATTACCTGAATTATTTCTTAAAAAGGCATACTCTGAGTCGATACCAATAGTATTTTGAAGAAATGAAGTTCTACTTAATTTAATCCTGTTATTTAAATTAAAATGTCCCTCGACATAATGATCTCCAAAAGAGTCTTTGCTAATTCTTTCCTTTCCACGAAGTGACTTATAAGCCAAGCCGTAATCCATGTACTTAAAAAGGCCTGGCCATTCGAATATATTGTACCTTCCCACTTCAATAAACACCCCTACCTTGCTTGCTGGTATCTGACTCGAATTTGTTACCAAATCCTTTATAAAAAAGAAAACCTGGGGTTGCATAAAAGTCGGTCCTGCACCAAAATACCAACCTTTCATATGATACTGTAAAGGTTCCGGAAAAGCATCGGCATTTTTCTTATTGTACATCGTTCCCCTACCGTATTGACCATAGGAGGACATAAAGAAAATAGTAAAAATGAAGATTAAAAACTGTTTCATTTATAGTCTCTCTAAAATTTCTTGCTCAATTTCTGCAGAGTCCCAAATAGATTCGATATTAGGTTTGTCCATTATCTCTTTCATAATAGCTTCTTGTCTCATCCCTACTTTTAAAGCTTCGGAATATCGAATATGACTAAAGGTAACTTGACTATATAATGGCATCCACTTATCTGGA
>CAJQPE010000038.1 GCA_905480125.1 uncultured Flavobacteriales bacterium | reverse complement strand
CCTGCTTCAGTTTTAGGATTCTCGCTATTAATTTGTTCGATAAATTCTTATGTGCTTTACTACGCAAGTCAAACTTACAATGAGGCATTTTTCTTATTTGTAGAGATGAGTTTCGTCTATTATTTCTTGAATCGTTTTGATGCAATTACAAATAATTTAGATAACGAAAAAGCATCCTATAAAAGTTGGGCTTTGGTTGGATTTCTTGTTTTTTTAGTAACAATAACCAAAAACATTGGACTTGCTATTTTAATCGGTACCGTGTTCTTTTTGATTTGGAATAAGCGATGGTTTAGTACTATTTATTATGCTGGTTCATACGCCATATTTGCAGGGCTATATAATGTTTTAAAGCGTTTGTTATTCTCCAATACAAGCACTCAAATAAGTAATCAAGGGAGTATGTTGTTGTATAAAGATCCTTATAATAAATCTAAAGGAAAAGAGGAAATCGCTGGTTTTATTGATCGTTTCATACAAAATTCACATTTGTACATTTCGAAGCATTATGCAAAGATGTTAGGATTTAGAGATTTTAAAGCAATAACAACGCTTGAATGGTTAACTTATTTAGTGGTTTTAATATTCGTTCTGTTTATGGCAATTGCAATAAAAAGAAAAAATAAAATGTTGTTCTTCTTAGGCATATATAATGCCGCTGTTCTTAGCGTTACTTTTATTGTATTGCAAACAAGATGGGATCAAGACAGATTAATTATGTTAATATTCCCATTTTTAACTGTCTTTTTCTTTTATGGACTTTATGAGGTTTTCAAATCCTCAAAATTGAAAAAATTACAGATAGTTGCGCTTTTTTTTATGGGTTTCACTTTTTTTACTGTTGCCAGTGTAACTTGGGGTAAATCCAAGAAAAACATAACCGTGTTCAAGCGAAATTTGGCAGGCGATAAATTTTATGGATACAGTCCCGATTGGCAGAATTATTTGCAAATGTGTGAATGGGCTGGTAAAAATTTACCTGTTTCTAGTAAAGTTATGGTGCGAAAACCTAGCATGGCTGCAATATTCGGGGAAATTAATATTTTTCATGGCTTATATAGGTTACCTTTAACGAAGGAAGAAAACCCTAAAGTAAATGCCGACACCTTAGTAAAATACATGGAGAGTAAAAAAATCACTCATGTAATAATGGCCCGCTTACGTAAAAATTCAAACGTTAATAATGGCCTTACTATTAATACTGTTCAAAGGGCATTATCTTTATACGCGAGTAAAAAACCAACAGGGTTGAAAATAATTCATCAAATAGGTCAAGCAGAATCAGCATACCTTTTCGAATTAGTTGAAGGAAAAAATAATACCCCACAGGAGAGTATAGATGCTTTAAAGGCAAATCTGATAATTAACCCGAAGAATCCTAATATTAGTTTTATGCTAGGTAATGCGCAAATGAATTCTCGTCAATTTGCCGATGCTGCAATTAGTTATACTAAGGCAATAAATAATTCAAAGAAAAAGACATTCGAAGGGTTTTATAATCGCGGATTAGCCTATATAAATAGCAGCCAGTTCGATAAGGCTATACCAGACTTTTTAACATCATTAGAGGAAAAGCCAAATTATGGAGCATCATACTACAATTTAGGTATTGCCTACTTAAATAAAGGGGATAAGAAAAACGCCAAAAACGCCCTTCAACAAGCTGAAAGACTAAAAATGTCTATTCCACCAGAAATAAGCGCTCAACTGAATTAATTTCCAAGTGTAGTAATTCCCATTTTATCTTTATGGACTGCAAGTATGTCTATGGTGCCCTTTTGAGGAATGTGATTTTTGTAATTTGATAACTTAATTTCTCTCCCATTAATGCTGTTGAACATCCTGAAATTAATAGAACTAAAATAATCTGAGTAGCTTGAAAAATCGATTCCTCTTTCAACCATCACGTATATTCCGATTTCGAAAATAATAATGGGTTTGAAATTTTCAATTGCACCTTTAGCTCCTTTTAATATTTCGAGTTCATGCCCATCAGTATCTATTTTAACGAAATCAATTTTGTTGATATTATTTTTTTTACAGAATGTATCCAAAGTAATTGAACCTACGCCATCTGTTGGCTTTGCGGTTCCGCCATGAGTCAAATGTTTGTTGTCGTCCATTGAGCCGTCTACTTTCCAGCTCGAATAGGCTTTAATATCAGGTGTTTCATTTATTTCACTTGAAATAAAACTATTAGTAACTCTAATTCTTTTTGAAAATTCAGGGTTAAGTTCGAGATTACGTTTCAATTTTTCTAATGCGTAATGCGTAGGCTCAAAGGCATAAACCTGGCCTTCAGAATAAGTTTTGGCATAATTAAGCGACATTAAGCCAAAGTTAGCCCCAACATCTATTATCGTTGCTGTTTTTGGCAAAATAATAAACTGATTCTCGGAGACATGCTTCTGAAAATTTCCAAATAAGTACAACGACAAGTCTAACCCCTCTTGAATATCAACTTCATAGGTAATGCCGTTTCGCTTAATTATGCGTCTTTTTTTTCCAATAAATAATGTAACCCAGAAGTACAAAATTTTTGCAATTTGAATTTTTATTTGTGTAAGAGGTAAATTAGCTAATATGCTCATCAAATTTCGAAATGGAGGGCGAAAATAAGAAAAACGAACGAGGACGCCTGCGCTTCTTGCCTGTTGAAACTGAAATATGTAGTTTTACCTGCAAATATATAAAGGTGTAACTATGAAATATTTGCCTATAGATAAGGAACTTTTCGTTTATAACAGAAAACGGTTTGTAGAGCAGCTCTCTTCTAATTCATTAGCTATTTTTAATTCGAATGATATTGTAACAACCAGCGCGGACAGTACTCTGGCATTTGTGCAGCATAGAGATATTTTTCATTTATCAGGGGTTGATCAGGAAGAAAGTATATTGGTATTGTTTCCGGACTGTAAAGATGAGAAACATCGAGAAATACTTTTCCTTAAGGAAACTAGTGCACATATTGCGGTTTGGGAAGGAAAGAAGCTAACAAAAAAAGCAGCTTACCAAACAGCTGGCATTAAAACTGTATATTGGTTAGAACAGTTTTATACTGTGTTCGAAGCTCTTATGTCGGAAACTAGAAATGTATATTTAAATTCGAATGAACACCTTAGAGCTAATACAGAGGCGGAAACAAGAGAAGATAGATTTATAAAATGGTGTAAAAATAAATACCCTTCCCATGAGTATCAGAAGAGTGCACCGATAATGCATAACATAAGAAGCATTAAGAATCCAATTGAATTGGATTTGATGCAGAAAGCTTGTGATATAACGGAGAAAACGTTTAGAAGAGTTTTAGAGTTTATAAAACCGGGAGTTTGGGAGTATGAAATTGAGGCAGAGTGTATGCACGAATTTTTACGAAACCGTTCAAGGGGGTTTGCCTATAATCCAATTATTGGTTCGGGCTCCAGTGCTTGCGTTTTGCATTACATTGAAAACAATAAACAATGCAAAGATGGTGATGTTATTCTTTTGGATTGGGCAGCGGAGTATGCTAACTATTCTTCAGATATGACAAGGAGTATTCCTGTAAATGGAAAATTTACCCAGCGTCAAAAACTTGTCTATAATGCTGTTTTAAGAGTGAAAAATGCGGCAACAAAGTTGCTCATTCCAGGGGCGAATTTAGAAGAATATCATTCGAACGTTGGTAGCTTTATGGAAAAGGAATTAGTTGATTTAAAGCTAATTTCTTTGGGCGATATTAAGAATCAAGATCCAAAATGGCCAGCGTATAAAAAATACTTCATGCATGGTACATCCCATTATATAGGTTTAGATACTCATGATGTTGGTTCTTGGAGTGATCCGATTAAGGAAAACATGGTGTTTACTGTAGAGCCTGGGATTTATATTCCAGAGGAAAGTATAGGAATTCGAATAGAAGATGATGTTGTTGTGCAAGCAAGTGGTGAGCCGTTTAATTTAATGCGAAATATCCCAATCGAAGCTGATGAGATTGAGGATTTAATGAATAATTAATAAATGAAATTAATTGTTGCCAATGTTTTATTGTTGAGCTCATTTGTTTTAGTCGCTCAAAATAATGTGTGTTTTACTGTTGAATCGAATCCTAATTCGAGCGATGCTGCGCTAAGTGAATTCACAAAATATATCAAAGTACTGGACTGTTTCGAGATATATGCGGAATCCGGGTTATCTGATGCTCAAGTTTTACATGCCGCTGCTATAGCTGCCGAATTGCTTGATAATGATGAAGACGGAATTATTGACGACATCAATATTTACAATGAATTACTCGCTAATCAAGCATTAATGCCACTTTTTGCTTCAGAAGGGTCAGCAGTTGAAATTGCGTTCGGAGATAATTATAACGGAACAGGAGTATCAGCGGTTTTGTATTCGCAAGAGGTAGATCCGAGCAATCCAGGAATTTGGGGTATGGATGCAACAGTTGAAGAAATCATGCACACAATTAATGCAGTTGGGCAAGTAAATGCGTATCCCGCAGCTTTCGCATTAGCACCGAATTCTTCTTTAATGACAACAGCTATGGATATAGCTCGTGGAGGCCAATTTATTTCAATTCCAAATCCATACCCTTCAGCTGCTTGGTATCACTACGATGATCAAACATGTGATTACGAATGTATGGCAATTGAATATATGTATTGGAGTACTGTTTCTAATATGGGTTTGTTGGATGATTCAGGGATATGTGCTGGTATCGCAAACGAGTGGGAGCCCTGTACACCAATTCTTTTTCAAAATACGGATGTGTTAATGTATAATTTGATTACAGACATTCAGTATAAAATACCGCAAATCGCCCCAGATGGAAATTACTGTATTACTACTAATGTTATGGCCCTAAATAAAACTGTATCTGAACTTAAGGTGTTTCCAAATCCGAGCACTAACTTAATTACAGTGGATTATGGTGACTCGACTAGCGCTGTTAAAATTTACAATTTATTCGGGGAGTTGGTAATTGATACACCTGTCAATATTATTTCAATTAATCAGTTCAAGCCCGGAGTTTACTTCTTGAAAAGCGGTAATGAATCAACTCGATTCCAGGTAGTAAGATAGCTAATGAAAAAACCAACCCTCGTTTTTCTTCATGGCTTCTTGGAATCTGCCAAAATGTGGGAAGAGTTCACGGTTTCATTTCAGAGGGGTTATAATGTGGTTTGCCTTGATTTACCCGGTCATGCTTCAGCACCAGTAATTAATAAAAATCAGACGATGTCTTTAATGGCTGATTTTATCCAAGATAGGCTTGTGGAGTTAAAAATTCCTGAAGCAATATTTATTGGTCACTCAATGGGAGGTTATGTTGCGCTTGAAATCGGGAAGAAATACCCAGATTTGGTAAAAGGAATTTCTATGTTCTTTTCTACAGCAGCAGATGATTTACCTCAAAAGAAAATTGATAGAGATAGAGCAGCCAGAGTAGTTGAAAAGAATCATCAGATTTTTATTAAAGAAGCTATTCCTTTTTTATTTACCGAGGAGAATAAAATTCGATTATCCGAAAAGATAAAAATTCAAACCCAGTTGGCATTGAAAACTCCAATTAACGCAATTATTGCATGTTTAGCTGGTATGCGAGATAGGCAGTCAAATGTCGATTACCTTAATGAAGCTCCTTTCCCTATTCAGTATGTTGTAGGTAAAAAAGACCCAGTAATATTAATTGATTCATTAGGTATTCAGATAGAAGCAAAATCGGTTGTTGATGTAGAAATCATAGAAAACTGTGGGCACATGGGACATATTGAGGAGCCCGAGCAATGTAAGAAAGCATTAAAAAGGTTTTTTAAGAAAGCTGTATAGCTTGTTTCAAAATGTCTTCACCATCGATTATATTAACGCAGTAATCTCCAGGTTGAGCAAATTGTACAACACAATTGGTAGTTCCTGATTCTGAAATAGACCCAGTAGCAATTACACTTCCAGATGCATCTGAAACATTGAAAAAAGTGCGTGAAGTATTTGGAGTGTAAAAAATGACCAACTTCTTTCCCTCAGCACTAATCTTTAAATCTAGAGTTGACCATTTCTTAACTCT
This sequence comes from uncultured Flavobacteriales bacterium, assembly GCA_905480125.1. Taxonomy (GTDB): domain Bacteria; phylum Bacteroidota; class Bacteroidia; order Flavobacteriales_G; family NORP312; genus NORP312. The sequence goes on along the minus strand of CAJQPE010000038.1, from coordinate 22,926 downwards.
ACCAAATCTAATATTTCCACCTACGATAACCACTCTTCACTTTGCTTTCAGGCGGCAAAAATACGCATGAAGAGATCCTTTTTTTCCTAAAACACTATGTTTTGGACGAACTGATGTTTCGACTAGACCAATCGATTAATAAGGTAAGTAATTGTAGTTGGCATCTTCAATAAAACAAAAAAAACAGCCAATCACATTTTTCGATTAGCTGTTTCGAGCAAACCATCTCGGAGTAACCGAGATTAACCAGAAGATTATTTTTTAATAAAGCGGTGCGATCGACCTTCAAAATTCATGAAGTATAACCCGCTATTGAGGTTAGAAACCTCAATAGCATTTTGATTCGTTATGCCCCTCAACACAAGCTTACCGGTAACATCGTATATTTCATAGGATAATTCTTGGTTGGAAGTCCCTTTTATGAACAATACATTTGAAGCGGGGTTGGGGTAGAGTACAAGATTCTGTTGTTCCTCATCGCTAAGAGGCTTAAGCGTTGAAAAAACCCCGCTACCACAAGGGGTTGCATCAGCGAAATACATCCCTCATACTTCATCAATGTATTGATGAGCAAACGGTAAGGTTCTGTTATTAAAGGGAAACAGCCAACTACCGAGCGGTAATTGGCTGTTTGTGTATGTTAATTTAATTATCCTTCGACTTCGATCAGAATGACATTTATTAGAATGAATCCAAATCCGTTGGACGGAGGGCGCCAAACCATTTCAATACAATTTCACCAATTTCAGGAGCTTCTACATGTACAATATAGGCACCACTAGCAATAGGAACAAACGCATGATTTTTAAGGTCCCAGTCTACCCAGGTTTGCGTAGGGTCATCTTTGCTAAATTGCCGAATTAGTGTGCCGTTAACAGAGTAGATAGAAATAGTACATGTCTCAGGTAGATTGATGACTTTCACTCGGTTGTCGAGTCTGTCTGTTTCATAGCTAGAATAAGCGTAGTAAGGGTTAGGTACTATTCTAATATTACCCAGCTGGCTTTCTGCAACAGAATCTTGATTAACTAACGATTCTAATCCTAGAGTGCTAAACGTGTACAATGGCAGGCCTTCGTTAGTTGTTGGCACAACTAAAGCCTCGGTTTCATTGTTTATTGAAGTGAGGGTAGTTGAATTAGCTATAAAGTACGCACCATTAGTTAAGGTGTCTCCATTGTGCAGAACCGGACCATTGTTCACCCAGTAAGAGTTGCCAATTGTAAGCGATTCTGTAACATCAAGAGCAGTTTGTGTGCCATAAGTCGTAAACGGTTTTCTAACTCTTAATTTAACCGTAGCGTCTGTTTCAAGAACAGAGGCTCCTTGCTCCAATAATGGAAAACCAACCCACATCGATGCTCCATATACTCTTATGGCAAGAGTGTCAAATAATGAGCCTGGATTAGATTGAGCCAAATTATCAAAACTAAATTGACCATAATCGTATGACGGCATTCGGTCTTCGAGGTCATCAAAAAACCCAGTATTTTCATTTTGTCTTACACCATTATTCCTAAAGACAAAGATGAAATGCTCTCCAGCCAATCGCGCTCCTTGGAAAGGGCCATTATCTACTGTTCTATCAGTTGGGTTCCAGATCATATCACTGCCATTTTCACCCTCTAATATATTCATAGAATTTTCTCCAAACGCCATGTTTAATCGCTCACCAGTTTCAATATTTACCGCATACCCAGGGAACCAGCCCATACCATATGGAGCAATATAATTAGGATCATTTTCGTCTAAACCAACTACTGAAGACGAAGGCCAAGCGGAGAAGTTTCCATCTTTGTCTACAGAAGGGGATTGTCTTAATCTGCCTTTCATCGCTCCAGCTATTTCAGTGCCAGAAGTAATCGATGGGCCAGTACCTAATTCACCTTTATTGTCAGCTGGGTTTCCACCCATTTCAATAACGGGGCATCTTGTCCATTTAGATTTATCTGAAGTGAAAACTATATTCACGTCATCTAGATGTGTTAAGTCTCCGAGTAATCTATCTATTACCACAGAAGATGAGAGCGGAGTTAAGTCGTCTGGTAAAGGTCCCCAGAATTCTTTAGAGCACAGTCTCCCCGGGGCCCATGTGCCATCCAAGATGGCCTCATAAGGACTAAAGCCTTCGTATGTAGACCAATCAGTTGTAGCTGTACCGATTGAAATCCAATCGAATAATGAGTCACCATCTATATCGGAAACCCCAGTTAACCAAGGCTTAGAATCATCTACAAAAGCCAGTGATGCATCTACAAAACCATAGGTGCCATCTGTATTATCGCCTGGCGCGTCTGTTTGTTCAACGAGAACGGAAATACCCCATTCAGGAATTAGCTGTTCGTAACCCCTCTCAATATTTTTTGCCGAAAATATTTTTGTGTTTTCAGGATCGCTTTGTCTCCAAATTGCCCAATAAGCATCTGTTAAATCACCAATAGTTATACTGTCTTGCATCTGCACGGTAAAAGCATCTGCAACCACATTTAAAGGGTCTATTACTTTAACTGAAAGTGGTCCAGATAATTTCTCGTATGTAGGTTCCGCAATTTTCCAAGGTTCTCCCGTCATAATTTGATCGATACTTTCTTGTTTCATCTCAAGATTGTTTCCCCCGTTTCCTATGCCTTCAATTCTGGTTAGTTCGACTCCATCTCCAAACTGCGATTGAAGAATTGTTCCCCCGTTTTCAACTTTAGTAGCTCTAGGAATTACACAGAAAGCTCTTATAGCGCCAGTAGGAGATTTTCTGCTTTCTAAATACGGCATTTTTTGAGATTCTGGGTTGTTAACATTATACGGTATAAAGTTATTGTAAGCGTATGCTACAGCCATAAAACAATAGCTTTTGTAATTAATTAATTTTCTATCGCCTGTCGCAAATTGATCTTCTACAATTTGAAGACTATGCTTAATGCCAATGTTGTTGCCATCAACCATTTCTTCCGCGAATGTTGCTCCAATTTCTTGATCGAAATTGTAGTTTATTATTTTGGAAACATCATCTCGTATGTCGCATTGGTAGATTAGTCGAGCTTTATCAATGTCTCCTATAGATGAAGCATCTATGGTGTTGTTTTTTAATTGGTAAACTTTATATCCCTGGAATTTGTAAGATACATATTCCTGCTTGTCAGCAGCAGTCATGGTATAATAAGATGAGTCACCATTAGCCTCATCTATAATTACAATGGAATCAGGGGCAATTATTCCTGGATCTTTGGAGGAATACTCTTCATGGTAATTATTTGAAATTTTTGGATTATCGATGTAAAGTAAAATTTCTCTGTTTAACTCTTGAGCCGATAATACAGGAGCATCGGGGCCATCAAGTAATTGAAAACAATTATCGAACAAGTTTTGAGTTTTTACATCAGCTTTAATAAGTAGGTCTACAGAAGCTTTATTACCTCCAGATGTTGCTTGCGCCCATACCACCCCAACAGTGATATCGTTAACAGCCCCAGGTAACAATGTAAAAGGCCCGGCAGATTGAACAAATCTTCTATCTCCAACTGGGTTACTTTCAGATTCTTCAGTCCAGCCTGCAGGGTCAGGATAATTGGGATCAACTCCATTAGTTCCCCAGTTAGATGGATCAGAGATGCCAGGAAACATAAAATCGGCTGGTAAAGTGCCTCCTAATCCGGTTCCTCCATATGTCATTTCAGCACCACATCTCCAAATACCTCTCATGTAATTATAGTATTCAGTTCCAGATGTTGGATCTGTTTGACAACCATTACCTTGTCGGTTGAAATATAAAAATCTTCTCATTCCAAAACGCTCGTTATCAATTACTCCGTCACCGTATCCAATTCCATTAAGTGCTTCACCTTCTCCTATGCCATTGGCATTGTCAATTTCATCAGCATCTTGATATGGCCCTTCAAAAAAATCGATACCAATTGCTGGAGGTGTTCCCGGATATGCAGCAGCACCCCCTACGGCATTGTCTGTATCATCCCCGTTATAGCAAAACCCAAGACCCCGAACCACATCACAACCCACAAAATCATCTTCATAACCACCTATATCTGTATCGGCAAAAACTCCAAAGTACGTGTCTGTAAGTGTAAACGATGAACGATTAATTAGCTCGTAATTATAAAAGGTCATGTTGTTTACTTCGTCATTTGTTGCAAACGAAAAAGCTTGTGCCCTAATCTCCATACCAATTGAATTTCCACCAGAAGATGTATGAACATTTCCTTTATCATTAAACACCCACCATAAGTTTCCATCACCATATATGTCAGTTCTTCGAGCACCACATTCACCAGAACTGTTAATGTCATAACCAGGATAGTCCCCATCATTAGGATTATAAATGCCATCCCCATTTGCATCATGAAAAGGGGCCAAATAAAAATCTTCATTATATGGGTCATAATTCCTCCCATGCGCTGGCCAATCAGTTATTATTGGTGGCACACTATAATTTGGAAAATCAAGGACTAGATCGCATAGAGGATCAACACTGCAGGCATACCAAGCCGCAAATTGTTTCACTTCTTGCCTTGTTGAACTAAAATGTTTATCATATCCCGCGCAAGTTGAAGGATCTATTTCGAAATTTTCTGTACTTAGTGGTCCTGGCCAGTAATCTTCTCCGGAAGAACGATAAACTAATGCAGCTACTTTTAGTTGCCCAGAAACATCTTTACCACCTAACCACAAACCACCCGAGTACATTGAGTGTCTACCGGAGCCTTTTGGCACTTCGTAAGAAGCTTGTGTGTTAGGATTAAACCATAAATCACCACCGGTGGAGATTGTTATCTTTATGTTATTGATGTCTAAATCTGTGTAAGTGTTTGCAGGAGCGCAACCGGCAGCAATAATAGGACTACCTGGTCCTTTATTAGATGTTGGTTCTTTCCATGCAAATGCTTGTAAAGAGCTGGTGATTGACAACATCATCAATACAACCGGGTTTAGCTTACCTAAACTGATAAATGTTTTCATAGCTTTTAGTTTTGGTTCAATATAAGATTACGGCTGTAATTGATTTTAGATTTGTTTTAGTTCTAAATGGAGTTGAAATCTAGGTCAAAGGTAAGGTTCTATTATTAAATGGTTTATTTAAAATTCCGCTAATCGGCTTAAAAAATCTTGTTTTTTTCTCCGTGATATTTCAACCTCAGATTTATCGCTCATTAATATATAACCGCCATCACTCTTAACGAATTTGTGTATTTCTTTGAGATTAATTAAATGCGACCGATGTGTTCTGAAAAACTCATTGTTTTTAAGAATTTCATCGTAGTCGCCTAATGTTTTTGAAGAAACAATTCTCTTGTCATTTTTTAAATAAATGATTGTGTAGTTTCCATCTGATTCGCAACGAATTATGTCATTTACATCGACGAACATTAATCCGTCAGATTCTGGGATGGCGATTTTTTTAAGTGGCTTGTCTGAATTAACAGATTCTAATAGAAGCTCAAATTGCTCATCTTTTTGAGGTTGGTTCATTTTGCACCCAACCTTGTCAACTGCAGATTGTAAATCGTCAATGTCGATAGGTTTAAGAAGATAGTCTAGAGCAGATGACTTTATTGCTTGAATGGCATAGTGATCGTAAGCCGTAACAAAAATGATTTCGAAATCGACAGAATCGAATTTATCGATTAGGTCGAAGGCATTTTCGTTTGGCATCTCAACATCCAGAAATATTAGTTGCGGTTTTACTTCATTTATCAGTTTATATCCTGCTGAAGCTGAAGCCGCTTTTCCAAGAATTTCTACATTAGGAACGTAGCTTGTTAGAATATTAGCAAGTGATTCTCTTGCGCCCTCTTCGTCATCTATAATTACTGCGGTGGTTTTCATAGGCTTAATTTTCGGTTAGTATGTAAATTTCTATTTTAGTGCCTGCCGGATTCCCACTTTTATCAACAAGATCGTTTATAACAATATTAGTTTCATTTTTTTGAGCTTCGTTTAAAATATTCAAACGCTCTCGAGTAATTGACATTCCGGCTGATTTATGTTTTTTGTTCTTGGATTTATTGATTTCTACTGATCGTTTTCTTCCAACACCATCATCAGAAATTATGCATTTTATGAACTCGTTTTCTCGAGTTATTGAAACGTTAATTGTGCCAACCCCTTCTTTATGATTGATTCCATGTAAAATTGCGTTTTCCACATAAGGCTGGACCAGCATGGCGGGAATTTCGTCATAGTTTTGATCAATAGATTTATCAATATCAATAACGTACATTAACTTATTTTTAAACCTTAAGCTTTCTAATGACAGATATAGGTCAAGTGTTTGAACCTCATTTTTTATCGTAATAGTGGCTGTTTTAGAGTTGTCTAATATCCTACGCATTAATTTCGAGAACTTGGATAAATAGCGCAAGGCCGATTCTGTTTCGTTAGTCGTAATGTAATGTTGAATAGAACTCACTGTGTTAAACATAAAGTGAGGATTCATTTGTGCACGAAGTGCTTGTAGTTCTGCAGATGCGATTTTTTTGTCAATTTCGGATTTAGCATGTTGTTTCTCTTTGATGTTTCTAATCCATAAGAAAAGTATTGCTCCAGAGATTAGAAAGAAAGAGGCTAACATAGTAAAAATGAACCACCAGGTTTTCCAATACGGTGGTGTAATTTCGAATTTCAATTTAGCATTGGATTCACTCCAGATGCCATTTTTGTTCATTGAACTCACTAGGAATTCATATTCTCCAGGAGGAAGCGTTGTGTATTGGACGGAGTTATTATTGGTGTATGTCCAGTTTTTATCAATTCCAATCATTCGATATTTGTATTGGATATTTTCAGGGTTTTTATAAGAAAAGCCAATGTAATTGATGTTTAAAAAGTTCAGATTGTACGGTAAAACATAATTCAGCTGAATAATAGTATCTCTGTTCATTATACGTAAATTATTAATATAGATAGTTGGAGGAATAGAATCGTAAATTGTGGACCTAGTGCTGATAATTCTTAAATCAGAAACGGATGCTGTATTTGAACTGCCTAATGTTTTAATGCCCAGAGTCTGTTCTATTTTAGAACTGGTATCAGAGAATAATTGTGGTGCAGAGTACTTTACAATTTGCTGCTCCGGCAGGTAAAAAACACCGTTGTTCAGAGTGCCTACCCATATGTTATTCGAATAATCTTCGATAATTGAAGTGATACTATTGGCACCGAGATATGTAATCATATTTTTAGAGGAGATAGTTTCATCAGGATAGCAAATGACTCCTCCATTGTACAAGCCAATCCAGATTTGTTCTTTAGAATCTTGAAATAAAGATGTAATGTTTTTTTCTACGAAAACCCTATTTAATACATGGTTTTTATCGAAATGAATGAGCTCAAAATCTTTAGAGAATAGAAAAGTTCCATCATTTAATACCAGAAACGAACTTTTTGTTCCAACGCCTTTTTGAGTTAAAGGAATTTGTACGGTTTCATCCTGAAAAAGAACATGCAATTGATTACTTGTTTCAGGATTGATGCCAGTTCCTGTAATGTAATCCCCATTTTTAAGTTCTTTAACAAAGTACCCGCTTTCGCCAGGTAGCTCTATTTTTGTAGGATTTAAATTCTCTATTTTTATTAGCTGCCCTTTAATAATAGTTGATGCCCAAAAGGTATTTTTAGATTCGAATACTATTTGATTCGTTAAACTTGATTGCAAGATGTCTGTTGCTTCGGTGCTAACCTTTTTCAATCTTATCCCATCAAAATCATATATATTGCCATTTGATGAATACACCCAAATCATTCCTTTAGCATCAAGGAATAGACCAGTAAGACTGGAATCGTTTACTTCGTAGGTTGAGAATCCAAGACCTCGAAATGCACACAGGTGATTGTCAGTTGTTAACCAAACCTCTCCATTACGTGTTATATCTATATCATAAACATTGTTAGATCCTAAACCATTTTCGATTGTTAATTGCTCGAATAAGGGCTGCTGCGCAAAGCTAATGCACCAAATAAATGAAGTTAATGTGATAAGAATCCTGACTTTCAAATGTGATAAGAATTTAAAGCAAGGTAAAATTTTTGATTAGAATGAGCAACTCTAATTATGGTGCGGTAGAGATTTAATGGCTAACGGAGTAGATTTGACCTTGGGAGGCAATTAATTTTTATTTAGGTAGAAACTATAATTAATTGGAGAGTTTCGAACGGATAGCTCGAGCGTTATCGAATATTACATTTTTATTATAGTTATAAAAGTAATTTTCGGTTTGAATCTGGGTTTCGTAGTAATTGATTAATTCAATTTCTTCATCAAAGAATTTTTGAATATAAAGGCTATCTGTTATTTTATTTAATGCCGCATAATATTCGTGTTTAATAGCAGAGTCTTTAAGTGCGGAATATATTAATGATTTTGTGTCAAATTTTTTTTTCTGAAAATTTTCTAGTGCAAAACCCAGGTAAGGTTTCCCCCAATCTATCGCTGGATATGCATCATATCCAATGAGCTCCATTTTTTCTGTTTTAAAGCTGTAATAAAACCTTAAATTTATCCATCCCATTGCATGGTAGGCAACAGTTAGATCACACAGAGCATAGTATAATCCGGTTGCTGCAGGATCAAAATGAGAATAAAGATCACCTAACTGAAATTGATACTTTGATAGTATTTTTTTAGCTTTTTCTATTTGAGAGCTGTCCTTTGCAATTCCATATGTCTTTATCTTCGCTTTTTTTATTAATCCCACAGTACTTTGTTTTTGTGAAGCTGCCTTAAAATACTCGGAATCATCAAATTTCAGTATTATTCCTGCTGGTTTGTTTTGGGCAGACATCATTCTTTGCGATAGGTGTTCTTCTAGAATATAAACCCCCCAAGATATTTTGTTTACAAACACTTCAACGAATCGTATTTCGTTGCTAAGTATACCATTTTTCTGCAGTAATTTTTGATATACATAACCATCAAGATATCCCCGTGTAGAAGGGTTTTGTAGACTAAATGTAGAAAGCCCATCTGATAGATTGGTGTTGAGTTTTACTCGAAATGACCACTTATTGTCCTTCAAGTGATCTACCCAATCTCCTTTTAGTCTTATTTTTCCAGAGCATGAATCATCAAGGTATTGGAAATTTACGTTAACAAAATCATTTTTACTTCTTTGCAAAACCCCTTTTTCTGTTGCAATTTCCCTAAATTTATTAAGTTTTTTTAAGGACTTAGAATCGATTCTTAAATGAACCTTATCTAAGGTCCTATCGAATGCTCTGTAAGTGAAATGCCAAAGAATAAAGCTCAGTACTATAAGCAACAACACTGTTAAAATAAGCTTCTTAAGCATCATATGCTTTAAATCAGTTATTCTTTGTTACTTAATCCATCCCAACCTTGAGCGGTTATGGGAGTGACAACTCCAGATTCACTATGGAGATTAACACCAGTTCCTTTGTCAACGATGTGGCCAATTGGTGTGATAAGTGGATTATTTTCAAGCTTTTCGTAATCAGTTTGTTTGATGGTAAATAATAGCTCGTAGTCTTCTCCACCGCTTAAGGCAGCAATTGATGGTGCGATATTAAAGTCAAGACACGTGTTAACTGTTGTTGAATCAATTGGAATTTTGTTTTCATAGATGGTGCATCCAACACCTGAAGAACTGCAGATGTGTAAAATTTCCGAGGCAAGCCCGTCTGAGACATCTATCATTGAGGTAGGCACCACTCCGACTTCAGCAAGAAGTCTTACTATATCTGCCCTGCATTCAGGTTTAAGCTGTCTTTCTAAAGCGTAATCATGCCCATCTAAATCAGGTTGAGCCGAAGGCGCAGCTTCAAAAACTTGTTTTTCTCTTTCTAATAATTGTAGACCGATATATGCACTTCCTAAATCACCAGAAACAAAAACTAAGTCGTTTTCTTGTGCATTATTTCTATATGTAATTTTATCTGAATCGGCATATCCAATAGCAGTAACGCTAATCATTAAACCTGATTGTGAAGAAGTTGTATCACCACCAACTAAATCTACATTATATGTTTTGCAAGCGGCTCTCATCCCTTCGTAAAGTTCTTCGAGCGCTTCCACAGAAAACTTGCTTGAAACAGCTATAGAAACAGTAGCTTGTTCAGGCGTGCCGTTCATCGCTAAAATATCTGAGAGGTTAACGACCATAGCTTTGTAGCCGAGATGCTTTAAAGGAGCATACATTAAATTGAAATGTACATTTTCAACAAGTAAATCTGTTGACACAAGGATTTGCTTGCCATTAGAATCAAGTACAGCAGCGTCATCACCAATGCCGTAACCTGTAGATTTGTTTTTGGTTTCAAAACCTTTTGTGAGATGCTTAATAAGTGCAAATTCTCCCAAACTTTCTAATTCCGTTCTTGTTTCTTTGTTTTCTAACATAACGCCAATATTTGCTGCAAAAATAGGAACAAAATCGAGAATATTTTTCTCTTATTTAGAATGAATCTTAATAAGCCTTGTTTTTGAGCGAATTGCTTAGTAAATTTGCAATATAAAAAATTAGGTATTTATGATTAAGGTATCAAATAATGCAAAGAATCAGGCCATTAAATTAATGGCAGAAGACAAGAAGGATGGTTCGTTTATTCGAGTTGGTGTTAAAGGTGGAGGATGTTCAGGTTTAATGTACGAGTTAAATTTTGATAACGAACTTACAGATGATGATAAAGAACTTGAAGATAACGGAGTCAAGGTTGTCGTTGATAAAAAGAGTGTATTATATCTAGTTGGTACCGAGTTAGATTTTGAAGGTGGATTAAATGGTAAGGGGTTTATTTTTAAAAATCCTAATGCAAACAGAACTTGTGGCTGCGGGGAAAGCTTTGCTATATGATGAAGTTTATTAAGTTAAAAAGGTTTTAAAGCGTATAAAGTTTAAACATTAAGAGCTGCACAAAAGGGACAAACCTTAAAAACTAGGAATGGGAAAGTATACAGAAGAACAATTAGAAAAAGAACTTGAAACGCAGGAGTACAAGTACGGGTTTGTTACGGACATCGAAACGGAAAAGGCTCCGATTGGACTAAGTGAAGATATTATTCGTTTGATATCTTCAAAGAAAAATGAACCAAATTGGTTGTTGGAATATCGGTTAAAAGCTTATAATGCGTGGCTCACAATGAAAGAACCAGAATGGGCTCATGTTAATTATCCTAAAGTTAATTTTCAAGATATTTATTACTATGCAGCGCCAAAACCAAAGAAACAGTTGTCTAGTCTAGATGAGGTAGATTCTGAACTGCTAGAGATGTATGATAAATTAGGCATTTCTATCGATGAGCAAAAAAAATTATCCAATGTAGCTGTCGATATTGTGATGGACAGTGTTTCGGTTAAAACTACATTTCAAGATACTTTAGCCAAACTCGGAATAATCTTTGGATCATTTAGTGATGCTGTTCAAAACCACCCGGAATTGGTGAAAAAATATATGGGGACAATAGTCCCATACACTGATAACTATTATGCTGCCTTGAACGCTGCTGTATTTACTGATGGCTCATTCTGCTATATTCCAAAAGGGGTTAAATGCCCAATGGAATTGTCAACTTATTTTAGAATTAACGAAGCTCAAACTGGTCAATTTGAGCGAACTCTTGTGGTGGCAGATCAAGGGAGTTATGTTAGTTATTTGGAAGGATGTACCGCTCCAATGCGCGATGAAAATCAGCTTCACGCTGCAGTTGTTGAATTAATTGCATTAGATGATGCGGAGATAAAATATTCTACCGTTCAAAATTGGTATCCTGGAGATAAAGAGGGAAAAGGTGGTATTTACAATTTTGTAACAAAAAGAGGATTATGCGAGAAAAACGCAAAAATTTCTTGGACACAAGTAGAGACAGGTTCAGCTGTGACATGGAAATATCCAAGCTGTATTTTAAAAGGAGACAACTCGGTTGGAGAGTTTTATTCAGTGGCTGTAACGAACAATTTCCAACAAGCAGATACGGGAACAAAAATGTTGCACCTCGGGAAAAACACAAAGAGCACGATTATCTCTAAAGGGGTTTCGGCAGGTGGTAGTCAAAATAGTTACCGAGGCTTGGTCAAAATAAACAAGAACGCTACTAATGCGAGGAATTTTTCGCAATGTGATAGTCTTTTGATGGGCAACAAATGTGGGGCACATACATTCCCATATATTGAGGTTGATAACAAGTCAGCTAAAGTTGAGCACGAGGCTACAACTTCAAAAATTGGAGAGGACCAAATATTTTATTGTAACCAAAGAGGTATTGATACTGAATCAGCGATCAAGCTTATTGTTAATGGTTATGCGAAAGATGTATTAAATAAATTACCAATGGAATTTGCTGTTGAAGCTCAAAAATTGCTTGCAATTTCGTTGGAAGGAAGTGTTGGATAGAAGATAGAAAGATATGTTAAGTATTAAAAATTTAAGCGCGTCAGTAGATGGCACGGAAATCCTTAAAGGATTGAATTTAGAAGTAAATGCAGGTGAAGTTCATGCCATTATGGGCCCAAATGGCTCTGGAAAAAGCACCTTAGCTTCTGTTGTTGCAGGAAAAGATGATTATGAAGTGTTAGGAGAAATCACCTTAAATGGTAAAGACATTTTGGAATTAGCTCCTGAAGAAAGAGCAGCTGAGGGTGTGTTTCTTGCGTTTCAATATCCTGTTGAAATACCTGGGGTTTCAAATGTTAACTTTTTGAAAACAGCAGTTAATGATATAAGAGCATACAAAGGTTTACCGCCAATGGTGGCAAAAGACTTCCTTAAGATGCTTAAAGAAAAACAAGCATTAGTAGAATTAGATAAAAAGTTGAGCAGTCGTTCAGTAAATGAAGGGTTTTCTGGTGGAGAAAAAAAGCGTAACGAAATTTTTCAAATGGCGATGCTTAATCCGAAATTGGCAATACTGGATGAAACAGATTCAGGATTAGACATTGATGCGCTGCGGATTGTAGCGAATGGAGTTAATAAGTTGAAATCTTTGGATAACGCTACTATCGTTATTACTCACTATCAGAGATTGCTAGATTATATAATTCCAGATTTTGTTCATGTTTTATATGATGGTAAAATTATTAAATCTGGAACAAAGGAATTGGCATTAGAATTAGAAGAAAAAGGTTACGATTGGTTGATTAAACCAGAAATGGCTCAATAATTAGTGTTGTGTTAGAAGATAAGAAACAAACTTTTTTAGCAAATTTTGTAGCGAAAACTGCAGATAAAGATTCAAGTCTTGCTAAACAAGAAGCGCTGAAAGCTCTTGAAAACCTTGAATTTCCAACTACTAGAGAAGAGTATTGGAAATATACTAGGGTAGGTAAGATTACAAATGCTAATTATTCCCAATCTCCCTCCTTTAATGTTAGTGATATATCTAGATACCTTGTCGAAGGGCTGGAAGCCTACATAGTTGTTTTTGTAAATGGCTTTTTCTCTGAAGAGTTGTCAGACATTTCCAAGGCAAAGGGAATTACGATTTGCCCTATTGCGAAAGCAAGAAAAGAGTATGTGGATCAATTTGAGCAATACTTCGGTGGTTTATCTAAGCATGAGTCACAGTTCTTTTCAGCAGTAAATACGGTATATAATACAAACGGTGTTTATCTAAATATTCAAAAGAATTCGTTAGTTGATAAGCCAATTCACATGATTAACCTTACTGATGCAGAAAATGCTGCTTACAATCCACGTAATTTATTCGTTGTTGAAGAAAATGCTGAGGTAACAATTATTAACTCTTATGAAACTGTTTCTGGTAGCTCATTCACAAATTCCACAACAGAAATCTATGTCAAAGAAGGGGCTAATGTAGATTCTTACATTCTACAAAACCAAAGCGAAACATCAAATCAGGTAAATGAAATTGACGTAGTTCAAAAGGCTAACTCTACCTATACTGCCAATACTGTTACTTTGAATGGAGGCTTGGTGAGAAATAATTACAATATAGAGGTGAAAGGTCAAGGGTGTGAAACCAACTTATATGGTTTGTATCTCACATCAGGAAATCAGCATATTGATAATCATACAATAGTAGATCACATAGAGCCAAATTGTGAAAGTAATGAGGTTTACATAGGCGTTATGGATGATGCCTCAACGGCTGTTTTTAACGGGAAAGTTTTTGTTCGTTCAGAAGCTCAAAAGACCAATGCCTATCAGCAAAACAAGAACATGTTGTTGACTGATAATGCATCAGCTTATTCAAAGCCAGAGTTAGAGATTTATGCTGATGACGTTAAGTGCAGTCATGGTTCTACTACTGGTCAAGTAGATGAAGAAGCTATATTTTATCTTCAAACACGAGGCGTTTCAGAGGTGAGTGCTCGTAAAATGATGATTCGTGCCTTTGCAAATGAAATATTGGATAATATTAAGATTGATGCTTTACGTGATATTCTTGAATCAAAAATTGATGAACGGTTTTCTTAATGTTAGCTGAGGAAAAAGAAATGATTGACATCAAAACAGTACGAAAAGATTTTCCGATACTTTCTAGAGAAGTTTATGGAAAACCACTTGTTTATTTTGATAATGCTGCTTCGTCCCAAAAACCATCGAAAGTTATCGATGCTATTTCTCATTATTACGAATACGAACATAGTAACATTCACCGCGGCGTTCATCATTTAAGTGCTGAGGCAACGGAAAAACACGAGGAATCTAGAAAGACAATTCAAGGATTTATTAATGCTAAGTATTCTCATGAGATTATTTTCACTAAAGGAACGACCGATTCAATAAATCTAGTTGCTTACTCATTCGGAAATAAATTTATAAATGGGGGTGACGAGGTAATTGTTTCATCGCTAGAACATCACTCTAATATCGTTCCTTGGCAAATGATGTGCGAAGCTCGTGGTGCAAAATTGAAAGTGATTCCGATAAATGATGCGGGTGAATTATTGCTTGATGAGTATAGAAACCTTCTTTCGATAAAAACTAAAATTGTTGCTATTGGTCATGTTTCAAATGCACTAGGCACAATTAATCCAGTTAAAGAAATAATAGCTGAAGCCAAGAAGAAGAGCATTCCTGTATTGTTAGATGGGGCGCAGGCTATTCCTCATTTAGCTGTTGATGTGCAAGAATTAGATTGTGATTTTTATGCATTTTCTGCTCACAAAATATTTGGTCCAACAGGAGTAGGTATTTTATACGGGAAAGAGAATTTATTAAACACTATTCCTCCTTATCAAGGAGGAGGAGATATGATTGAGACTGTTACATTCGAACAGACAACTTATAACGAACTACCGCACAAATTTGAAGCGGGTACTCCAAATATGGCTGGAGTAATTGGTCTAAAAGCTGCTATAGACTATGTGAATGAAGTCGGGATAAATAATATCGATATTGCAGAGCATCAACTGTTGGAATATGCTACTGAGCAAATTTCTGTTATTAAGGGTATTAGATTAATAGGTACAGCAAAAGAAAAGGCAAGCGTTCTTTCATTTTTAGTGAATGATATTCACCCTTATGATATTGGCACTATTCTGGACAGAATGGGCATTGCCGTTAGAACCGGACACCATTGCGCAGAACCACTCATGAATCGACTAAGCATACCGGGAACTGTTCGTGCCTCGTTTGCATTTTATAATACTAAAGAAGAGGTCGATGTTTTTATTAACGCTTTGAAAAAAGCTATTTCGATGTTATCATGACGATAGCAGAAATTCAAGAGGAAATAGTTGAGGAGTTTTCAATCTTTGATGATTGGATGGATAAATATGAGCACATAATCGAATCTGGAAAGGAGCTAGATTCAATTTCTGATGCCTTAAAAACGAATACCAATTTGGTAAAAGGGTGCCAGTCTCAAGTATGGTTGCATGCTGAAATGGATGGTGAAAATTTAATCTTGCAGGCAGGTAGTGATGCCATTATTACAAAAGGATTAGTGAGTTTAATGGTAAGGACTTTGTCTGGTCATACACCTAAAGAGATACTTAGTGCTCAGTTGAGCTTTGTAGACGAAATTGGATTAAAAGAGCATTTATCCCCCACTCGTTCGAATGGACTAGTATCGATGATAAAAAAAATTAAGCTGTATGCTTTAACCTATTCGGTAAAAGCAAATGGTTAATGTTTAGTTTTAAATATTGAATGAAAAAAAAACAATTAGAGGATGCAATTATTGAGGTTATAAAAACCGTTTATGATCCTGAAATTCCAGTTGATGTTTTCGAGATGGGATTGATTTATGAAATTAAAATTGATGACGAATCTAATGTTCAAATTCTTATGACATTAACATCTCCATCATGTCCTGTAGCAGAATCATTGCCCCAAGAAGTTAAGGATAAAGTTGCGGGAATTGAAGCAGTTAAATCTGCAGAAATTGAGCTAACTTTTGAACCAGCCTGGGAGAAAGATATGATGAGCGAAGAAGCATTATTGGAACTAGGGATGATGTAATGGCTGACGAGATTGTAAATAAAGTCGCCAATAGCAAACTTGTCAATATTGATTTGTCTGAGTTTTATCCGAAAAATGAACGAATCCAGTTGGATATTAAAGCCCAGCTTTGGGAAGGAATAGTGCTCAAGGAAAAAGACTTTCGTGAATTTGTTTCTACAAATGATTGGAGCCAGTGCCAAGATAAATGCGTTGCAATTCAATGTTCAGCAGATGCCATCATTCCAAGCTGGGCTTATATGTTACTTACGGTTTCGTTAGAACCTTTTGCCACTCATATCGCTTTTGGGGATTTAATTGAACTAGAAAAAGTAATTTGCATCAATACTGTTGATTCAATTGCGTTAGATGAATATCTTGATCAAAGAGTAATCATTAAGGGTTGTTCAGATATTCCAAACCCGGAATTTGCATTAGTTGAGTTAACGAAAAAACTAACTCCAATTGTAAAATCATTAATGTTTGGTGAAGCTTGCTCCACTGTCCCTTTATATAAAAAGAAGTAATTTAGGTTCAATTATTGCGTTGGTATGGTTATGAAAACTGGCATCCCTTTTCTCTTTCTTCTTTTCTCTTTTCTCTCCTCTTTTTCTCAAAACATAAGTTCATATACCGATTACCTACAGAAATTTTATGTTGTTGATAACGGGCGACCAATAAAATTAGAACACCTCCCAATTACTTCAGTTAAAACCTCAGACGACTATTTGGCCTATGAGGACAATGTGAAAAATTTCAAGGTTTATTTCAAAGGTGAATCAATTCAGCTAGCGGGCTTTGTTGATAGGTACACAGCAAACAAAGGCGTTGTAGTTTATGAAGCTTCAGGAGTGCTCAAAGCTTTTTCTAAAGGAGAGAATTATGTTTTGTCGCCAATCATGAAAAACTATAAATCAGCAGATAAAATCGTAGCTTACGTTGATGATTACGACAGAGCTTTTAAAGTATTTACAGATACGATATATACATTAGAGAATTTAAATGGAGCCAACAAAACGATAGCTTATCAAGTTGCACCAAACACGCTTGCCTATGTTGACGAACAAAGTAACCTGTACTACTATCAAAACGGAAAAAAGCAGCTCGTATTAGAATATTTCGAAAATGCGTCTTATAGATTAGGAGAGAACATTGTTGGGTTTATTGATAGCTATGATTATACGTTCAAAACTTACTACAAAGACGAAATCATTGAACTGGACACGCAATATCCTCGAAGCTACAGGATGGGCAAAAATATGCTAGCATGGATAGGAAAGGACGGGACCTTTTCTTTGTTTTATGATGGAGAGGTTACAGAATTAGCCAGCTATCCACCTATGAGATATGCCTTGAAAGATGATATATTAACCTACGAGCAAAATGGTTATTTGTATATGTTTTACAAAGGGGAAGTAATAGAGATTGAGACATATATACCTGAAGCTTATTTTGTAGATAATCAAACGCTGGTTTACGTTGACCAAACCGGATACGTTAAAGCATACATAGATGGCAAATTTGTAGAAATCACGCGCCAAGTATATACAGCTCTTAAATTAAATGGTAATATTATTTCCTATACTGTAAATCAAAACGAACCGAGAGTTTGGTTTAAAGATAGAGAACTGGGTTTTTAATAAGAAAAATTTTGAGAACACTACTGTTGATTATCGTTTTGCAGTTATAATTTCGATCCGTTATTACAAGATAGGCATAAATGGCGTAAAATATGGGTAGTGTTATAGTGCGTTTTTTACTTTTTATAAACCATAAAAAAGTAGAATATCATAGTCAAATCAAAGCATAAATCTGCTAATAAGCTCTTTCGTTTTTTCCTTTCACGTAATTAATAAACGCTTTGTTTGCGACCGTGTTGCCACCAGGGGTGGGGTAGTCTCCCGAGAAATACCAATCGCCTTTATGGCCAGGGCAAGCTGCATGCAACCCTTCTAATGATTGGTAAATGATTTCAACTTCAGCATTAATACCTTTAGGTGTTAACAATGCTGAAATTTTTGCTGAAATTTCGTCTGCAGTAAAAGGTTTATAAATTTCTTTTACATAGTTAATCACTTGCTCTTTTGGTAATTTAACTTGAGCTATAGATTTTTGATAAATCTCATTAATCAAAGTTTCTTGTCCTTTATCTTTAAGCAGTTCCACTGCAGCTTGAAAAGCAATAAAATCACCCATTTTAGCCATATCAATTCCATAACAATCTGGAAATCGTATTTGAGGAGCAGAAGATACAACCACAATTTTCTTTGGGCCAAGTCTATCTAAAATGCGAATAATACTTTGTTTAAGTGTGGTTCCTCTAACTATAGAGTCATCAATAATTACTAGGTTATCCACGCCAGGATTAATAGTACCATATGTTATATCATATACGTGAGCCACCATTTCATCGCGTTCATCATCTTGCGTGATAAAAGTTCTCAGTTTGGCATCTTTTATAGCAAGTTTTTCAACTCTTGGACTCATGCTTAACAACTCCAACAATTTCTCGTCTTCGAGGTTGTTTTTATGCTTAAATATTTTCTCTTTCTTTTTTTCGTTGAGGTATTGGTCTAATCCCTTTACCATTCCGTAAAAAGAAGTTTCAGCAGTATTAGGAATAAAAGAGAAAACAGAGTTTTTCAAATCATAATCAATGGAATCCAAAATCTTTGGGACTAAAGAGCGACCTAGTTCTTTTCGTTCTTCGTATATGTCTTGATCACTGCCCCTTGAGAAATAAATCCGCTCGAATGAACAAGCTTTTTTCTCTAGAGGTTCGCGAACTTTAACTTCACCAATAAATCCTTCTTTTTTAATGATTAGAGCATGGCCAGGTGTTAATTCCTTTATTGATTCAATAGGCACATTAAAAGCTGTTTGAATAACTGGTCTTTCTGATGTAACCACTACAATTTCATCGTCTTCGTAGTAAAATGCGGGGCGAATACCATTAGGGTCTCTCAACACGAAAGCATCTCCATGGCCTGTCAACCCAGCCATCGCATAGCCTCCATCCCAAGATTCAGCAGCATTGGCTAATATTTTTTGCAGGTCTAAATTCTCAGCAATCAGCTTCGAAATTTCTTGCCGATGTTTCCCTTCTGCTTTATATTTTTGAAATAAATTTTCATTTTCAACATCTAAAAAATGGCCAATTTTTTCAAGTACAGTTACGGTATCCGCTTTTTGTTTTGGATGTTGTCCAATTTCAACTAATAGATCGAATAGTTCGTCAACATTAGTTAAATTGAAGTTGCCTGCAACAACCAAATTTTTCGTCATCCAATTATTCTGACGAAGAAAAGGATGACAGTTTTCGATACTGTTCTTGCCATAAGTGCCGTAACGTAGATGTCCTAAAAATAACTCACCTGTAAATCCATAATTGTCTTTTAGCCAATATGGATCATTTAGTTTTTGAGGATTGTCTATTTCAACCTCCTTAAACCGAGCATTTACTTTTTCAAATATTTCTGCAATGGGTTTAGAACTTACCGAACGTTGGCGACTAATATATCTTCTGCCCGGCGAAACATCAAACTTAATGTTGGCCAATCCAGCGCCATCTTGCCCACGGTTATGTTGCTTCTCCATCAAGAGATACATTTTATTTAAAGCCCAAAAAGATGTTCCGTATGTTTTCTGGTAGTAATCGAGAGGTTTTTTAAGTCTTAAAAGCGCAATTCCGCACTCGTGTTTTATAGCATCACTCATTCCAGAAATATTAGAAGGCGAAGTTAACTCATTAAATGATTAACTAAAATTGAATTTTTAGGATTCTTGAAATCTATTGAAATTCAGTAGAATAAAAAGCAACTTTTTTCCGATTAGTTCGTTGTGCAAAATGCATGCATTTTGAAACGCTAAAATATTGGTTAATTTTCCTCGTATTATCATTACAGGGAGTGTATTCTTTTGCTGAAGACTACTACCAAGAGAGCTCAGTAAAGTTTGTCGAAAATAAAGGACAATGGCAAGATAATATTTTGTTTCGAGCCGATATACCAGGCGGTACGCTTTTTTTAGAGCGAGACAAACTAACGTATGTTTTTTCTCATCCCGATGACATAGAACGTATCCATAGCGTTCATCATGGATATGAACCTTATTTCGCAGACATTCAAATACGTTGTCATTCTTATAATGTTACGTTTCAAGGCGGGTTGAATCCGATTGCAAAAGGCGTGGGCTTAGCTCCGGATTATAACAACTACTTTTTAGGAAATGACGACACAAAATGGGCTGCAAATTGTGCCAAATATTATGCAGTCGAATATGAATCTATTTATCCAGGGATAGACTTTAGAATTTATACTAAAAAAAATGGTTTGAAGTATGACTTTATTGTTCATCCTGGTGCAGATTTAAATGATATTGCATTGTTTTATGAGGGAGCTAGTAAGTTACAATTGGTCAATAATGATTTAATAGTTTCAACATCCATCAATAATATTATTGAAAAAAGACCTGTTTCATTTCAAGAAACCAAAAGGATTGCATCTACCTATAAGTTGGATGAAAGTCAATTAAAATTCAGTGTTGATAGACATGACGAATCCAAAGATTTGATTATTGATCCCGCTCTTGTTTTTGCTAGCTATTCAGGTTCTACTGCAGATAATTGGGGTTATACTGCAACTTATGACGAAGCTGGGCATCTATATGCGGGCGGAGTAGCTTTTTCTAATGGATATCCTACAACATCTGGGGCTTTTCAAACAACATGGGGTGGCGCAGGTTCTTTAATAAGTGATATTGTAGTTTCGAAGTATGATCCTGGAGGTTCCACGCTTATTTATTCAACCTACCTTGGGGGAGATAAAACTGAATGTCCTCATAGTCTAATTGTTGATGGAAATGATAATCTTATTATTTTCGGTACAACTAGCTCAGGTAATTATCCTACTTCTGGAAGTGCTTTTGATAATAGTTTTAATGGTGGATCTAATGTAACTACTAGTGGAATTAATTATGCTAACGGCTCTGATATTGTCTTAACAAAATTGAATTCGACAGGCACGGGTTTGGTGTGTTCAACTTTTATAGGGGGTTCACTAAATGATGGATTGAATATTGGATCGGCATTAGTATACAATTACGGGGATAATTATAGAGGTGATGTAACTGTGGATGCATCGAACAATTATATTGTATCGACAAGTACACACTCAAACGATTTTCCGATGTTTGGAGGAGGGACGCAAACTTCTTCAGGTGGTGATCAAGATGCAGTTGTGTTCAAGATGTCTTCTGACCTATCATCGATGATTTGGTCTACTTATTTGGGCGGTATAGGTTTTGATGCTGGATATGGAATACAAATAAATAATGCAGGCGATTTATATGTTGTGGGGGGCACACAAAGTTCAAATTTCCCAACTACTGCTGGGGTGCTGAATTCAAGTTTCCAAGGAATAACGGATGGATACGTCACTAAGTTAAATTCAGAGGGAACCTCTATATTAGCATCTACATTTATAGGAACTTCTGCATACGACCAAAGCCATTTCGTTCAACTAGATGCAAATCAAGATGTGTATATCAGTGGACAAACGGAGGGTACTTATTCTGTTACGCCAGCAGGAGTTTATTCGAATCCGAATAGCGGACAGTTTATTCACAAAATGAGTCCAAACCTTAATTCAACTTTGTTTTCTACGGTTGTAGGAAGAGGTTCAGGGGCTATTGATATTTCTCTTTCTGCTTTTTTGGTAAACGAGTGCGATCATATTTACATTTCTGGCTGGGGAGGTACAACTAATCAATTTGGTGGATCAGCAGGGGCAAGCACAACGGCCGGGCTTCCCCTTACCTCAGATGCTTTTCAAAACTCCACAGATGGCAGCGATTTTTATTTAATGGTACTTGATGAAAACGCAGGAGGATTGGTTTACGCATCATTTTTTGGAGGTTCAACTAGTGCTGAACATGTAGATGGAGGCACTAGCCGATTCGATAAAGATGGTATTGTATATCAAGCGGTTTGCGGCGGTTGTGGTGGTAACTCAGATTTTCCAACATCTGCTGGCGCTTGGTCTAACACCAACAATAGTTCCAATTGTAATATTGCTTCAATAAAGTTTGATTTATCTAGTTTTTCTGCTCTTGCTGATGTCAGTTCAGATTATCAATGCACAGGCTCGGGGGTATTGTTCCAAAATAATAGTACTGGCGGAACAGGTTACTTATGGGATTTTGGAGATGGCAATACATCTTCAGCTAATTCACCAATTCATACATACCAGGATACTGGGGTTTATGCTGTAATGTTAATTGTGAATGACCCCGCATCATGTATTGTTTCTGACACCAGTTTTCTTTCAATCACTGTAACAGAAATACCTGATTTAGAATCAACTCCAGTTGATACAATTTGTCCAGGAGATACAGTTACTCTTAATGTGTCAGGTGCAACAACTTATAGCTGGGTTCCTGCTACTGGTTTGTCAAGTACTTTATCTCCGAATCCCGTTGCCTTGGCAACAGACTTTATTGAGTATACAGTCACGGGAACTACGTTTTGTGGCACAACAGATATTGTGATTCCTGTTAATG
>CAJQPE010000037.1 GCA_905480125.1 uncultured Flavobacteriales bacterium | reverse complement strand
CAATAAATTTTTTAAAGCCGATAATACTTCCGTTAATGCATTAAAAGCAAAAATGGAAACCTTCTCTAAAAAAATTGCAAAAATACCAACCATGAACGATTTGTTTGTAATATTGGGACTTGGGCTTGCTTTTACAGGACTTGCTCACTTAATTGCCGATAATGTTGCTCCTTGGATTGAAAGTAACGCTCCTGGCCTTCAAAAATTCTCATTAACCAGTAAATTCTTCTGGTTAATCATTATGGCTACGACTTTTGGTTTAATACTTTCATTTACAAAGGCTAGACAATATGAAGGTGTTGGAGCATCAAGAATGGGTAGCGTTTTTATTTACTTTCTTGTTGCTACTATTGGCATGAAAATGAATTTTGTTGAAATAATTGAACACTGGCAAATTGTTATTGTGGGAGTAATTTGGATGATTATTCATGTATTTTTATTGGTAATAATGGCCAAGTTAATTAAGGCTCCTTATTTCTTTTTAGCTGTAGGCAGCAAAGCAAACATAGGTGGTGCAGCATCTGCCCCCGTTGTTGCTGCCGCTTTTCACCCGTCTTTGGCTCCTGTTGGTGTTCTATTAGCTGTTATGGGCTATGCTTTAGGCACCTATGGCGCTTGGCTCTGTGGAATTTTAATGCAAGGTGTTGCACCTTGAAAAAAATTTTATTAAATTTTAGAATTGTATGTTTCATCTTTTTAGGCTACTTTGTAGTCGACATTTATAGCCCCTAGCTCATAAATTAATTGAACTATTATTTTTAAGAAATGTTGACACAACTAATACTATTTTCTGGATTTGCAGGAATAACTGTTTTTATAGGAGGTATATTAGCTAATTATTTTAATCAACGTGTAAATGAAACTCCTCTAAAACAAGAAATTATTCATACTCTGATGTCTTTTGGCTCAGGTATTATGTTGTCAGCGTTGGCGTTAGTTCTCATCCCAAAAGGGATGGAAGTATTAGAATTGCTACCTATCGTTTTTTCATTTCTACTCGGAGCAATTTTATTTATGCTGATAGACCAATATTTGGCAAAAAAAGGTGGTAAAACTGCAACCGTTTTGGCAATGCTAATGGACTTCATTCCTGAATCCATAGCTTTGGGTGCAGTCTTTGCGATTGAACCAGACATGGCAATACTTTTAGCTGTATTCATTGGTCTTCAAAACTTACCAGAAGCATTTAACTCATTTAGAGATTTGATTCAGAGCGGATTCACAGTGAATAAGACATTAACAATGTTCTTTTTTTTAAGTTTTATTGGAATTATTGGGGCATTAATTGGGCATTACGTTTTAAGCGATTATCCGGCTTTAACTGCACACTTGATGATATTCGCAAGTGGAGGCATTTTGTATTTGCTCATTCAAGACATTATTCCTGAGAGTAAATTAAATAAGAACTATTTAACTTCATTAGGAGCTATTCTGGGGTTTTTGGTGGGCATTATAGGAGATAAAATAGTTTAGAACCAGTCTACTCTAGCTTAAAAACATTACCGTTCATTTTGTCAAGTGCTCTTCTCGCAGATTAAATATTTAGTACGCTAATTGAAAATGCAGTGAATTATCAAAAAAATAATAATTCTTTTAAACTAAGAACACTAAACACTGCTGAGATTCGAAACCTCATTTTCTATCAACTTTAAATACTTTTTTTTGCTGTCTTTAGGTTTCTAATTAGATTTGTTGGTGTTGAAACAAAATAGAAATGGGCAGAGCATTTGAGTTTAGGAAAGCACGTAAAATGAAACGTTGGTCAAAAATGGCCAAAACCTTTACAAAACTTGGTCGTGAGATTGTTATCGCGGTTAAAGAAGGTGGACCAGACCCAGATAACAATTCCCGTTTGCGTGCGATAATTCAGACTTGTAAGACTGAAAACATGCCTAAGGAGAATGTTGAACGAGCAATAAAAAAGGCCAGCGACAAAGACACCTCTAATTACAAAGAAGTTTTGTTTGAAGGCTATGCACCTCATGGCATACCAATCTTAGTTGAAACGGCTACTGATAATAATAATAGAACTGTTGCCAATATCCGTAGTTACTTTAATAAATGTCATGGTAATATGGGTACATCCGGTTCTGTTGAATTTATGTTCGACCATACCTGTAACTTCAGAATCGAAAAAGGAAACCTAGATATTGAAGAAGTTGAATTTGAATTTATCGATTACGGAGCCGAAGAGGTTTTTGAAGATGAAGACGGTATTCACATTTACGGACCATTTTCAAGCTTTGGAGAGATACAAAAGGCTATAGAAGAAAAGGGGGTGGAAATATTATCATCAGGCTTTGAGCGAATTCCCCAAGTCCTTAAAAAGCTATCGGTTGAGCAAGAGGAAGATGTCGATAAACTACTTGAAAAAATTGAAGAAGATGAAGACGTGCTAAACGTGTTTCATGGCATGGAGGCTAACGAGGTTGAGTAATCTCAATTAGCTTTTCATAAATCTTCACCATAGCTAGTGTATCCAGCTTACAGTATTCTAGTAAATTTTGTTTGATCTCCTCTATTCTAAACATATCTGAACTTGACTGAAGTTCGCTGTATGCTATCGCAGCAATATGTCCGTTGTGAATAGTTAAGCTTTCATAACTCAACTCTTTACATAATGCTGGTAATACAGCTTTTATAGAGTGTGAACCCTGCATTTCTGGCAAATAATAATCTTTGGCCTGAAACGGTTTCATTAAGTCTATAACACGTTTAATCATATGCTGAGCATCTTCTTTCTTATCAGGAAACCATTCTAATAATTGTTTAATAATCATCTTCTCGAAAGTGGCATTATAGACAACCACACTTCCCTCCTGCCCAACCATTTCGAACAAAGATTTGGTGAACGCTTCTCGAGGGTCGATTCCAGGCTCAGCCAAAAAGTCAGAATGAGACAATGTACCATCTTCTTCTAACTTGTGAAGAGAATACTGAAATGGAGTTTGTTGATATGGCTTTACCCCTTTATATTTTGGAACAGCGTATTGAACAGTTTCAAAATCTAAAAACCAAAGAGGAAATTCTAATTGCATTAGAAACTTCTGAATATTATCTTTCTTTAAGACTGGCTCACCCTTTATTTGAATTTTTTGAGATTTCGATAATTTTTTACTTGAAGATATGTCACTAAATTTTCTAATACCTTTCTCGAACAAATCGACCTGTCCTTCTTTTCCTAATCCAGCTAGTGTGAAAATTTCCAAATCTTTTTTTCCCTTCCAACAATAACCAAGGTAATCGCACTGGTAAGGTGAAAAACAGTGCTTACCAATCTCTTTTATTGGAATGTCCCGCTCAAATATAACAGACTTCATTTCATTTACTTGTTTATCTAGCATTGGCTGAATTTCAAGTATCCGATTTTTTACAGAAATTGTTTTAAAATACTGATCAAGTTTAAGCTCTTCTTTAAGTACATACTGGTTATCAATATGTACAATTGAAATGTCCTCCAATATTAATCCCGAATTGGTAATTACGTAATACTGTATTGCCGCATCGGTAATATACGTATCCGATAATTTGGTGGAGCTTTTCACTTCATACGCAAACCATTTACCATCTCGTTTAACGAGAATGTCTAACATTATTAAAACACGCTCTACCTGAAAGGTCGCCTCATAAATTACCTCTTGACCGTTGTTAATTAGCTCTTGCGTTTTTTCAACAGATTCATGATATTTAAACCGTTTGCTTGGAGTACAATCTATTCCACCCGGGAACAGCTCCTGGGCCAACTCACCCACTCTATGGCCCCTGTTAAAAACAGCCTGTAGTCCGGGTGAAACAGGATCTTTTAAATGGTAATAATTCTTATATAGATATAACGACTTAAAGCATTGTAGACCTCTAATAAATGTCGATTTGCTAAGTAAGTGCTTTTCCATTAAACTAGTTTTCTAAAATGCATATATGGCCTTCAATTATAACAATTTGCATGTTCAAATTGATTTAAAAGAAAAGCATTCATATTAGCCATTTCTATGCACCAACAAAAAAAAGTCTTTATCTAATGGTAGGTACCCATAATCATAACAGAAAAAATAGGTTTGGCCTGTTTTAGTTTTATAGGTATTCGTAAAGTACTGGAAATTAAAGCCTTCAATGTCTAGAGTTGACTTTTTAACTTTACGTTTATCTTCTGGAACTAGCTTTTGTAATACGCGCCTATTCCTTCTCAAAATGCCATTCACATTTCTAACAAGATTATTGCTGACACGGTTTTGCAGATTATTATAATTATTACGACAAATGTCGTTACAAAACTTTTTGTCAACCCTGCCCATTAAAGGATTTTGGCAATCAAGACAGAGGTTTTCAGCCATAAAAAAATTATTTATCCTTATCGATATGTTTTGCCTTACTTAAGAATTTAGCATTTTTTGATTCGCCAAGAATAATTACCTGCTTAGTTCTTCTGTACTCTTCAACGGCCATCATCATTTGTTCCTTAGATTCTCGAACAATTTTAATACCCGAACCAGCTCCTTTATTACGAACTTCAATATACCATCCGTCTCTTAGTTGTTTCGGTTTAGTTGGAGGCCTTCCCATAGTCTACTTTTGTTTCTAATGTTGCTATTGCAACTTATTATTAATTATTGATTGACAATTAACCTCGTGTCAATGTCAAGTTTGCTAATATAGAAATAATACGATACATAAGTCAAAATTCTCAACGTATATCGAAAAACGATTTTGTATTACATTTGGCATCCCTTAATAATGAATACTATGGCAGTAAATGCAAATAAAAATATGAAGTTAGAGTTTAACAAAAATGAAGATGCGATGAAGTTGTTAATTTCTGATATGAATCAGAAATTAGATAAAGTACATCTTGGTGGAGGACTTAAGAAAATAGAAAAGCTTCACTCTAGTGGGAAAATGACAGCCCATGAACGCATAGAATATCTAATTGATGAGGAATCAGAATTCTTAGAACTAGGCGCTTTTGCCGGAGAAGGAATGTATAAAGAATATGGAGGCTGCCCGTCTGGTGGAGTAGTTACTGGAATTGGGTATGTTAGTGAAAAACAGTGCATGATTGTTGCAAATGATGCAACTGTTAAGGCCGGTGCATGGTTCCCAATTACTGGTAAAAAGAATTTACGAGCTCAAGAAATTGCGATGGAAAACCGGTTGCCAATTATTTATTTAGTTGATAGCGCCGGTGTATTTCTCCCGCTGCAAGATGAAATTTTTCCGGATAAAGAACATTTTGGACGAATTTTTAGAAATAATGCAATTATGTCGTCAATGGGAATTACTCAAATATCAGCTATTATGGGTAGTTGTGTGGCCGGCGGTGCTTATCTTCCAATAATGTCAGACGAAGCCCTAATAGTTGAAGGTACTGGCTCTATATTTTTGGCGGGGTCCTACTTAGTTAAAGCGGCAATTGGAGAAGATATAGATAACGAAACATTAGGCGGTGCGACTACTCATTGTGAAATATCTGGCGTTACCGATTACAAGTGCAAAAATGATTCTGCGTGCTTAGATAAAATTAAAAATATAGTTGACAAGATAGGTGATTTTGATACGGCGGGCTTTAATAGAAAGAAACCTGCGCTTCCTAAAGAAGACCCTCAGGAAATTTACGGCATTCTTCCTAGAAATAGAGCAAAACCATACAATACAAGAGCAATTATCGAACGTTTGGTTGATGGGTCTGATTTCGAGGAATACAAAGAAAAGTATGGTCAATCTATTATTTGTGGATATGCACGAATAGATGGCTGGGCTGTCGGAATTGTAGCAAACAATAGAGAATTAGTTAAATCTAAAAAAGGAGAAATGCAGTTTGGTGGAGTTATCTATTCCGATTCTGCAGATAAAAGTGCTCGTTTCATTATGAACTGTAACCAAAAGAAAATACCACTTGTATTTTTACAAGATGTAACTGGTTTTATGGTAGGATCTCGATCAGAACAGGGTGGCATAATAAAAGATGGTGCCAAAATGGTAGCTGCAATGAGTAATTCTGTAGTACCTAAGTTCACAATAATAATAGGTAATTCTTATGGTGCGGGGAATTATGCAATGTGCGGAAAAGCATATGATCCTCGTCTAATTGTTGGATGGCCAACAGCTAATGTTGCCGTAATGGGAGGGGCGCAAGCTGCCAAAGTTTTATTACAGATTCAGGTAGCTGCCCTTAAAAGTAAAGGAGAAAAAATAACAAAAGAAGCTGAGAGCAAACTACTAAAAGAAATTAACGATAAGTATAACGACCAAACATCTCCATACTATGCAGCTTCACGACTATGGCTCGATGCCATAATTGACCCACTTGAAACTCGAAAAGTAATCTCTATGGGTATTGAAGCAGCTAACCAGGCTCCAATCACAAAACAATATAATGTAGGAGTTATCCAAGCTTAATCAGTTATTTTAGCTTTAATATTTTTCTACTTGCTTCTTGGAAAAGGAGTTTTGTTTACTACTTTTGCAGTTGGGCAAGTCTTATACGACCAGCTCCCAATGAACTCCCCCAGGACTGGAAGGTAGCAAGGGTATTTGGTTGTAGCGGTGCGATGTAAGTAGCTTGCCCTTTTTTATTACCTCAACTTTTCCATGGCAATTTTTATTATTCTTCCCTCATCAGAAGTTACAAACAAATTCCCGTTTTTTTCGGAAACAGAATAAAGCATTATATCATTTGCTAAACGAAATTCTTTCCAATTTTCCCCCTTATCTGAACTATAAAGGACCAATCCATAGTCTCCAACACAAATTCCTTCGTTGGAATTAACAAACAGCATTTCATTTATTATCCAGCGTTTGGTGTTTAATCTAGATTTTCGTTCAACTACTTTCCAACTTGCTCCTCTATCTTTTGATTGGTAAAACTTACCTCCGTTTCCTGCCATTAATAGATCTGTTTCAGAAAACGCATGAATATCAACATAAAAATCTCCATGTTGCTCCATTTGGTAAACTGAATCAGTATCGAAACTATACTCTCCTATATAACCAAAACCGGAAACAAATACAGCTTTGTTAAATTTAGTAATCCCCTTCAACTCGTGCTCCTTCTCTTCAAAAGTCCAAGTTTTGTGGTCAGTTGAAATTTTAAAAACAAGACCTTCATTATAATCATCACCACAAACCATCAATAACGTGCTATCATTGTACTGAATAACCTTTTTAAAGTCAGACATATCCTTTTGGAAATAAGGTAG
Source organism: uncultured Flavobacteriales bacterium (assembly GCA_905480125.1). Taxonomy (GTDB): domain Bacteria; phylum Bacteroidota; class Bacteroidia; order Flavobacteriales_G; family NORP312; genus NORP312. The sequence goes on along the minus strand of CAJQPE010000037.1, from coordinate 22,789 downwards.
GTTAGGCCACATATATTTACGAATCCAAGTATCTCCTCCATCTTTGGTATAATAATACCGCATTGATTCCCCTAGTAAAACCCCATTTATACTATCAATAAAAAAGACTTCATAAAGATTATAATCAACTACATCGTGTTTTAATTCCCACGTATCACCGCCATTATTTGTCTTATATAGGTATCCATGCTCAAACCGCTTACCTCCTGCTGCAAAACCGATATCTTCTGAAATAAACAACACCTTTCTTAAAGTGATGTCACTCTGAATTTGAATAGTTTCGAAATCTGAAAACTGGGTTGGTTTTTTACATCCGAATAAAGTGAACATAAAAACCAAACAAAACACTAGTCCAAAGTAGATATAATAGATTCTATTTTTGTTATTTCGTTGCATGAATATAAGAGCTGCAATATTAGAAGAGCACTCAAAAAAACAAGTACTCAAAATTGCCAATTATGTTGGCAACGACAAAGAAAGATTTGCTGAATTAATACAGACCTATTTTGATGGTCCCTGTATAGTTGCTCAAAGAGCATCTTGGGCTTTGGCACATGTTGCTGTTGCAGACTATAATTTGGTTTACCCATATCTAGGTAAAATGATCGACATGCTGAATCCTAACGCTCATGATGCAGTTAAACGAAATACCTTACGAATTCTTGGAAATATTGATGTGCCTGAAGCTCTGATGGGCTTACTTGCAGTTAAATGCTTTAAATATCTGCAATCTGAAAGTGAACCAATTGCCACTAGGGTATTCTCAATGACTATACTTTTAAACATATCTAAAAAGGAACCGGATCTTAAAAACGAGCTAAAAATAGTAATAACCGAACTATTGCCTTATGGCAGTGCAGCAATTAAATCGAGAGCAAAAAAGACAATAAAAAAATTAGAAAAATTATAGACAATTATTTCGCTAGAATTCGGATAATGGTTTTAAAAATAAGACTGAGATCTGTAATAAAACTAATATTCGAAATATATTTAAGGTTTAGCTCCAATTTAATAGGCATTACTTCATTAATATAAGTTTGATTTGGGTCTTCAGAATTGCCTAATATTTCGCTCTCGTTAATATATTCCAAAGAGGCATAATCAGTTAACCCTGGTTTAACCGACAATACATTAAGCTGTTCTTTTGTATAAATTTCAACATATTTTCGCACTTCTGGCCGGGGACCAACAATACTCATTTCTCCATTTAGTATATTAAGGAGCTGAGGAAATTCATCTAACTTATACTTCCGTAATACCGATCCTACTTTTGTAATTCTACTATCGTTATTGCCAATGGTAATTTCTCCTTTCTTATCTGATCCTAATGACATTGTACGAAATTTATAAAGGAAAAAATCGACATTGTTTTTTCCGACACGAATTTGTTTGAAGAAAACACCTCCTTTGGAATCAACTATAATGAGAACAGCGATAACAATAAATAAAGGCAAAAAAGTGAGTAATACAATAAGAGAAAATATAATATCAAAAAGTCTCTTAAGCAAGTTTATGAATTCAATACGTTTTCAACACTGGCAATAACGACTTTAATAACCTGGTCAACTTGTTCATTTGTCAACGAATAATATAATGGTAAAGTAATCTCGCGTTGATAATTATCAAATGACCTAGGATAATCTTCCATTTTATATTCCCTGTTTTTATAAGCTGTTAAAAGAGGTAATGGCTGAAAATGAACATTAACAGCAACATCTTTAGCAAATATTTCGTGAATCACCTGATCTCGCTGCAACTCAACAAAATTGTTTAGACGTAGCATATAAATATGATAAGATGATTGTTTTTCTTCCGTTTCTGCAATAGGAATATCTGCCCATGCATATTTAGATAATGCGACCGAATACCTGTCAAATATTTCTTTTCGTCTTTTTACTGTGTCTTCTTCATATCGCTCAAGTTCTACTAGGCCAATAGATGCTTGAATATCGGTCATGTTGCATTTATACCCCGGTTCAATAATATCATAACGCCAGCTACCTTTTTTCGTTTTAGCGAGCGCATCTTTACTCTGACCGTGAAGAGATAGCATGCACAGGTAATTGTAGATTTCTTTTCTATTAAATTGTTCTGGCAAATTTATCGCAATGGCTCCTCCTTCTGCCGTGGCAAGGTTCTTTACTGCATGAAAAGAGAATACGGACACATCTGCAATTGATCCAGACATTGAGCCTTTATACTTCGCACCAACAGAGTGGGCGGCATCAGCCAACAATAGTATTCTTCCTAGTTTTAGTTGTTCTGGGCCGCTTGGTACAAACTTATCTTTTTGCTCTTCTATTATTTGTTTTATTTCATCGTAATCACAAGGAAATCCTGCAATATCAACAGGTATAATAACCTTTGTTTTGATAGTAATAAATTTTGCAATTTCTTTCGGAGAAATATTAAAATCATCCTGAGTATCTACCATTACAGGAATTGCGCCCAAATGACAGACTACATTTGCTGTCGCAGAATAGGTATAGGCGGGGATAATAACCTCATCTCCTTCTTTAACTCCGAACCAGCGGAGCATTAGTTCTAGTCCTGCTGTTGCTGAACTTACTGCAACGGTAGTTCTATTTCCGCAATATTTAGTTAACTCCTTTTCGAATCGTTTTGTTTTTGGCCCAGTGGTCCACCATCCAGACTGAAGTGTATCAACTACTTCGTCAATTATTTTTTGGTCAACACGAGGTGGTGAAAAAGGAATCATCTTGTAAAATTATCTTTATTTTCTTTTAATGCATCTTTTATTTTAATTGGATGCTCATAAAAAAGAAGACTAATGCAGGTAAAAAAAACGATTCCCGCTTGAGTTTCAAAAGCTGACTCGACAATACAAAATGTTCCGAAGGAAAACAGAAACATTAAATTAAGCGTATTTTTAATTTTTACACTCTGCCAAGCCGGAATAAGAAATAACAGTAATGTTGCTATTCCACCAAATATTCCGCTGTCTAATAGAGATTGAATTAGTTGATTGTGTGAATTTAGCCTCTTACGAGCTGCTTTTTCCATACCTCGCCTATCATATTCCTTTACGAGTTCATCAATGCCATCGCCTGCTCCAACGCCAGTCAACCAATTTTTCTCGATAACACCAAGGGAAGCTTGCCACAAAACAGATCGATTAGATGAATTAGCTATACTACTATTATCGGATCGGATTAATTCGGTATAGAATGCCTCAAGTCTTCTCTTAGGAAGATCGTTAATCAAAAGAATCATTGTATTCAAACCAAATATTAAGATTAAAAAAACAACAGAAACTTTCCATCTTTTATGTTTTATAGTTAGGTAAGCCAAGCCCCAAAACATGATTCCAAATAGGATTAACATACCTACCTTAGCTAGCAACATAAAAACAAAAACCGCAACAAAACCTATTAATGCGCCTATAATTAGCTTTTTCTGTGTTGATATTTCTAACCAATTCAGTGTTAAATACCTCACCAAAATGGCCAGTACAAAATTGAGGTAAATAGAATAATATCCTGGGTGAATCCAATTTGAAAGTTTTGCATAAAAAAAGGTATTATAATCACCCGAAAGAAGAAAATTATAGACTGATAGTAATAAAAACAATAGCATAGAAACGAAGCTGCCAGCTATAAATAATTTTCCGAGGGTTCTCATTTGAATAACGGTAAACCGAGTCGTTAAAATCACCAAGGGAGCAACCAGCAGGGGAAGTTTAGTTTCCATGTCAAAATAACCAACTGATTTGTTATTTGTAATAGCCAAGCCCAGCATTAAAACAAAATAACAGAATAGAAAAACCCAACTTAATTTACTAGCGACTAATCTTGCCCATTTTTCGGCCCAATTGCCACTAGCTAAAAAATTAAATGTCAGTAATATTAAAATTAATGATGAAGAAGGATAATAAACCGGAAGCGCAAAAACTAAAGCCCCAAATAGGTAGAACTGTATTTGTGCATGTTTTGCTTGTTGCGGCATTAACTCATTTTACTAATAGATAAGGCAATTTTTTCCGCGGCATGACCATTTCCATATAAATCTATTTCAAAATTGCTTTGGGCTTTCATCATGTGCGCATATCCATTGATGATTTTATCCTTATTAGCACCAACCAAAACATTCACGTTATTTTCAATTAATTCTACCCATTCTGTTTGGTCGCGCATAGTGACGCAATTCTTTTTAAAGAAAAAAGCTTCCTTCTGTAATCCCCCGCTATCCGTCATTACTAGTTTGCAATGCTTTAGCAGTTCAATCATGTCAAAATACCCGACAGGGTCAATGATAGTAACCTTAAGATTTAGATTACTCTTTTCAATGATTTTTTTTGTCCGAGGATGAATGGGTAAAACAATTGGTGTAACAGTATTAATTTGGTTCAATGCATTTACTATCGCTGTTAAGCGATTGATATCATCTGTATTTTCTGCTCTATGCATTGTACATAAGATAAAACTCTCATGCTCTAACCGTTCTATTACAGTAGATCTCTTTTCAGACGATTTTGCATAAAAATATGAAGCGTCTTGCATTACGTCACCGCATTTCTCGATTTTACAATCGAAATTATTATAGCCTTCATTCTGCAAATTATTAACTGCGGTATCCGTTGGACAATACAACACATCTGAAATTCTATCTGTTAAGATTCGATTAATTTCTTCTGGCATTTCCATATTAAAACTTCGTAAACCTGCCTCAACATGCGCTATCTTAACATGCAACTTTTTAGCTGCCAATGCCCCAGCGATAGTGGAATTAGTATCTCCATATACCAATACCAAGTCGATTTTCTCATCAATAATTAATTTTTCGATCCCTTCCAACATTCTCCCCGTCATCGCACCATGTCCGACACTATTCACGTCAAGGTTATATTTCGGTTTGGGTATTTGCATTTCTTCGAAAAATACGTCACTCATATTTTCATCAAAATGCTGTCCGGTATGCACTATTATCTCTTTAATATTTGAGTATTTAGCAAGCGCCCTACTCAATGCTGCTGCTTTAACAAATTGCGGCCTTGCCCCTACTACGGTTAATATTTTATATCTAGTCAATGGGGCTAATTTAAATTATTTCTAATATTTTTTTTAGTGAATTTCTAATGCAAAGAAACTTAAAAAAGTTAATTAACGCTCTTGAATTCGTATACCACCAGCTTGATTATAGACCTGCTCGCACAATTATAATATTCAATTTCTTTAATCTGTTCGTAAGCCGAAGGAAAACGAATTCCATTTGAACTGAGACATTTTGAAACCATTTCAAGGTTATTTATCCCTTCTGGAATTATTAACAACAAATCTGATTCATCAATAGGATCTCTTTTACTAATTATTCTGCAAATTTCATCAGGGTAATTTTCGTTGAACCAATCAGTTGTATAGGGCATTTTATCCAAAAGAATGGTAACCCCAATTTGGTGCCGAAATGTAAAAACGTAATTAGCTTTATGACGCCTTAATGACTTAAGTTGATCATTTAATACACTTAAATCCTTTCCAACGAACTGGTATTTGAACAATCCTTCACTTTCCAATGCTATATCTTTTGTAAGAAGACTTTCGCATTGCCTGTAAGAATCTAATACACTTCCTGTTATTCCTTGTATACATGCAATAGTCAAGAGTAAGGTAGTTAATAAAAAACGTGGCCATCTATATTCAACCCGTTGTAATAATATGATTATAGCTAACAGGTAGAAAGGCATATAAAACAAAACCTGTACTGTAAGACCATTACTCGACCCCAAAGCCCCAGCTAAAGGAATAAAGGCTAAAAAAATTGCTAGAAATAGTTTATCTTCTTTCATTTTTCTCAAATTACCAACAAATAATGCCCCAATGAGAAAAAGGAAATAAAATGTAAATATTTCATACTTTCTGCTAGCTCCCCCCATCCACAATTCCTGCAAAAAGGTAAAAATTCCTATTAAAATGAAACCCAACCAAACTATGTAACTGCGCCAATTCTTTATTACTAAATACAATAGCCCTAGTATGAAAATCACCAATAATGAAAGCCAATTATTTACCAATAATCTTACTACATCCTTAACATAATTTTCAAGCAAATTTGATTGACTATAACTAGAACCCATTTTTTCAGAGATTGTTAGGTGCAAAGTTTTGATTGATTCAAAAGACTCCTCAAAACCATTAAAAACTATTAAAAATGCAATAGCGCAACCCAACAAAACCCAAAATAGGAATCTTAAGGATGAAACTATTTTAGGAATCCTGAATTCATTCTCAATTAGCCAATAACAGCCGACAAAAGGTATTATAAGAACTACGCTACTAAATTTCACCATCCACATAAAAGTAAGTAATACTCCCATCAAAAATTCGATAGCAGACTTCGCTCTAATAGTCTTAGTATTGCTGTAGATAAGCGCTAAGCCAACAATTCCATTGAGAAAAACCGAGACCAAGGAATTATATGATATTGCCATAGGTCCCCAAGTAAATCCAACCACAGAACCACTAAGTATCGTTGCTAAGATGAGCCACTTTATAGGGTTGGAGATTGATGTAACCATTAACTTTTCTGAGACACCCCACCATAGCAAAAAACAAGAGCTAATCGTCAAAACAATTCTTAAAATTCTAACCTCAGCAAGAGAAATTTCTAACCATCCGAAAATTGCGTCATAAAGCTCGCAAAACAATGACGGAAATAATATACCACCCTTACCCGACTGATAACCAATTAAATAAAAGCTTTCATCGGTTAATTCAACACCACGAAAACATGCCCAAAGGAGTATGAGATAAGATAAAGAAGAAATACCAATCAAAAAAATGGATAAATACCAGTCTATTTTGTTGGTTAGTTGTTTTGACATTACCTACTGCTGATTGTACTAGACTTTTTTGGATTTCTTCCAAGAAGTAAAAAATTAAAAACACCCTCTAGATAGCCAAGTCCATATGAAAAATGAAGTATAAAAAAAGTAAACACGATTGACGGAATATTTAAAAATGAGCTTGCTACTTTTTTTGCAGAGTAAATACCCAAAGTTCCATAAAAAAGCAAAATAGCTCCAAATATTTCTGGGATTTTGAAGTAGACAAAAAAAGGAAGAGAAAATAAAAACAGCACAAAAACAAATGGAATAAGTTGTCGCATTGAAGTTATGACCCTGTGCTTCTTATTTACAAACACTTTCCAGTAACCATATTGATAATACTGTTTAACCAGTTTACGATATGAAGCGCGTACATAATAATTAGCTCTAATAGTATTTGACAAATAGATAGTCCTTCCGGATTTTAAAAGTCGAAAATTAAATTCATCATCCTGATTTCTTATCAAATCTTCATCGAAGTATCCAATTGATTCGAATACTTCTTTTTTATAAGCTCCAAAGGCTACAGTATCAACATATCCATTTTTAGCTCCAGTACGAAAATGGGCACCTCCAACACCGAATGGTGAAGACATTGCTGAACCAATTATTTTGGCTGTTTTACTGTTATATACATTATTCAGCACCCCTCCAACACAACCAATATCTGGCGACAAGTCAAAACAAGCAATGCATTTACTGACATAGTCTGAATGAATTTCTGAATGAGCACCTAAGATTATCTTTACATCAGCCTTTGACTTTTTTAGTCCAATATTCAACGCATATGGAGTTATCTTGTGCTCATTAACCAACATCTGCACACTGCCATGTTGGTTACAATATTCCTTCACAATTGCCACTGTACCATCATCACTGCAACCATCACATATAATCACATCCAAATATTCGCGAGGGTAATCTTGTGCTAGAATAGAATCGATACACCTTGCGATATAATCCTTCTCATTTCTGCACGGTATAATAATCGAAACTTTAATCATTTAGTATTTTATCATAGAATGACAGCAATTTGGTCTCTTCTATTCGCCAATTATACTTTTGTTCAATCGCAACTCGTCCATTCCTACCCATTTTCTCTGACTTTTCTGGATTATTAACCATTTCGAGAATTACACTTCTTATTTCTTCTTCGTTTTGAGGATCGACACATATGCCACAATTGCACTCCTCCAAAATTGATCTCCAGTAAGGGAAATTAGATGCAATTATCGGAATACCTACTTCCATATATTCGAACATTTTAACGGGAAGAGAATCTAAATAATTTACTAATGGTTTCAAGGTAACTAAACCTGCAATTGAACGAATTAGTATATCTCTAACTTCTGTTGGGTTGACAAATCCATATTCTTTAACATTTTTCCAGCCATTTAGCTTCTCTAAAGCTAATTTATAAGATTCAGGATCATATTCGCCTGCTAAATTAAGCCTAACATCTGTTTTATTAACCGCATTAATTATCGTTGATATTCCTCTATTTTCATTTAAGCCTCCGACATAACAAACCGATCTTTCTTTATCTCTAGTGTAAAGATTTGGGTTATACTCTTTTATTATTGGATAATTATTAATGTCAATTGTTCTTGGGTTGACCATAACGAATCTATCTCGAATGAATGGTGTAGCAGCTATTATTCCTGTTAATCTTGAAGCAACATAATTTTCGTATTTTTCAAATATTCTTGAGGTTAATTTACGTAGTAACTTTGGTATCCAAAACTTAGCGAGTATTTGACGCGGTACATCCTCGTGCACATCGTAAATCACCCTTTTTCCTAACTTGGTTAATTTTAAGGCAAATGGTAAAAATTCTGGATCATGGAAATGATAAATACTTGCATTAATCTTTATGGCTTCTTGATATAATGCAATTGATGTTTTTCTTATTCGTTCTAGTCTTGAAGTCACGGGCACAACAACTCCTATAATTTGTACCTCATTGTAAATTTCTGACTTACCGTTTGCAACAAGTAAAGTAACACCATATCCGTTCTTGGACAGCGAGCAACATTCTTTATAAAATATTCTGACGTCTTTCTGCGAGTGCACTGTGGTAATATGGCAAACTTTATGATCCACAATTCTCTATTAACTAGTTAAGACTAAAAATTTAGTTTCATATTCCACCTAATCCTTAGCTAGGTAGCTATCTATCACTTCAGTAGGGTTTCCAAAAGCTTTTAAATCGCCTTTTTCAATCCATATAACTTTATTTGCATATTTTTTTAGAGTTTCTAGGCTATGACTAACGATAATAAATGTTCGCCCTTCATTAATCAACTCTTCCATCTTAGCTTGACTCTTTTGTCTAAAATTAAAATCTCCAACACCTAAAATCTCATCAATTAACATGATGTCTCGTTTTAGTGTTACAGCAACCGAAAAACCTAATCTTGCAGTCATTCCAGAAGAATAATTTTTTACCGGTTCATCAATAAAATGACCAAGTTCAGAAAAATCAATAATCTCATCTATTTTTTCAAGAATTTCCTTCTTCGTAAACCCCATGATTATACCATTTAAAATGATATTTTCATAACCACTTAACTCCTGTTTAAAGCCAGTGCCTAAAGAAAGTAAAGTGGATACATGTCCATTAACAACTATCTCTCCTTCATCTGGCTCATAAATCCCTCCAATCGTCCTTAGCAGTGTACTTTTTCCTGAGCCATTGCTTCCCACGACACCAATTATATCGCCTTCTTCAATAGAAAAACTAACATTTCTAAGCGCCCAGAAAGTTGTTTTCTGAGCTGTTCCTTGACTTCTGCCGAATAATCCCGCAATTTTACCTTTGAGCGTATTTGATTTGAATCTACTAAGTTTAAATTCTATTCCTATATTTTTAGCATCAATTAACCCCAAAATCTTATAAATTTTTAACGAAGTCGTTATTTTTTTTTCTAAAAATAGCGAGTCCAATTGCTCCTAACACAATCGAAAGAAAAAATATATAAATTAAATATGGGCTAGGCATGGTTGCACGTACAAGTATATTCTTATAGGATGCAAACAATGATGCTAATGGATTTAAAAGTTGATATAACGTATTATATTCTTCTGGAACATCTTCTAAATTGTATAACACTGGTGATAGATAAACCCACATACGGAGAATAAAAATCAATATATTTTGCAAATCCCGAAAATATAACCCTGCCACCCCAATTATCAATGATACTGATGATGTGAAAATAAATTGAATTAAAATAATGACCGGCAACCAAAACCATTGAATCGAAAATTCAATACCGAAATAATACATTAAGGGGAATAAGATTATCAAGCCTGCAAGAAAATTAACAAATGAAATAAGAACACGACTTAACGGCAATATAGACTTTGGGAAATTAATACTTTGTATCAGTTTAGCATTACTTGCTAACGTTTTTACCGAAGTTGATAAAGACGTGCTTACCCAACGAAAACTAAGAAGAGATATAAATAATAATACTGGATAATATTCACCTCCTCTATTAAAAACAAACTTTATTAAAAATAAATAGACCAACATTAAAAAAAATGGATCTAATACTGCCCATAAAAATCCAAATGCCTTGTTTTTATATAGAACACGTAATTCTGATAACACCAAATACCGAAGCAAATCCTTTTTTCTAATTATATCTCTAAACTCAGTGAATATCATTCAACGTCTCGTATATTCGGATTAATTTTTTCGATTCATTTTCCCAGTTATATAATTTAGCCACTTCACCTGTCTTTTGCTTCATTATATCGTAGGATTCTTTATTGGCAAAAACTTTACTCACCGAAGAAGCAATATCTTTTGGATTCTCTGGGTCAAAAGTAAGCCCAATTCCATGTTTTACAATAATATTTTCTAATTCTGGGAAATTACTACCAATAACAGGGATTCCTCCAATAACATACTCAAATACTTTATTTGGAGCGCAGAAATAATAACTCAAACATGCATTTTGAATCGGTGCCACACCTAAGTCAGATCCAGAAACAAATGCAGCTACTTGATCTGTTGGAACTGGTCCATAGAATCTGAACCTTTCAGTAAGATTATTTGATTCGACTAAATTTTCAAGCTGCCTTTTATACTTATCTCTGCCATATCCTAAGATGACTAAAAAACAATCAGGCAAATATTGCATACTAAGGATTAGATTTTCTAAACCTCTATTAAACGTTATTGCCCCAGTATACAACAACACCTTTTTATCTTTATCAATTCCTATTATATCTCTTATATTGTCTGATTCATTAGCGCTAGAAAACTTATCAATCGAAGGAGCATTCATGATGACATCTGGCGCTTCAACCTTATAAATTTCGGCTATATATTCGGCTATTTTTGGGCCAACTGTAATCACCCGATCACAGTTTTTTATATAATAACCTTCAACTTTTCGTTGTATTATTTTATAAATTCTGCTAGGCTTGTTCAATTTGTTTCTTTCAACATATAATTCATGAGAATCATAAATAAACTTTCCTCCATATCTGTTTTTTGCGTAAAAAGCAATGGGAACTGTATTGAAATCATGAGCATGATAAAAACCAAAACCTTCACTTTTTATTAGCTTGTGTACACGGTAGTAGTAATCAAGAAAAGATAATGGGCGATGAAAAAACATCAGAACTTGCCGAACTAATCCATACATGCTTTTCACCACAAACGCAATTGTATTTTTTCCAAAAATGAACAAATAAAAAACCCCAATTAGTATCCAACCATACAAAATTAGTCTTGCCTTATTGTCGAGTAATTCGCCTCTTATTTTTTTAATATTACTTAACGAAAATATCCGCTTTATTCTTTTCAGGATTCCATACTCTTTGGTCTGAATTTCATTTTCGCTCTTGTCTTTACCCCTAAAAACTGTAATAATCGAATACGCCAATCTAGCGAATCCATAGAATATTCTTAAAAATTGTCTAATCCAAAACCGAGGTTTCACAATTCTATTTACAAACCTCAATAATCTTAAATGTAAGGCTCGTTTCTCAACTCTAATTATTCGAATTCCGTGTCGCCATTCAATTGGCTCTGTTTCTTTATCTAATAGCGCATATATTGTCACTTCAAACCCAACTTCAACAAGGGTCTTAGCCTCTTTTAATACCCTTGCATCATTCTTGCAATTGTTGTATACAAATGCGGCTACCTTTTTCAACTTTCTTCTTTAGTTTCAGTTAGCAAATCTGTAGAATACTCTTCCACTAAATTTTTTAAACTGTTTACAATCGAATCATTATCATTATTTTCAACAAGCTCAGGAAGTTTAGTCATTTCAATCTCAACATCCTTCAAACTAGTTGTTCTTATCTTTGCGATAGTAATTTTTGGATGCGGAGTGGGCATAGTTTTCTCCTTATCAGCTAGCAATTCTTCATATAATTTCTCTCCAGGTCGTAATCCAGAGTATACTATTTGTATATCTCGTCCTAATTGTAAACCCGAAAGTCGAATCATTTTTTTAGCTAGGTCAACTATTTTAACCGACTCTCCCATATCAAAAACAAATATTTCACCACCTTTACCTAACGTACCTGCCTGCAAAACTAGTTGACAAGCCTCTGAAATAGTCATAAAATACCTAGTAATATCAGGGTGAGTAACAGTTATCGGTCCCCCCTTCTTAATCTGTTTTTTGAACAATGGTATAACAGAGCCATTAGAACCTAACACATTGCCAAATCGAGTGGTAATGAACTTTGTTTTACTATTCTCATTTAATGCTTGAATGTACATCTCTGCCACTCTCTTCGTTGCTCCCATTATATTGGTAGGGTTTACAGCCTTATCGCTTGAGATAAAAACAAATTTTTCAACTTCATTCTTAATTGATATATCGGCTAGGTTTTTTGTTCCTAGCACATTGGTATATACACTTTCTGAAGGGTTGTTTTCCATGAGTGGAACATGCTTATAGGCAGCAACATGAAAAATAATTTTAGGAGCAAAAGTCTTAAAAACCTTATTTAGCCGAGCTTTATTTCGAACATCTCCAATTACAATTTCATAATCAGCCTTGTGTAATCCGTTTTGCAATTCGAAATCTAGCTCGTAAAGTGGTGTTTCAGCTATGTCAAATAATATAACCTTACTAGGAGAATACCGCATCAGTTGTCTAGATATTTCGGATCCAATTGACCCTGCTGCACCAGTAACCAAAACAACTTTTCCTTTTACAAACTGTGATATATTTTTTGTATCTATATCAATTGGTGAGCGTTCCAATAAATCCTCGACATCAATTTTTCTAATTTGATTAAAACTCAATTCTCCGTTTATCCACTTTTGAATTGGAGGTACGTTGAGAATATTCATGTTGTTTTGAAGTCCAATTTCGATTATTTCACGCTTTCTATTAATTGGAATTGCTTTAGTCGATATTATTAAATGAGACGGTTTTAATTCATTAATTACTTGTTGAACTTTTGTTGCATCAAATATTTTAACACCTTCTAACTTTTTCCCTACTTTCATTTTATCATCATCAATAAACCCCCCAACTCCTAACTTAGATCCGGCATCTCTATCAATAGATCTTTTCGCAATTACCCCAGCACCACCAGCGCCATATATTAGCACAATAGATTTTTCTTTTGACGGATTTTTAAGCTCGAAATACAATACTTTAACCCCTATTCTAAATGAAATTAAGACAAACGTTGTTGTCAAAAATTCTATTACCAAAACAGAAAACGGAAGTAAAAAAGCTGCATCAACAAAATAAAACCTTACCAAGTTAAAAGCCGCCAATGCAACAGTTCCTATTACTGTACTTTGAAAAATACGCGTTGCATCCTCTGTGCTGGTATATCTAATTATTCCTGCATAAGTTTTAAAAAAGTAATAAAATATAACCCTTACAGTGCATAGAGATATAAATGCTATTGGCAAAAATTTATACTCCGATGCGGGAATATTAAAATTAAATCGAAGTAAATAAGCAATAATTAGAGCAAAAATAGATGCACACACATCAAATGTGAAGATTATCCAACGAGGGGTATTTTTAGCAAAAAGTGAATTCATTTATTTTAAATCATTCCAATACCACTCAATCGCCTCGGACAAACCTTCTTGCAGACTATATTCTGGTCGATATCCTAACAAACTAGATGCTTTTTCAATAGACGCCAATGAATGCTTAATATCTCCAACGCGATCTTCACCATACTCAATTTGAACTTTGCTAATTTTAGCATCAAATTTTGCTAACAATTCCCTTAACAAAGGAACCAGCTCATTTAACGTTGTATTTTCTCCAAACGCTACATTATAAACTTGATTAACTGCATCTTGATTTTCAGTTGTTGCCGCAAGTTCATTTGCCTGAAGCACATTATCAATATAAGTGAAATCGCGAGACTGCTCTCCATCTCCATGAATCACGGGAGATCGATAATCTGTAAAGGCTTTTACAAATTTCGGAATCGCTGCCGCATAAGCACCTTCCGGGTCTTGCTTTCGTCCAAATACGTTGAAATAGCGCAGACCAATCGTTTCGATCGAATAAAGGTTTGAGAACACATTAGCGTATAACTCATTTACCAGCTTTGTAACAGCGTAAGGCGACAACGGATTGCCTATTTTTTCCTCCACTTTTGGCAGTGATTCACTATCTCCATATGTCGATGAACTGGCTGCATAAACAAATCGTTTTACTCCCTCTTTATCTGCTGCTTTTAACACGTTTAAAAAACCTGAAACATTAATTGCATTTGTAGTAATTGGATCGTTAATTGATCGAGGTACAGAACCTAGTGCCGCCTGATGCAAAACGACATCTACCCCTTCGACTGACTTTTTGCAAGTATCAAAATCCCGAATATCACCTTCGAGTAACTTGAAATTATTTTTGGTTATTAATTCTTCAATATTTTCTCTTCGCCCAGTTAAAAAATTATCAAGGCAAACTACATCATTGCTTTGCGATACGAACTTATGACACAAGTTCGAACCAATAAATCCTGCCCCTCCTGTAATTAATATTTTTTTTCCTTGAAGCAACTTCATTTATTTAGCAATACTTACTGCCCGCGTTTCTCGAATAACAGTTACAGTTACTTGCCCCGGATAGGTCATTTCATTTTGTACTTTTTGAGAAATATCAAACGACAGCTCACCTGCCTGCTGGTCATTTACCCTTTCGCTCTCTACCATTACACGAAGCTCTCTACCAGCTTGAATGGCAAATGCTTTGGTTACACCATTATTGTCCATGGCAATTGCTTCTAAATCTTTTAGCCTTTGGATATAAGATTCTGCTACTTCTCTTCTTGCTCCAGGCCTAGCCCCTGATATAGCATCACAAACTTGAACTATTGGAGAAATAAGACTTGTCATTTCAATTTCATCGTGATGAGCTCCAATAGCATTGCATACGTCTGGTTTTTCATTATATTTTTCCGCTATTTTCATACCTAATATGGCGTGTGGCAATTCTGGTTCATCGTCTGGAACTTTTCCAATATCATGCAACAGCCCTGCTCTTTTGGCTACTTTAGGATTTAACCCCAACTCAGATGCCATTGTTGCACAAAGATTAGCTGTTTCTCTAGAGTGCTGTAACAAGTTTTGCCCATAAGAAGAGCGGTATTTCATTCTACCAACCATTCTAATTAGCTCGGGGTGCAGGCCATGAATACCTAGATCAATTGTAGTTCGTTTACCTACTTCTATGATTTCCTCTCCAATTTGTTTGATTGTTTTAGCAACTACTTCCTCAATTCTAGCAGGATGAATCCTACCATCAGCACATAATTGATGCAGCGAAAGCCTCGCTATCTCCCTACGAATTGGATCAAAGCCAGATAATATAATTGCACCTGGGGTATCATCAACAATAATTTCCACACCTGTGGCAGCTTCTATTGCCCGAATATTTCGGCCCTCTCTCCCTATAATCCTGCCTTTCATCTCATCTCCGCTAATATTAAACACAGACACAGAATTTTCTACAGCATGCTCGGTAGCAACACGTTGAATTGTTTGTATAACAATTTTTTTAGCTTCCTTACTCGCATTGATTTTTGCTTCGTCTTGAATTTCTTTTATGTGCGCTAGGGCATTCGTTTTGGCTTCATCTTTTAAAGCTTCAACTAATTGCTTTTTAGCGTCATCTGCTGAGATTCCAGAAACTGTTTCTAGCTGGTCAGTAAGCTTTTTAGCAAGCAATTCATTAGCAGATTGCTTTTTAGCTGTAATATCTTGTTGCGATTTAATTTGTTCCTTAGCAGAATCAATTTCACGTTGCTGCGCGTTAACTGCCCCAAGCTTTTGGTTTAATGAGGTCTCTTTTTGTTTAACTCGTTTTTCTGCTTCATTAATCTTGTGGTTCTTACTTTGGATAACCTTTTCGTGATCTTCTTTTAACTGCAAAAACTTCTCTTTTGCTTGAAGGATCTTTTCTTTTTTAACTACTTCTGCATCCGCCTCAGCTTCTTTTAAAACCTTATTGGCTCCACTCTTCATCGAGTTCTTCATTATTAATGCAACAATGCCTGCACCAATAATTAAACCAACAACGACTCCTATTATTATTTCCATTTGTTTTCTTAAAATTGATATGCCAACTATTTGACATAAAAAACCCACGTAAATTAACTTGCAAACTTCTATAAAGTTCAAGATTTCGGATTTCCGAATAAGTTGAACGTCCAGTGTCTTGCTTGCGCAAAATCCCTTGAAGGTAATCAGGCCTGCTCGTCTTATCCTGGGTGAACCCGATAACGGATAAAATGTTCAGTTTACAAATAATAATAATTTACGCGGGTTGCTTAAACTCAATAAGCCTTGCTTGTTGAGTTTTTTATTATTTTATTTTAAAGAACTAAATACTTTCTAAATACTCCGAAAGCTGACTTTCTATCGATTGCAAATGCTCCGTAACAGAGTCATCGCCCAATGTATTTGCATTTCCTTGCACAATTTGAGAAGCGTATTGTAATGCAGTCATAGCGATAAGGTCTTGTTTATCTTTTACTGCATACTTACTTAACAAATCGTTTACATTGTCATTAATCATTTTAGCTGCCTTTCTAACTCCCTCTTCCTCTTCTCGCTTTATTGTTAAAGGATAGCTCCTGTCGGCTATTGTGATTTTTATCGATAGTTGATCAGACATTTCAGTTATTTATTTAGCATCGCTATACATTTATCCACTTCCCGCAATACCTCATTAATCTTTAGCTTCAATTTCGAAGTGTCTTCTCCAGACCCCTCAATACTTTTCGCTAATTTAACCATTTTAACTTTTTCAGTAAGCTGCGCTATTTCACTTTGCTGCTGACTAACTAATTCACTTAACTCATTATTCTTATCTGTCAGCTTTTTTCTTTCTGAAACAACATTCTTGTGAGAACTAATCAAATGATTAATCTTAACTTCCAGATTTTCAACTATTTTACTCGCTTCTGCCAAAACAAAAATTTAACCAATTGACTTATGCCAAATTTACGTTTGTATCGTTAACCTACCAAATTTTTTATTTATTTTGTTAACTACAAGTATTAATGGCTTTTGTGAATATTTATTGAAATCTATACAACACTTGCTATACATCGGCATTACATTTGCATATGTTATTATATAAATCTTCTCATCAAAAGAATGAATAATTTAAAGGTACTACTATTCTCCTTTTTTGGTTTACTTCAATTTGTAAATGCACAAGATTATCCTAAGGATTATTTCAGATCTCCGGTTGATATACCAATATTTTTAGCTGGTAATTTTGGTGAAATTAGAAGCAATCATTTTCACGCAGGGATTGACATTAAAACTGAAAGTGTTGAAGGAAAAAATATTTATGCCGTTGCTGATGGTTACGTTTCTAGAATAAAAATAAGCCATGGTGGTTATGGTAAAGCATTATACATAACGCATCCAAATGGCTATACTTCTGTTTACGCTCATTTACAAAGTTTTAATGATGTGATAGGCGAATACGTCTATAATGAACAGTATAAGAAAGAATCGTATGAAATAGAGTTATTTCCAAGTAAAATAGGTTTACCCGTAAAAAAAGGAGAATTAGTCGCCCTATCTGGAAATTCGGGTGGCTCTGGCGGTCCACATCTTCATTTTGAGCTAAGAGAAACTAAAACTGAAATACCTGTTAATCCATTACTTTTTGGTTTTGATATTAAAGACGATATAAAACCTACAATAAAAAAGCTAGGAGTATATCCTGTCAAGGAAATGGGAACAGTAAATAATAGTGCTGATCCAAAACTGCTTGAGTTAAGAGGTAGTAATGGATTTTATGCGCTCAACAGCACATTATCTCTAAGTGGTAAAATTGCTTTTGGCTTGGAGGTTCAGGATAAGCTTAATGGTTCTGCAAATCGATGTGGAGTCTATTCAATTGAGCTTTTAATTGATAGTCAAGAAGTTTATTGCCATGAGATGGATAAAATTGGATTTCATGAAACAAGATACATAAACAGTCATGTTCATTTCTATGATTGGAAAAAAAACAGCTCTCGAATTCAGCGTTCATATGTTCAGCCCAACAATAAATTGGACGTTTATAATTGCAAAAAAAGTCCGTTTACTTATGAGTTTAAGGATGAAAAAAAACATCTAATTCAATATATTGTAACTGACAGCTATGGAAACGCGTCAACTCTTGGTTTTGTCGCAAATTCGAGTGAATTCAAAGACACTATGACCTCTGTAAAAACCCAGGCTGAACACACTGATTTTTCTAACTATCAAAGTGTTTTATTTAAATCAAATAAGCGTAACGATTTTAAAACTGAAGATTTCAAAATATCATTACCAGCAAATATTCTTTATGATGATTTTGTTTTCGATTACCAACGTGCTAAGCCTAAAGGAAGAGCAATAACCCCTATTCATAAAGCACATAATATTTATGAGCCTCTTCACTCCTACATGACAATGTCAATCAAAATCGATAGTATAGCAGAGGCATTACAAGAAAAAGCTTTGATTGTTGCTTTAGATGAAAACAGTAAATTAATAGCAGCGGAAGGCGGGGTCTATAGTGAAGGTTGGATTTCTGTTAAAACAAGAAGTTTTGGCCCCTATACTGTAATGATTGACACTATAGCTCCAAAAATAAAGGGCCATAACATTGTTAGGGGGCGCGATATGACAAGCAGAGAAAAACTTCAAATAACTGTTAGCGATGAGTTATCTGGATTAAAAACATACAGAGGCACAATTGACGGAAAATGGATTCTAATGGAATATGATTACAAACTTAATCGCCTAACCTACTTTTTTGACGATAACAGGCTAGATAAAGGTAAAAACCATAAGCTCAGCATAACTGCTAGCGACAAGCAGGGTAATAATAGTGAATATACATTATATTTTATCTGGTGATTACGCTCAATCTAATAAGTGGATTAGGTGCTGATAAAAAAGTTTTTGAGCGATTAGATTTATCATTATATAAAGTTAATTATATAAAATGGATTAGACCTGAACCTAAAGAAACTTTACGTCAATATTCTATTCGACTTACCGAACAATTTGTCACAAACGAACCTTATATCATTATCGGGCTTTCATTTGGAGGAATAATTACAAGTGAAATACTTCATTTTATTAAACCAAAGCCGATAACATCAATTATTATTTCAAGTGTTAGAAACAGACACGAATTACCGTATTTAATGCGAAAAGGAAAAACCTATCCCATTCATAGATTAATACCTAACCGATTATTAAAAATTGGAAATCCAATTATCTATTGGTATTTCGGATTAAAAACAGAAAACCAAAAAAAGCTAATGAGTTATTTTCTTAGTAGCAGCGATCCAATATTTGTTAAATGGGCCATCAATGAAATAGCTAATTGGAATCGAGAAAAATCACTTGAAAACATAATACATATTCATGGCGACAAAGACAAAACTTTTCCAATTGGGGGCACTGAAGCTGACCATATAATTAAGAATGGTAGTCATTTAATGATTTATACGCATGCTAATTTAGTTTCTAAATTATTAAACAAAATTTTAATACCCTACAATGCTTAAAAAGATTTACAACCAGTTTTTCTTCTACTAATTTTATCTACTCTACTTCTTTATTTTAAATTCCAATGAAGTTTAATCCTATTTGCTAATTAATTCGAACTTCGTAATTAATTCGTTACCTGCCGCATCCACTAAACTATTTGTTGCCAGGCTTTCGTGTGTTATTTCAAGCTGATGAAAAATAAGTCGTAATAATTTAAGTCAAACTCTATGAAAAGTTGTTCTTTGAAAGTTAATGATTGGCACTAAGTTTGAATATTTGATAACAAAATAAAAATAATGACATGAAAAAATATAAATATCCAACTACTATTATAATTCTATTACTCACAATAACAGCTAATGCACAACTATTAGACAAGCTAAAAGATAAAGTAGAAAACCAATTAGAAAACTCCACTTTATCTGAGCTTAGCGAAGAAGAAGTTGCCGCTGGATTAAAAGAAGCCTTAAACAGAGGAATAGAAGTTGGTGTAAATCAATTATCTAAGCCTGATGGGTATTTTAAAGACTTAGAAATCAAAATCCCAATGCCTGATGAAGCAAAACAAGTTGAAACTAAATTGCGCCAAATTGGCCAAGGAAAGCTTGTTGATGATGCGATTGAATCAATGAACCGGGCTGCAGAAGATGCCGCTATTGTGGCGAAAGAACTATTTGTTGCCGCTATAAAATCGATGACACTTACAGATGTTATGGGAATATTGAAAGGCGATAACAACGCAGCCACAGCTTTTTTAGAAAAAGCCACACGAACTGCGTTATTTGATCAATTTAAGCCCGTAATTAAAAAATCACTAGATAAAGTTGGAGCTACAAAAAACTGGAATTTGGTGTTCAAAAATTACAACCGAATCCCTATGGTTAAAAAAATAAACCCTGATTTAGAAGAATACGCAACTAATAAAGCAATTGACGGTTTATTTATTCAAATTGAAAAACAAGAGCTTGCTATTAGGCAAGATCCTATAGCACGCGTTTCCGATTTGCTTAAAAAGGTTTTTGGAAACAATGGCTAACTTCTAATTTTATTGAATAATATTCTACTATGACTTTGTGTTTTAATTCGAGTATTTATTTTACTTGAATTTTATATCCCTTAATTCTTTTATAGAACTTGAATACAACGAATGTTCAACTATATTTGCACTTTTTGCGCAGGTGTTGGAATTGGTAGACAAGCCAGCTTGAGGGGCTGGTGCTCTTAAGGGCGTGTGGGTTCGACTCCCATCCTGCGCACAAATAAAATCTGAAGAATAGTTCAGAATTATTTTAACATGTAGTCTTGCCATTGCACTAGGACATACTTTTCTTTACCATTTTCTTCTCTACCTATAAAACCATAATCATAACAAAAAAGATAAGTATCTCCTTTTTTGTTTTTCCACCACCCAGTGATGTATTTTGGATCAAAACCTTCGGCTAACAATGTTTGTTTGCGAACTGTAGCTTTGCCTGCTTGATTAAACTTAGCTAATATCTTTCTGTTTAATCGCAGCTGATTATCCACAACTCGAAATCGTGTTAATGGTTTATTTTTATCTTTCTCATAGTTATAAGCTGACTTGCAATAAAGCGAGCAGAATACTTTATTTTCTCTACCTCTAAATTCTTCATTGCAGCAGGGACAAGTTTTCATTATTCGTAGTTTTGTTCGAATAAATCTACGAATAAATTTGGTTTATCGACTAAGCTCTTCATACTTTTAGTAGATGAAGCCAAAAATAATTCTCAAAAAGTCCTTTTATTATGGGCAACCCATTTTTAAAATCGATTTTCCGGAAGATAATGAACGCATAAAAGCATTAGTAAAACTAATTCCTGAAAGAAAATGGTGCGAAGAAGGCAAATACCTTTATGCGCCTAACGACAAAACAATTCTTAAGAAGATTTTCAGCCTGTTTAGAGGTGTTGCTTATGTTGACGCCAACCATGTATTTGGTAAATCGCTAAGTCAAAAGAAGAAAGAAAAATTTGAATACTCAAAAGGAATTGTACCCCCAGAATATGTGCAAACTTTAGAAGAACGAAGATACAGCCCGAATACTATAAACACATATTGCTCCTTTTTTGCGATGTATGTAGGGCATTTTAGAGATCGAACGCTAAATGAAATTTCGAAAAAAGAGATTGAAGATTATATATATGAAATAATCAACAAAAGGAACATTTCGCACAGCACTCAAAACCAAATTATTAATGCTATAAAGTTCTATTATGAAAAAGTGCTTGGTTGCGAAAGAACAGTTTACGAGATCAATCGACCTAAAAAAGAAAGAAGAATTCCTGAAGTTTTCACAAAAGACGAGGTTATTAGAATACTATCGAACACAAACAATATTAAACACAGAACTATTTTAACGCTTATCTACTCTGCTGGACTACGAATTGGTGAAGCCATTAATATGAAACCGGGAGATGTTGATTTGACAAGAAAAACACTGTTTGTAAAGCAAGCAAAAGGTAAAAAAGATAGAATTACTACGCTATCCAATCACATTATACCAATGCTTATTGAATATGTTACAGAGTATAAACCTTCAACTTATTTATTTGAGGGATTGAATAAAGGTAAATATAGTGCGACAAGTGTTAGAAAAATATTTTATAAGGCTAGTAGAAAAGCAGGAATTCACAAAACAGGAATAAGGGTACATACTTTAAGGCATAGTTATGCAACACACCTATTAGAAAATGGCATTGACTTACGATATATACAAACTTTATTAGGTCATGGATCAATAAAAACAACTGAAATATACACCCATGTTAGTACAGAAACAATCAGTAAGATTAAGAGTCCATTGGATGGAATTATTGATGAAATGCTTAAAAATAAAGCCAATAGCGAATCTGAAATTCAAGAAATTAAGTTAATTTCGACATGAACATATATGTTCGCTAATAGCACCAGTGCTATTA
>CAJQPE010000036.1 GCA_905480125.1 uncultured Flavobacteriales bacterium | reverse complement strand
ATTATCCATTTCATCCAAACCATGCGCATCTACATTTAGAGCTTCTAAAGCGTACCTTGATATTTTCATGTCGATATTACCATCTCCTTTGATTTGTGCAAAATCCCTAACCCTACGCAACAAAGCATTAGCAATCCTAGGTGTTCCTCTGCTTCTTCCAGCAATTTCCCCGGCTGCATTTTTTTCAATTTCTATTTTAAGAATATCGGCAGATCTTGACACAATTTTAGTTAGAAGTATTGCATCATAATAACTCAATCTTGAGTTAATGCCAAAACGAGCTCTAAGCGGAGATGTCAAAAGACCGGAACGCGTTGTTGCTCCAATTAATGTAAAGGGATTTAACGTTATTTGAACAGTTCTTGCGTTTGGCCCAGTATCTATCATTATATCAATTGAATAGTCTTCCATCGCTGAATATAAGTACTCCTCAACTACAGGACTTAAACGATGAATTTCATCAATAAATAAAACATCACCTTCCTCTAGGTTAGTTAACAAACCAGCCAAATCTCCAGGTTTATCTAATACTGGTCCAGAAGTAATTTTAAAACCGACACCCAATTCATTAGCGATGATATTGGCTAAGGTAGTCTTCCCCAATCCTGGTGGCCCGTGGAGTAAAACATGATCTAGCGCTTCATCTCTTTGCTTAGCTGCTTGAACGAATATTTTTAGATTTTCGACTACTTTTTCCTGGCCAGTAAAATCATCAAATTCTTTTGGACGAAGTACCTTTTCGATTTCGCGCTCGGTGTTGTCTAAGTTTTCAGGGTCTGCATCTAAATGCTCGTTCATGTTGTAAATGTACTATTAATCTTATTTGATTTTTGATTTGACGGCACGATATAATACCCCTACAAGTAATTTTACCTTAAACACATATATTGCCGAATTAAGATTTTCTGAAATAGATTTATTACCAATAAAAAGCAGGCGATATCCGACTCCAAACCCTATACCCACAAACGGTATGGGTTTATAAACACCAACAGAATAAGGTTCGTAAAACATAACAACATTCTTTTTTGAATCTGGAACAAATTGATAAAAAGAACTAGCTGCTGTATATCGAGAATAACCGAGGCCAATCATTACTGGAATGCTCAATTCGAGTTTAGGTGAGTTGTAATATGTGTATTCAAAATAAGGCGAAACGTATTGAAGCACAAGGCGTGAATCGACCAATTCAATAGAACCATTGATAACGATCTTTCGATCTGTCTTGATATCAGAAATTAACCAATTGTAACCAACACCAACTTGTACTTTGTCGTTAAAATTAAGCCCCAATTTTATACCAAATATCCGAGCTGGTTTTGTTGTGATAAATGATGTTCTCGCGTCTACTCGTAAATCTAATTTCGGTTTATTATAAAAACTTGATTTTATGCTGTCTATAAAGGGCTCGCTAGTTTGCGCATAGCCTAAAGTTGAATTAGCGAAAATCCATGTAACAAAAATGCCCTTAACTAAAAGCAAGGGCATTTTTTTTTTCACTTGAATACTATTTTTAGTGTCCGCCACCGTCCTCTTCGCCATCTTCTAATGGAACGGTCTGAACTACAAAATCTTCTGGTTTACCAGGCTTAGAATAATCATAAGCCCATCTATGAACTACTGGTAGCTCTCCAGGCCAGTTTCCATGGCCAGGAATCACAGGTGTTGTCCATTCTAATGTATTTGCTCTCCAAGGATTTTGAATTGCTTTTTGACCTCTAAAAATACTGTAGAAGAAGTTGAAGAAGAATATCACTTGCGCAAAAGCTCCTAAAATAGCAAACATACTAATAATTAAATCTAACGGAAGTGCTGCATCAAACATAGGGAACTCCGAATTGGTATAGTATCTTCTCGGCACTCCCATAATGCCAGTAAAGTGCATCGGAAAAAACACACCATATGCTGCAACAAACGTTAACCAAAAGTGAGCGTAGCCCAATTTAGTGTTCATCATTCTACCATACATTTTCGGGAACCAATGATATACTCCACCAAACATAGCCATTACGGAGGATAATCCCATTACAACGTGAAAGTGAGCAGTAACAAACAACGTATCATGAATTGCAATATCCAAGGCGGAGTCGGCTAAGATAATGCCTGTTACGCCCCCTGTGACAAAAGTAGATACCATCGCTACAGCAAATAACATTGCAGGAGTGTAAACAATGTTCCCTTTCCAAAGTGTGGTGATGTAGTTAAATGCTTTTACAGCTGAAGGAATAGCAATCAATAATGTGGTAAAGGTGAACACGGCTCCTAGGAATGGATTCATACCTGTCATAAACATATGGTGTCCCCAAACAATAAATGAAAGGAATCCAATAGCTAATATTGAACCTACCATAGCCCGGTACCCAAAAATAGGTTTCCTTGAATTTGTTGCAATAATTTCAGAACTTAAACCTAATGCAGGCAGAAGGACTATATATACCTCAGGATGGCCAAGGAACCAGAAAAGATGTTCATACAAAATTGGGCTACCTCCATGGAAATCTAGGACTTGTCCGTTGATAAATATATCTGACAAATAGAAACTAGTTCCTAAAAGCCTATCTGCCATTAGCAATAACACAGCAGATACCAAAACTGGAAAAGACAAAACCCCTAAAATTGCTGTTACAAATAATGCCCAAATTGATAGTGGCAATCTTAACATTGACATTCCCTTTGTTCTTAAATTAATGATTGTTACCACATAGTTCAAGCCACCCAAGAGCGATGAAACAACAAACAATGTCATACTTAGTAACCATAAAGTCATTCCTAATCCAGAACCTGGCATAGCCTCAGGAAGCGCACTTAAAGGTGGATATATTGTCCAACCACCAGATGCAGGACCTGTTTCAATAAATATTGAACCAAACATGATACAACTTGATAAAAAGAAGAACCAATAGGATAACATATTTAAAAATCCAGAGGCCATATCTCTAGCACCAATTTGCAATGGTATTAAGAAATTAGCGAACGTACCACTTAATCCTGCAGTGAGAAGGAAGAATACCATTATAGTACCGTGAATCGTAACTAATGCAAGATAAATGTTGGAATCCATAACTCCGTCCGGAGCCCATCTATCTCCCAGTAACCATGAAAATACTTTAAAACTCTCACCTTGCCATCCAAGCTGCATACGAAACAATGTCGACATTATCATTCCAATAACAGCCATAAACATTCCAGTTAGTAGGAATTGTTTAGAGATCATCTTATGATCTTGACTAAATATATACTTAGTTATGAATGTCTCCTCATGGTGATGCTCTTCATGAGCATGGTGCTCCGCATTTGCTTGGGTTTCAGTTGACATATTTATCTATTTGCATTAACTATTATTCTTATTTTTTTTCTGCCATAAGCTTCTCGTTATTGTTTTCGAACAATTCCGGAACTTGTGCCATAAAATCTTGTTGCTCTCCTAACCATTTGTTGTACTCTTCTTCAGTTTCAACAATAATATTCATCTGCATATTATAGTGCGCAGAACCACAAATCTTATTACACAACAAAACATAATGAAAATCAGGATTATCTAACTCTTCTCTTTGCTGCTTCGTGGTCTTGTTAGGTGTAAAATGAAAACGTGTCATTTGACCAGGAACAGTATTTATCTGCATTCTAAAATTTGGCATATAAGCACCATGAAGAACGTCTTGAGAACGAAGTTGAAAACTTATTTCCTTATTAACAGGAATATGGAATTCTCCTTTAATAATTATGTCGTCTTTAGATGAAGGATCTTCGACATCGATACCTAAAAAGTTAGCCCCTTCAATCAGCCGAACATTAGCGCTTCCAACTTGGTTATCTTTACCACCATACCTGGCAGTCCAATCAAATTGCTTTGAATACAATTCAATTGCTATTGCATCTTCACTTGGTTTAGTCATGATAGTTTCATACCAAAATAAAATACCATAAATAATAATTCCTGCCATTACTATTGAAGGAACAATTGTCCATATCATTTCCAATTTAGTACTATGCGTAAAATATTCAGGCACACGATTAGCATCTCTTTTATATTTCCAAGCGAAATAAAATAAGACCGCATTTACAAGTAAAAATACAAATACAACGATAGCAAAGTTTACCATCAATAAATTGTCGTAAGCAACTCCATGGAGAGAACCGTTTGGCTGTGCAGAATCGCCATATTCAACCACTAGCCAACCGAAAAGAATGAATAATATTATTCCAAACCATAGCCAAAGATTAGCTTGTGTAGAGTTATCCTTTTCCGATATTTCCCATTCTTTTCTACCTTTCAGCTCCCCAGTTAATTCGAAAACTCGTGCTAATTGAACAATTGCAATTATCCCTAAGATTATTACCGCGTATGTTAACAAACTGATCATCTCAATCTAATTTTATTCCTAATTAATTTTGCTCTAAGTGAATACATTCATCCAAAAATGGATGGTTCTTAACTATTAATGGTGATTTACTAAGAGCGTTTAAAACAACGAACAGAAATAACCCTAAGAAACCTAAGAATAATCCTATTTCAATTCCACCAAAATGCCAATGATCTTTCATAACTCCTGGAGTTACCAACATATATACATCGAACCAATGCGTAATGAAAATAATAACACCAATAGTGCCTACCCATCCTATGCTACGCTTATTGTCTTTATCCATTAAACCAAAGAAAGGGAATACGAAATTTATTATTATCATTCCAAAGTATAAAATCCTATAATCGTCAAATCTAGCTTTAAAATAAATAATCTCCTCTGGAATATTTGCATACCAAATTAACATGAACTGCGAGAACCATAAGTAGGTCCATAAGCAGCTAACCCCAAAAATCCATTTTCCCATATCGTGAATATGGTTCTCATTTACTTTAGGCAAATATCCCTTCCCTTTTAACCAGATAATTAATAATGTCATGAAGACTAAAGAGCTAATCCACATTCCAGAAAATACATACCATCCGAATAGTGTGCTAAACCAATGCGCATCAATAGACATTATCCAATCCCAAGAAGCTGTGGATGAGGAATACCCAAAGAATACCAAGAATATAGCTGCGTACTTTTGGTTTCTAAAGTGAATCTCAGTGCCACCTATTTCGTCTTCTTCTAAAGATAATTTTTTAAATAAGCGCATAAAGAATATCCAAACACCTAAATACATTAACGTTCTAATCCAAAAAAATGTAGGATTCAGATAATCACTCTTGTGCGCTAGCAAATCATCATGCGCGACAGCATCTTCGTGCATCCAGTGGTATAAATCATGTCCTCCAAAAAGTAATACCAGAACTAAAATACCAGACCCAACATACAAATAGGAACTTGTTGCTTGAAAAACTCTTAAAAACATAGTTGCCCAACCAGCTTCCGCTGCATGTTGCACCGCCAAAAAGAATAATGCAGCTACAGCAATGCCGATAAAGAAAAACCCACAAATAAGAAGGTTAGACCATAATCTAGCAGATGCAGCATGGTGATCTGCTCCATCACTAACCATTATAGAGTACACTGCCCAAATTAAGGCCAATAAGCCAATTCCCATTAACCCGAAAGTGAACTTTTTTTGGCTTGATGTAAATTCAAATTGATCCATTATAATTCGTTTTCTTATTAATGTTCGTTTTCTAGGTTACCCTCCATTTTAACAGAAGCTTCTGAGGCTGAGGATTCAACTATAGTTTCATTTTCTTCAATTGATTCTTGTTCTGCAGGAGTTTCAGTTGATTCGTCTTCACCTTTAACTTCTCCAAATTCTTTTCCTGATAACTTTTGAACATACATAGCAATAGCCCAACGATCAGATAATGAAATTTGCGAAGCATGCGGTCCCATATTTTTATATCCGTAAGTAATCGTATGAACAATTTCACCTGAGGACAATTCATTCATCATTCCACCACGACCTGACCTGCCAGAAATGTATGAAGGTGGCGGCGGAAAACCACCATTTGTAACTACAAGTCCATCAGCATCACCGTTTTCTCCATGACAATGAGAACACATTTTAGTATATCGATCTTCACCGTAGGTCATCATTTCTTCGGAATAAGCTATAGGACTCTTGAGAGAATCCGCTAATTTATAATCTTCTTCTGATACACCTAATGGAAAACTTTCGAAGCCTCTTGGTATAGTGCCTGCAACTGGCAGTCTCGCAGACATACTGTCTTTACCTCCATATACTGCGTTTTCTAAATACGTTTCGTAAGAAGGTGAACGATACATATCAGGCATAAACTCAAACCCTGCACTATTAGGGTCGGATTTGCATGAAGTCATAACAACAGAAGCAAAAGCCAAAATGGCAATAATCACGTTTGTCGAAGTAACTTTTATTTTATTGATCTTCATATCTACTGTAATTTCTATTATTTTTCAAATATTTCAACTGCACCAGAATCTTTAAGCATTGATTTTATTTCGTCTTCAGAAGCTTTGTTTTGAACTGGATTAATTTCCATACAAAAATGATCATCAGTAGTACTTGGATGCGGATTACGAGCTTTCACAAAAGGTAGCGTCCAATTTCTAATTAAATAAGTAATGACCATACCATGCGCAGCACATAAAACGGAAAATTCAAAGGTAATAGGAACAAAGGATGGAAAGTTTTGAATGTATGAAAAATTTGGCTTACCACCAATATTCATTGGCCAATCAACAATCATAAAATAACGCATACCTATGGTAGCTAAAGTACATCCTATCATACAATAGATAAAGGCCGCAATGGAAATTTGCGTCCATTTAATTCCAATTACTTTTTCTATTCCATGTATTGGGAAAGGAGCATAAACATCCTTTATCTTAAGGCCATTTGAAACAAAGTTCTTAGCCGCTTTGGTTAGCGTGCCATCATCGTCATAAAGTCCGTATATCATTTTAGTCTCGCTCATTATTTGTCGTTTGATGGGGTTGACGCATTAGTATCTCTATTTCTCTCTTTTTGAGCTTCTCCAGCTATTTTCAATATTGATTTCAACTCATTTAATGCTAATACTGGAAATGTTCTTGCGTATAAAAGGAATAACACAAAGAAAATTCCAATTGTGCCAATGTAGATCCCAACATCAACAAAAGTTGGGTGAAACATTTCCCAACTTGATGGCATATAATCTCTGTGCAATGATGTCACAATAATTACGAAACGTTCAAACCACATACCAATGTTGACGATAATTGACATAAAAAATGTAAAAGTTAAGTTTGTTCGTAGGCTTTTGAACCAAAATATTTGAGGAGAAAGAACATTACAGCTCATCATAATTGCATATGCCCACCAATATGGTCCTGTCGCCCGATTCATGAATGCATATCCTTCATATTCAACACCAGAGTACCAAGAGATAAATAATTCAGTGATATATGCTACACCAACTACAGAACCAGTTATTATAATAATAATGTTCATATACTCTACGTGCTTCACATGAATATAAGATTCTAAACCAACTACTTTTCTTAACGTTAACATTAACGTTTGTACCATCGCGAATCCAGAGAAAATTGCACCAGCAACAAAGTATGGAGGGAAAATAGTTGTATGCCATCCTGGAATAACTGATGTAGCAAAATCCATTGACACAATTGAGTGAACAGAGAAAACTAAAGGGGTTGCGATACCTGCTAAAACTAAAGAAACCTCTTCGAAACGAATCCAAGCTTTTACATCACCCGTCCAGCCGAAACTTAATATGCCGTAAACAGTTTTGTAAACTGGTTTAACGGCTCTATCTCTTATTGTCGCAAAATCCGGCAACAACCCAACATACCAGAACACCAGTCCAACGCTGAAATAAGTAGAAATCGCAAATACATCCCATAATAATGGCGAGTTAAAGTTTACCCATAAAGACCCAAATGCATTGGGAAGTGGGAAAACCCAATATCCAACCCAAATACGCCCCATGTGAATTCCTGGAAAAACCGCAGCCATCATTACAGCGAAAATGGTCATCGCTTCAGCAGAACGATTAATTGCCATTCTCCAACGTTGACGGAATAACAAAAGTACAGCAGAAATTAAGGTTCCTGCATGACCAATACCAACCCACCAAACGAAGTTCGTAATATCCCATGCCCAACCAACAGTATTATTTAATCCCCACACTCCGATTCCCCTGCCGATTGTATATATGATACAGCAAACACCCCATAGTGCAACTATTGCTGCAAAAGTAAATGCCATGTACCATAACTTATTTGCTTTACCCTCTACAGGGGCACAAACGTCCTCTGTAATGTCATGATACGTTTTATCCCCTAAAATAAGTGGTATTCTAATATCTGCTTCTTTGTGCATTCTATTATTTTTTAAGAGTGTTCTTCAGTTTTTTCTTCGTGGTCATGCCCGTGGCCATTTTCTTCATTATGATTATGAGCAGGTTCAGCTGCTAAATGTCTCATTTCCTCAGAATTTTTAACCTTAGTTAGATACCATACATTTGGTTGAGTTCCAACTTCTTCTAGAAGATGATATGCCCTTTCGGACTCCGTTGACTTTCTAACCTCAGAAGCAGCATCATTATGATCACCGAATGTAATTGCATTTGTAGGACAAGCAGATGCACAAGCTGTTTTAACCTCACCATCTACAACAGGTTTGCCTTTTTTCTTCGCATCTAGTTTACCTGCTTGCACACGCTGCACACACATGCTACATTTCTCCATAACCCCTCTTGCTCTAACAACAACATCTGGGTTTAAGACCATTCTTCCCAAATCATCCTGAGCAATACTGATGTCAGCAAATTTAGAATCAGCGTTATAGTTGAACCAATTGAAACGTCTTACTTTATAAGGGCAATTATTCATGCAATAACGTGTGCCAATACATCTATTGTAAGTCATTTGATTAAGCCCTTCGTCACTATGAGTGGTTGCTGCAACTGGACAAACTGTCTCACATGGTGCGTGATTACAGTGCTGACACATTACTGGTTGATGGACCACACGAGTCGGATATTCGGCAGGTATTTCCATCGCATCATAATCACGGTCACTCTTATCTCTTGAATGCGCTAATGGATCTGCATCACTACTATAGTAACGATCAATTCGCATCCAATTCATCTCTCTGTTTCTTCTAACCTCATCACGGCCCACTACTGGTACGTTATTTTCAGAATAACAAGCGGTAACACATGCGCTGCAACCTGTACAAGTATTCAAGTCAATCGACATTCCCCACCTATGTCCGGTTTTAATACCGTGATCATTCCATAGGTTAAGC
>CAJQPE010000035.1 GCA_905480125.1 uncultured Flavobacteriales bacterium | reverse complement strand
GATCAATATCTCCAGTAAAACAATGAAAAATTCCAAAAAGCGAGTCATCATTTTCATCGTTTACAATCTCGAAAACTTCATCAAAAGAATTGCGAACATGAATAACAATAGGCAACTGAATCTTCTTTGCTAATTGTATTTGTTGTCGGAAAGCATCCTTTTGTTGTTCAACGAAAGTTTTATCCCAAAACAAATCAATTCCAATTTCCCCTACGGCATAAAATTTATGTTTAGCATGCCATTCTTCTACCAAATCAATTTCTCGCTGATAGTCTTCTTTTACATCACACGGATGCAAACCCATCAAGGGGAAGCAGTTTTCTGGATATCTTGCACTCAACTTCATCATTGAGTCAATCGTATCTGAATTAATATTAGGAAGATACATTTTAGTAATGCCTTCATTTAGCGACCGCTGAATTACCTCATCGATATCGTTATCGAATTGCTCTGAAAATAAATGAGTATGTGTATCAATAAATTCCATTCTGCAAATTTATGTTTCATTCGATGTTAAATGAAATGAAGACAAGGAATCTTTATTACTAAATTTGTCTTTGTGAAAGTTAAAGTACTTATTATTCGTTTTAGTTCTATTGGGGATATTGTGCTTACATCTCCAGCAATTCGGTGTTTAAAACAGCAGTTAGATGGAGATGTTGAAATTCATTTTTTGACTAAAAAAGCTTTTCAATCAACTTTGATCGCTAACCCGCACCTTTCTAAAATCCATACAATCGAAAACAAAGTTTCTGAAGTAATTGATTTATTAAGATCTGAGAATTTCGATTACATTGTTGACCTACATAACAATATTAGATCTAGGCAAGTAAAAAAAGGGCTCGACTCTATTACATTTACTGTTGATAAATTGGGCTGGGAGAAATGGTTGCTTACAACTTTTAAAATCGATAAATTACCGAAAGTTCATATTGTCGACCGATATATAGAAACCTTTGCATCTCTTAATATTAATAATGATAATGAAGGGTTAGAATATTTTATTCCAGAAGTCGATGAAGTTGATCTATCCACCCTTCCTGCCAACTTCCAAAATGGGTATGTTGGTTTTGTTATTGGAGGTACATATACTACAAAACGCCTACCTACTGAGAAAATAATTTCTATTTGTAGAAAAATTGAAATCCCTATTGTTCTACTTGGTGGGCCAGATGATCAATCTGTTGCCAAGGTAATTTCTAATAAGCTTAATAATAAAGTATACAATGCTTGCGGAAAGTATACCTTAAATCAGTCAGCTTCTTTGGTAAAACAAGCCAACAAAATCATCACTCACGATACCGGACTTATGCATGTTGCAGCGGCTTTCAAAAAAGATATTGTCTCCATTTGGGGAAATACCGTACCTGAATTTGGGATGGCACCTTATTTGTCGACTCCAAATTCTAGAGTAGTCGAAGTATATGATTTAAGATGTCGCCCATGCTCGAAACTTGGTTATGGAAAATGCCCAAAAAAGCACTTTAACTGCATGAATATGATTAATGAAATCGAAATAGCTAGCTGCGTGAATTAAACGAGAATAGCTCAATCAAGACTTGTTATCTCAACCTTTTTTAAATGCTCATTTTTCCAAATTCCAAAAAGTAATGTGCAGGAAAAGAGCATTGAACTTATTACGATAATCCACATTCCTTCACCTGCACCAATTTCTTCTATATCTGGAGACATTGAACCAATTCCAATCAGATATGCCATAAATACAGCAAATCCATTGTTAAGGAAATGTGCAACAATTGCCAACCACAAACTGCCGCTCCAGTGATACAAGTAGCCTAACATCGCGCCCAAAAGCATGCGCGGAAGAAAACCATAAAACTGCATATGAATAGCGCTAAATATTACCGCTGTTAACCAAATTGATATGTGCGGATTCTGAAACATCTTGCCAAAAATGTTTTGCATAACTCCTCTAAAACAAAGCTCCTCTCCAATGGCAGGAATTAATGCCATCACGACCAAGTTACCAAACAGAGCCAATAAACCAGTACTACTTAAAAAAGCTTTGACCACTAGTTCAGAATTTTCTTCTTGCGTCTTCATCCATTCTTCTGCACCTGAAAGCCAATCTGGAAGAACCATTAACTGATTAATTTCCTGTGTGAAATTGACAATTGGGAGCACTGCAGCCACTAATATAAAAACCAATATTATACTTCGAAAATCTACCTTTTTATTAATCGATAGAGAATTGAATATGTTTCGAGCCGTTAAATAAGCAAAGAATAAAGAGGGTAAAATAAAAATGGTAATCGAAGCAACAAGTTGCGAAGTTTTAAGTGTAGCCAATACATTTGGATTACTCAAATCAGACATTACAT
This sequence comes from uncultured Flavobacteriales bacterium, assembly GCA_905480125.1. Classification (GTDB taxonomy): domain Bacteria; phylum Bacteroidota; class Bacteroidia; order Flavobacteriales_G; family NORP312; genus NORP312. The sequence goes on along the minus strand of CAJQPE010000035.1, from coordinate 21,002 downwards.
TACCACCAATAGCTTCTGAACCCATCATTACAGCGATAACCGCTGCTGACAGAATGACTCCAATTACTATCGAAAGAAGAACAAGTCCAATAAAAATGAAAAGCTGCCCAAGTGGATTGTATTTTTCGAGAATTGGGATTCTGTCCATATTATGCAATATCTTTGGAACAAATTTAGTAAAGTAATTGGTTAAAATTGGCGATATAGAATTAGGAGCGTTTCCGCTGTTACTTGCTCCAATGGAGGATGTCAGTGATCCACCGTTTCGAGCTCTATGCAAAAAGCACGGTGCTGATGTAATGTACACAGAGTTTATTTCATCTGAAGGGCTAATTCGAGATGCAGCAAAAAGCGTTAAAAAGCTCGACATTTTTGAATATGAAAGGCCTGTTGGTATTCAAATTTTTGGTGGGAACATAGACTCCCTTAGAGAAGCTGCAGAAATTACTGAAAGAGTAAATCCGGATATTATTGATATAAATTATGGTTGTCCCGTGAAAAAAGTTGTTTGTAAAGATGCTGGTGCGGGTATATTAAAAGATATTCCGCGAATGGTCTCTATGACTAAAGAGATTGTTGATGCGGTTAACAAACCTGTAACCGTTAAGACCCGTTTGGGATGGGACGAAGATTCCAAGCATATCGTAGATGCTGCAGAACGACTTCAAGATATTGGTATCAAAGCGATTTCTATTCATGGGCGAACTCGAAAGCAAATGTACAAAGGTGACGCCGATTGGTCATTGATTGCTGCTGTTAAAAACAATCCTAGAATGCACATCCCTGTATTCGGAAATGGGGATGTTACTTCACCAGAAATTGCTGCTGAGAAAAAAGAAAAATACGGAGTAGACGGAATAATGATAGGTCGTGCTTCTATTGGTAATCCTTGGTTTTTTAACCAAGTAAAGCACTTTATGAAAACTGGGGAACATCTAGAAAAACCAACTATCAAGCAACGCATTGATGTTGCCCGAGAGCACTTACTAATGTCCGTTGAATGGAAAGGCGAAAAACTAGGTATCTTAGAAATGAGACGACATTATGCAAATTACTTTAAAGGTATCCCAGATTTTAAACCCCACAGAATGAAATTAGTAACAATGGATTCTTTAGCCGATTTATTGGAGGAATTGGAAAATATTGAATCCATATTCTCTTCTATTTCATATACTTTTTAACAACAATTTGCACCGGAAACCAACTGGCTAAAATTCCAATTAATACTACCGTTGATAAAATCATTACGAAATCTTGCCATTTCATTAAAACGGGATATTGGTCGACCACGATTCCTTCTAGTTTTAAAACGCCAAAGACTTCTTGAATAAAACATAATAAGTAACCTATAGCCATTCCACATAAACCACCAATTAAAGAAATTAGGATTCCTTCGATTAAGAATATTCGCCTGATGTGTTGGCCATTTGCCCCTAAAGATTTTAAGGTATATACATCTTTCTTTTTATCCATAATAATCATGGCAACGGCACTTACGAGGTTAAACATAGCTATCACCAGTATAAAAATGAGAATAAGAAAAGTTATCCATTTCTCCGTATTGTTTGTTTTGAAAATAATTTCATTTAACTCATATCTAGTTCGAACTAAATACTCATCCCCCAATAAATCTTGAATCTCTTGTTTTATCTCATCCGCTTCAGCGTCTTCTTTTGTTCCAATTTCGATGGAGCTTACTTCATCTTCATAATTTAAAATTTTTCGTGTAAACGATAACGGAACAAGTATATATTTTTCATCAAAATCGGGATTGATTGTAAACACGCCCCCTGGCATAATATTCATTTTAGTAAATGCCTTTTCAGGATTTGTTGAAGAGTACTTTTCCCTGCTTGGTGCATATACTTGAATGCCCGTATAATTTCCTTCTATGTACAACCCAAGCTGATACTTAATTCCATAACCGACAACTGCTAAAGGAATGTCGCCATCATTCAATTTAAGCTCACCTTCAACAGTTAAAGAATCAAGTCCACTCATGTCTAAAAAATCTTGCTCTACACCTTTGATAGTAGCAACACTTTGTTTGTCACGATGTTTTAGCAGCACTGTTTCTTCTAGCGATTCAGAATAAAACTCAACACCCTCAATGCTTAGGATTTTTGCTTTTGGAATATCCACTACGCTGAATGTTTTTCCTTCAGCTACAGTGATTTTTATAGCTGGGTCGAATGAACTGTACAAGTCTTCGACTAATCCCTGAATACCATTAAACAAAGACATTACAACTACCATTGCCATTGCACCAACACCAATGCCAATCATTGCAATACCCGAAATAATGTTAATTACATTATGACTTTTCTTCGAGAAAAGATAACGCTTAGCTATGTAAAAAGGGAAATTCAACTAGCACAAAGATAACAGAGTTGAAAGATAAAAGTGGAAAGCGAAAAGTTCTAAGAGAAATGAATTCAATCGAATTGTCATAACTCGACAAACTTTAAAAAACCATTAAATCTTAATACCTCAAAGGTCTACTTCCAAGCTTTAACAATAAGTCCCGTTCCAGTTTTTTGAACCATTCGAGAGTCCATAAAATTAAGGACAAAACATAATGGGTAAACCAATGCAAAATAGAACGGTATAAGAATAAAAAACAGCTTAGTCGCTCCTAGCATTAAAATAGGATACTTCATAGACAGTCTCCAAGAAATTTTACCCGGAGCACCGTAAGAATATCTTGCGTATACTTTTGAGAAGCCCGCAGACTTCAATTTATCTTCAATTTCCTGAATATTATAACCGTCACGAACATGCTCTTCGATAAACGATGAATCATCATCTTCGTGCACATCTGAACCGCCTTGATCTGAAGGTGTTGAGATTAATACCATACCTCCATTTCTTAGCGAAGCATGGAAATTTTTAAATACCTCAACGTCTTCCAAAATGTGTTCCATCACATCAACAGACAGCACTAAATCAAACGCTTCCTTCTGCTGAAATGTTACTAAGTCATCTGTTTTGAACTTAACGTTCTTTCTATCTATTGACGTAAAAAACTTATTACAATCGCATACTTGTTCCTCTTTTACATCTACTGAAAGTATATTCCAGTTTTTATTCATTGAAGACATGTAATAACTATACTGGCCGAACCCTGCGCCAGCATCTAAAATAGATATAGAATCCTTTTTTCTGTCTGCCCACTTCCTAAGTTCTAAGTGTATGTGCCATGTTCTAAGTAATAAGAGGTCCAACAGTTTGTAAAACAAAATTCGCATCGTTGGAGTGCTATTGAAAACACTTCCTAATGAACGTTTTATCGGATCATAATGCATACTTAGGATTTTAGTAATTCGTTAATTTCTTCGGCATAATCAATTGAGTCATCTTTAAAAAAAGCTAACCCCGGAACGATTCTCAATTGTTTTCCCACTTTTTTCCCTAACTCGTATCTAATTTCGCTAGTATGTTTTTGTACGATTTCTAAAAAATCTTCTCCTTTTCCAGGGGCAAAAATACTAATGAATACTTTAGCGAAACTAAGGTCTGGAGCCATTCTAACAACAGTTACTGAAATCATCGCACCGGTAAAAAATGCACCATTATCTTGTTGAAAAATTATTCCTAATTCCTTTTGAACCAGCCGGCCCACCTTATGTTGACGAATAGATGCCATTTTTGAAGGGCGCAAAGATAAGAATTCGATTCAATCCTCGTTTAAGTTAAATCGTTCCTGTAAAAGGTTAACTATATTTGCCAGATATGAAGAGCTTACTTCGCATTCTTGCCTACGCCAAACAATACAAGCTGTATGCTATTTTGAATGTAATATGTAACGCGCTTTCCAGTGTTTTTTCATTGTTTTCCATTGCAATGATTATCCCCTTTTTAAACCTAATCTTTCTACAAGACAACAAAGATTACGAAGCGTATTTATTAAATGGAGAACCTCAATTTAGGTTTAGCTCTTCTTATGCCATAGACTATTTCAATTACTATCTTTCTGATAACATTCTTAATTCATCAAATGGAAAAGTTGACGCTTTAATATTTTTATGTGCCGTAATCGGAGTAATGTTTTTTTTCAAAAATCTATTTAGATACTTGGCCCTATATTTTATAGCCCCTCTGCGAAGCGGTATAATGTTGCAGCTAAGAAATACGATGTACTCTAAAATGATTTTGCTCCCTCTCGCTTATTTTTCAGAAGAAAAAAAGGGCGACATCATTACAAAAATGGGAGGTGATGTTCAAGAAATTCAATGGACGGTAATACAGTCTCTCGAAATGATTTTTAGAGAACCTTTTAACATTGTTTTATTTTTAACAGCACTGGTTTACACTAGTCCCCAGTTGGCCATTTTCGTGTTTATTTTTCTTCCGGTATCCGGCATAATTGTTGGCAAAATTGGGCGAAGTTTAAAACGTGTTTCGGGTGATCAACAAAATAAAATGGGAATCATGCTGTCCTTAGTAGAAGAAACCCTTACCGGATTAAGAATAATCAAGGCATTTAATGCGGAAGAACGCATGGACCAAAAATTCCAACAAGTAAATACTGATTACGACCACCTGCTAATCAAAATGTTTAAGAGACGTGATCTCGCGTCTCCACTTAGTGAAGTTTTAGGTGTTTTCATTATGATAATAATTTTGTGGTTTGGTGGGAAGATGGTTTTAAACGGCAGCACCGACTCTCCAGATGCTCTCACGGCATCATCATTTATCTTTTTCATCATGCTTTTTTCTCAAATCATATCGCCAGCAAAAGCAATTACGACAGCCTATTACAATATTCAAAAAGGTGCCGCATCGGAAGAAAGAATTCAGCAAATTATTAATGCGGACAGGGCAATCAAGGATTCAATAGGCGCAACTGAAATTGTGAATTTTAGCTCTTCATTAGAATTCAAAAATGTAACATTTAAATATGAAGAAGCTGATGTCCTCCTAGATGTTTCGTTTACATTAAAAAAAGGAAAAACAATAGCTCTAGTAGGTTCTTCAGGTAGTGGAAAATCTACTATTGCTGATCTTTCCCCACGTTTTTATGATCCGTATAAGGGTAAAATAATAATTGAAGGAAAGGATATAAAATCTGTTACTCTTAAAAGCCTGCGGCAACAAATGGGAATTGTAACTCAAGATTCTGTCTTGTTTAATGATACTATACTTAATAACATAGGTTTTGGAAATCCCGCAGCGAGCAACGAACAAATTATCGAAGCTGCTAAAGTTGCCAATGCGCATGAGTTTATTGCTCAGATGGAAAATGGCTATGGCACTAATATTGGCGATAGCGGAAATAAACTATCAGGGGGCCAGAAACAGCGGTTAAGTATAGCAAGAGCTATTCTTAAAAATCCTCCAATTTTAATATTAGATGAAGCAACATCTGCACTCGATACAGAATCTGAAAAACTAGTTCAAGATGCTTTAAATAAACTGATGAAAAACAGAACTTCGCTAGTTATTGCGCATCGATTATCAACCATCCAAAATGCTGATGAAATTCTTGTAATGGACAAAGGGAAAATTGTTGAACGTGGTTCGCATGCCGAATTAATTGCGCAAAAAGGAGTATATAAAAAGCTTTCTGACCTACAAACATTTTCATAACTGCTTCCAAAACAAATGACTGCGCATATCACTATCTTTACTTTTTATACATTTGTTTTTAGAAATAGGCTTTATGGTCTGTAAACTCCTACTTATGAAAAAACTTTTTTCCACGCTATTAGTAGCCGTTTTAACCCAACTATGCTTTGGCCAAATAACTCTTACACAAGCAGATTATGCTAATGTTGGCGATACTATTTTATTAGCCGTTGACACCGTTCCAACAATTAACGTTGGAAGCACAGGACTTCAGTCATGGGACTTTACAATGCTTCAAAATAATGGTTTAGATTCTACAGTTTATCTCAATCCAGCTACTACCGCTAATGGAGCTGCGTTTTTAAGCTCAAATCTTTCTCTTAATAAAACTACCCAAATAGAATATTTCACTTCGAGCGCAATAGAATACATGTACGATGGATTTGATGGCGATCCTATCGGTTTAGGTGTAAATAGCCTATTTGTCTTCTCTAACCCTCAAACATTAATGGAATTTCCCGCAACTTATAATGACGCTTCCACCGACACTGCCTTTGGTGAGATGAAGATGAACTCACTTGCAGCAACTGGTAGTCAAGTTGACTCAATTTGGGTGAAACATTATACATATTCTTCATCTGTACTTGACGCATATGGCAATCTCACACTACCAACTGGCACCCACAATACACTGCGACAATCATCTGAAGAAACATCTAACGATACTGTATACATATACGTAACGAATACAATTGTTGCAGGATTTTTAGGAGTTCCCGCTGGCCAATGGGTGCTCTCTCCTGTAATAGCTGGTGTTATAGATGCTAATCCTATTACAATTACAAATTATACCCACAAATGGATTGCAAATGGAAAAAAACATCCGTTAGTAGAGGCGAGGGTTAATAACCTTGGTGGGACTGTTATTTCGGCTGAATATCAAGCTGGTGGGACTGTTGTAATTAATACCGCATCAACTAACGTTAGTTGCTCTGGTATGTGCGATGGAGAAATTACCGTAATACCGACTATTGGAATTTCACCATACTCCTACCAATGGGATGATACCGGTATGCAAACAAGTTCCACTGCATCTGGTCTCTGTGCCGGCATATACAGCGTTACTGTTGTAGATGCATTAAACGATAGCGCTTTCGTATCTGTTACGCTTAATGAACCATCTCCTATTTTTGCGGAAACGACTGGGGGATATGTTCAGTGTGCTGGAGATACGAATACTGGAATGCTGGATATAACCACGGTTGGTGGCACTGGACCTTTTACTTACCTATGGGCCAATGGGGAAACTACTGCTACATTAACGGGACTTGGTTTAAACACATACAGTCTTACAATAACTGACGCTAACAGTTGTTCTAACGACACTGCATTTACGGTTTTGAACCCTGACACCCTTGAGGGTGAATTACTAGGTGCTGATGTATTGTGTTTTGGTGAACTTAACGGAAATGCCTGGTTTATCGCAGCAGGTGGGTTAACTCCTTATGGATACAACTGGAGCAATGGTTCGACTTCAGATAGTTCTGGAGCAATAGCTGCTGGATTGATTTCAGTTACTGTGACAGACTATTTAGGTTGTGCAACTACGATAAGTGATATTTTAACTGAAAATGATTCTGTTTGGTATACCTATGTCCAACCAGCAGGAAATGGCGCATGTTCAGGAATTTTTGAAATGTTTGGTGGTCAATCCCCTTTTAATTACTTGTGGTCTAACGGAGATACTTCTTCCCAATCATGCGATACCCTGGGGTTCTATTCCATAACTATGACAGATGCCAATGGATGCTCAATTATTGTTGATTCTGTACAAATTTATACTGGAATTGAAAATTATAAATTCTATGGAGTTTCAATCTTCCCCAACCCAACAACTGGAATCTTTACTGTTGAATTAGAAGATAATGTAATAACAAACGTGTTGATTCAAGATATTACTGGTAAAGAAGTGTACTCAACTACAATCGACGAAACTCAAAAAGCAATAGACATCAGCCATCTTAAAAATGGTAATTACTTACTAAACCTAAGTAATGATAAAGGAATTTTAACTCGAAAATTAATTTTAACAAAATAAAAAAATCATGAAAAAAACTCTACTTAGTATTTTAACTCTTGCCGCTGTATCAAGCCTTAATGCTCAAGTTACAATAACCGCTGCAGATTTTCCAACGGCTGGAAGCACCGCAGTATTAGTTAACGACACCATGCCAACCGTTACAATAGGTGCATCAGGCGCAAGTGCAACTTGGGACTTATCAGGAATTATGCAGCATTCGATTGATTCTAATGTATATATCGACCCCGCAACAACAGCTTATGCTGCTGATTTCCCCACATCAACCGTTGCAATAGAGGGAGTCGCTCAAGATGTGTATTTCACAAATGGAGCTACAGAAGCCACTATTGATGGCATGGCTGGCGACCCAGTAGGAATTGGACTGTCCTTAGCTCTTGTATATGACGATTTAGAAACATTAATGCAATTTCCGTCTGTTTTAGGGTCAGCATTTAATGATACCTCTCATTTTGACGCTTCAATTGATGCTATTCCATTGGGCCTTCCCGTTCCAATTGATTCGATTAGAATTGATCACGTAGCTACCACGGTCAGCAATATGGATGCAGATGGTTCTGTTACTACGCCAGGAGGGGTATTCGCCGCTGTTCGTCAGTTCAAAGTACAACAAACTGAAGATTTTATTGAGATTTATGTTAGTGATTTGCTTACGGCTGCAGCTTTAGGTGTTACTCCTAATACCTGGTCTCCAGCTCCAGCATTCCCTGGGTTTATAGATGAAAACCCTATAATAGATACCACGCACACTTATACCTGGTACGCTAATGGAGAAGGTTTTCCTGTTGCGAAAATTACTACCGACGCAAATGGTAACGCTTTAACGGCGCAATACCTATACAAGGGTAACCTGTTGGTTTTCCTAGAAGATCAGGGAGAAGCTTCTTGTTCTGCTGTTTGCGATGGAACTGGAGAGGTTTCTGCTTCAGGTGGAGTCGCCAGTGCATATACTTATGCTTGGCCAAATGGATCTACAACGGCTGCCGCTACCGGTGTTTGTTCTGGGTCGAATTTAGTTACAATTACTGATGGCAACAATACCGCCATTGTACTAGTTGAAGTGTCTGAAGCTCCTGCAATGTCGGCAGCTGTTACGGGTTTTGAAAACGCTGATTGTCCAACTTGTGCAGACGGCAGTGCTACTGCTGCTGCCACCAACGGCACAGCTCCTTACACATACATTTGGGATGACACTGCCGGTCAAACGACTAGTGATGCGACAGGCTTACTTCCTGGGTCTTACACTTGTACTATTACAGATGCGAATGGATGTTCTGCGGTAACAACTGCAGCTGCGGTAACTAAAATTGATCAATCAATTATAAATGGTTTAATTACTGTATTCCCGAATCCATCGAGTGGGGTTATCAATATTTCTATTAATGATGTTAATGCCACTGTGTATTCTATTTATAATGCGATTGGAGACAAAGTAATGACAGGTTCTCTAAATAGCACAACCAAAGCTATTGAGCTAAACGACTTACGAAATGGTGTTTATTTTATCGATATTCAATCTGACAAAGGAACGATTCAAAAGAAAATTACTTTGGTGAAATAAGCAGAGATAACTCATTTAAAAGGGCCATTAACTATACTTGATGGCCCTTTTTGTTTTTCTACACTTTTTTTATGGAATTTTATATCCATTTTCATCTCTATACTAAACAATGATACATGTGTCTTACTGCTTCCAAAACGAAAAACAAGGGTTATGAAAAAAGAATTAAAAATATTAGGAACACTATTTCTAATGATTACATCAACACTTGGGTTTAGCCAAGGAGAAATTCATGGGAAAATATATGAAAAAGAATCTAATTTACCTGCAATAGGAGCTACTGTATTTGTAGAAGTTGGAGGAAACAAAGTAGGAACCGTAACTGATATTGCTGGCAGATACAAACTCAAACCATTAAACGCAGGTGTATATAACTTGAGCATAAAACTCATGGGAATGAATCCCGTTGTAATGAGCGAAGTTCTAGTAAATAAAGATAAAATAACTTGGATTAAGGATGTGTCTTTGTCTGCAAATATTGAGTTAAATGTTTTAATTATTGAAGAACTGAGATATAAAGATAGTGAGCGTCTGATTAAAGTTGAAGATCCTACAGCTATGACCATGACTTCAAAAGAAATAGAAAAAAGCCCTTTATTAAGGGAGCCAGTTGACCTAATTGCCACTATGCCTGGTGTAACAAAAAAAGGTGGTCAACTATATTTTAGAGGGGCGAGATCCGATGCTATTTTATATTTTATTGATGGAGTTAAAAACAGAGGAAACGGTCTGGGAATACCTTCTTCAGCAATTGGAGAAATCACCGTTTACACAGGTGGCATTCCAGCTAAATATGGAGATGTTACAGGTGGCATTGTAGTTGTTGAAACCAAAAGCTATTTTGATTTGTATAATGCTAATAAGTAAAAGGCTTAGGCCGTAGATGTTTTTATTTGTCAAACATAATATTGAAAACCTTTCAGATGGTGAATTGATCAGTAATTATCAAAAAAATGGTAATAAGAAATACCTGAGTCCATTATTCGAAAGATATTCTCATTTAATGTTTGGCCTTTGTATGAAGTATCTAAAAAATGAACACGAAAGTAAAGATGCCGTTCTCAGCGTGTTCGAAAAACTAATAGTCGATTTAAGAACACAAGAAATTAAAAGCTTTAAATCGTGGGTGTATGTAGTTGCGAAAAATCACTGCCTAATGCATTTAAGAGCAAGAGCATCACTTAGAAAAAAGTTTGATGATTACAGCTTTGCGCAAACAAGAGACGAAATTGACTTTACCAAAGAAACTGAGACCAAATTCGAACACCTAGAAGAGGCAATTGAAGCTCTAAAGGATGAGCAAAAAGAGTGTATCAAATTGTTCTTTCTTAAAGAAAAGTGTTACAACGAAATTGTTGAAATTACAGGTTACCCGCTCAAAAAGGTCAAGAGTTATATTCAAAATGGAAAAAGAAATTTAAAAATTAAGTTAATGGAAAATTATGGATCCGTCTTCACAACATAAAATATTCGACAATGGTCACTGCTTATCAAAGAGCAAGTTACTGAATTATCATTCGGGAAGTTTATCTGGTCTCGAAAGTAATGCAGTTGAAAAACATTTGCTGACTTGCGAAATGTGTTCAGATGCTTTAGAGGGGATGATGCTATCGAAAAACCCTAGTTTTAGCATTGGTGAAATTGACACTAAAATTAAAATATTAACCGGCACTATTGCCGCAGGCTCATTCCTTAACTGGAAATCGGGAATAGCTATTGCTGCCAGTCTTGTTGGAATTTTATTCGGAGGTTTTTGGTTTATTAATGACTTTTCGCTGGAACAACCATTAGCTGAAAATAAAGCACCAATAAACCACGATAAAAAAGAACAAAATACAATCAAATTAGCTGAAATTGATAAGCATACTATTTCTTTAACTGCTCCAAATAAAACTGAAGAGCCCGTTGAAAATATTACAATCTCGAACTCACTTTCAGTCGAGCCCACTCTGCATAGCGGAACCGCTGACATCGAACTTTCCAAAATACAGGTCCCGGATCAAACCGACAAGAAAAACAACGAAAGCATTATTATAGAAGTCGAAAGCCTAGCCGAAGAAAATGATATAGGGTTAACTATGTCTAGCTCTAGCCTGGCTTCTGTTTCACAGATAGAACAATCTGTTGAAGAAATTTCAGCCAATACGACACGGGCTGACACAACCACTATAAGTCAAAACAACAATACTAATGGCTATGATGTTTCGATGGACGACCAAGACAATGACGCCTCCCTTAACATAGCTTTTGATGAAATGTCTGACAATCTAAAAAAAGAAGATAAAGATAAAAAAAACCTACCAACAGATTATATGGAGGAACTGCTAATTGTCGATTATTCATACATCTACTCTGAAAATGATAAATCTCCAAATGAAGAGCCTTCAATTTCAATGGAAGAGTCAATCGAAGAAACTGACGCACTGTTGCAATCGATCCCAGCAAGCTTTGAAAATAAGCAAAAATTTGCGGAACAATCCGCTGCAAAAAAATTAGAAGAAGATAGGTTAAAAAATACAGTCGAAAGTTCTTACGAAGAAGCACTTCGAGAAGGATTAAAACTATACAATGAAAAGAAATACGATAGAGCAATTGCTCAGCTTAATCTGATTATAGCTAAATACCCTATCGATCATAATGCACTTTTTTATAAAGGATTAAGCTATGCTAAAATAAAAAAGTATAACCAAGCTATTGATATCTTGGATACGGTTTACAAGTTAGAGAATACCCCATTTAAAACTGATGCTGAATGGCAAAAAGCACTAGTATTAATAGAAAAAGGTGATACGAAAAAAGCACGAAATCTGCTAGATAAAATAATTTTAGATAATGGGTATTATGCCGTTTTTGCACAGGAAGAATTAGAAAAGCTATAAGTCACCCTTTCCAATGAGATAATTTATCGTGAACATCATCGAAGGTAGGATTGCCATCAAATTTTTGATTCATTTCCTGCAATAAAGATTGTGCATAATGAATATAACTCAGGCTGACTTGTTTATATTCTTCAGTGCCTATTTCCATGTTCTCTTTTGCCTTTTCTCGTAGAACTAAATTGGCATCGCTTACAAAACACTTACATACCATATCTACAATTAAATAGAGAAGCAAACTTTCTTCAACATTCAATTTTATTTCATCTTTCATAGCAATGTGTCCCATCATTTTGGTTCGCAATTCATAAAAATGATCTCTATCTAAGTTAGGGTACTTACTAACTTTTACTGGGGGTTCAATAGTTCCATCGAATATTAGTTCTCCCACCATAAAACTAATCAGCGTAAATGCTTGACTAATTTTACTTTTCTCTATTGTTATGCCTGTAAGCTTATTGGACATTATTTCTCCCTTACTAGAAAAAGATATACTGGAAAATGGTCACTATAGCCTCCTATATATTGTCCGAAAGAATAAGTTCGTTTAGGATACCCAATATACCTCCCCGACTTTTGTTTTAAGTAATCTTTATTGTAAATAACAGCGCTTGAATATCGATATGATGAGTAATCTGTTTTTACCAATTCTTGAGAAACAATGATTTGATCGAACAAGTTCCAAGCATCCCTATATCCTAATGTACCTATGCCTTTTTTGTAAAAGTTTTCCATAGGGTTAAATAATTTATCTTCTTCTAATTTTTCAACCTTCCCAACCGATTTTAAATTCTCTCTAACACTATCATCGATTGGGTCATCATTTAAATCACCCATATAAAAAATTTTGGCCATTGGTTCCGCTGTCATTATTGAATCAATAACACTTCGCCCAACATCTGCTGCTAATGCTCTTTTGGGTCCGCTTTTCTTTTGCCCTCCCCTTCTCGATGGCCAATGCGCAACCATAACGTGAATTCTTTCGCCATTTAACTCCCCCGTTACGAGTAGCTGATTTCTTGTCCTCCAAGTTGAATCTTCGGGGTTATTAACTTCATACGCACTTGACGAAAGCACTTTAAAATACTTGGGATTGTACAATAAACCAACATCAATTCCTCTTTTATCTGGCGATTCATAATGAACTATTTGATAGTTCCTAGATTTCAATTTTGGTTGAGCAGCCAAATCAATTAAAACACTTTTATTTTCTATTTCTGAAAGCCCTACCATAACCGCTCCATCGCTAACTTGTTCTATGCCAAGCTTCGAAATAACAAGTGACATATTATCTAGTTTTTCATAATACTTTTTAGTATTCCACTTATTAGGACCTTTCGGAGTAAAATCGTCTTGTAAAATCTTATTCGTATCGGGATCGATAAGGGTGTCGAATAGATTTTCTAGGTTATAGAAGGCAATACAAGAATAATCTAAATTTTTATCGTCTTCTTGAGAGTAGCTATTTCCACTCAGAAAACCTACCATTATTAGTAATGCTGAATATTTTTTCATTTAGTAAAATTTAATTGCGTCAAACTTAATGGAAATTAAATTAACGTAACCAACCTGCTATATTTATACCACATTTTTATACTTTTGTTGATATTCTGATGATCTCCTATAAGGCAAAGAAGCCTAAAACCATCAGTTTTTTATTGCATATCAAATGTTAGTCGCTTTATTGCAAAAAATTTAGAAGTAAATTTACATTTGAAATCATGTTTTTGTTAAAATTTTCGATGCGCTTTTTAGTAATCATACTAATCTTTTTTGCCTCTCATATCGCAGTTGGGCAAGAAGATAACAAGCAAGATTCATTAGCTTCTGCGCTTGCTGATACTTCACAAACAGACGATATGCGAAATATGATGCCCGCTGTCGGTGAAAATGCTGACCTTATTGATACAGAAACTCAAACACAAGATATTTCAGGGTTGTTAATGTCATCAAGAGACGTTTTTAATTCTATTGCTGGGTATAATTTCAGCGGTGCCCGGTTTAGAATCAGAGGTTATGGTTCTGAAAAATATGTGGTAATGATGAATGGGGTTGAGATGAATAATCCCGAGAACAATTGGGCAATCTGGAGCCTTTGGGGTGGGCTAAATGACATTACTAGATATCAAAATGTAAAAAATGGTATTAGTGCTTCTCAACAAAATTTTGGGGGTGTTGGTGGTAGCTCAAATATTCAAATCAGAGCATCTCAACTGAGAAAAACAACTAAATTATCGTACGCTTTTTCTAATCGAAGCTATTCACACAGACTAATTTTTACCGAATCTACTGGTTTAATGGATAATGGATTAGCTGTTACCTTTTCCGGTTCCATGCGTTACGCTGATGAAGGATATGTTCAGGGAACTTCGTATAATGCAGGCGGGTATTTCCTTGCAATTGAAAAGACAATAGGCAAACGTCATAGCATAGGGTTTTCAGGGTTTGGTTCTCCTAGTGTAACTGGAAGAAAAGGAATAGCAACTCAAGAAGCATACGACCTTATGGATGACAATTTTTACAACCCATATTGGGGATTTCAAACCAACCCTAAAACAGGAGAACGAGAAAAAAGAAATGCAAAAGAGAGAAGAAATCATTCTCCAAATCTCTTTCTAACTCACTATTTCGAAATCAATAAAAAAAGTAATTTAAGCTCCACTCTTTATTATCAGTTCGGAAAAAGCGGTGCTACTGCCATCAATTGGTACGATGCAAATGACCCAAGACCGGATTATTACAAATACTTTCCCAGTTATTATGAAGATACTGAACCCGAGGTTGCTGCTCAATTGGTAGATTCTTGGCAGAATGATGACACGCATAGTCAATTAAATTGGGATCATTTTTATTTCGCGAACAGCAAGAATTTATTCTCTCAAGAGAATGTTGGCGGTGTTTCAGGTGCTATTGAATCGGGAAATAGAGCAAAATACGTAATTGAAGAAGCAAGAACAGACCCGAGCAAATTAGGATTTAATACTAACTATTTTAATATTCTCTCCGATAAAATGACACTTTCGGCTGGGTTAAATATGTTCACTTATAAGAGTAAAAACTTCAAGGTGATGGATGATTTAATGGGTGCTGATTTTTGGTTGGATATTAATCAATTTGCAGAAAGAGATTCTGATGAAGAAAATGCTGAACAAAACAACTTAGAGGAACCTAATAAAGTTATTAAAGTTGGTGATATTTTTGGATACAACTATGATATTAATATCAGAAAAGCAGAAGCATTCGGTCAAGTTCAATATACGCTTTCTAAACTTGAGATATTTGGAGCTTTAAACTTCTCTTCTACCTCCTTTTGGCGAGAAGGACATTGGCAAAATGGTATTTACCCTGCGAGCTCAAAAGGAGTTTCAAAAAAACAAAACTTTTTAAACTTTGGATCGAAAGCCGGTATCATATATAAACTATCAGGTAGGCACTACCTTACAGCTAATGGCGCTTATATGACTAACGCCCCTACTACAAGAAATGCCTATGTTTCTGCTAGAACTAGAGACCAATTAGTTGATGGATTGGAAAACTCTAAAACAACTTCTTTTGACGGCAATTATGTGGTTCGCTATCCAAGGTTAAAAGCTAGGCTAACATACTTCTATACGCAAGTTAAAGATCAAACTTGGTCGCAAAAATATTATCACGAGACCTATAGGACGTTTATTAACTATAACATGACTGGGGTAGATAATGAATACTCTGGAATAGAATTCGCTATAGACGGAAAAATTACACAAACCATTAGTGCATCAGGTGCATTTACAAAAGCCAATTATATCTACACATCGCGCCCATCAGCAACTATTACAGCCGACAATACTAACGAAGTTTTAGCAGCTAATCGGACTGTTTATTTTAATAATTTTAGAATTGGAGGCATGCCGCAAACAGCAGCGAGTTTAGGTCTTAAATATAGTTCCCCTAAATACTGGTGGGTTAGTGCTAACTTAAACTATTTTGCAGATATTTTCTTAAATGCTAACCCGGATCGAAGAACCGCGGAAGCAATCGATGTATTTGTAGATGCCGATCCCCAGGTTGAAGAATTAATCAGTCAAGCTGAATTAAATAATGCTTACACTTTGAATTTATCAATCGGTAAATCTTGGAGACTGAATTATAAATATTTTATTAACGTTAATCTTAATATAAGTAACGTATTGAACAACAATTCCGTTGTTACAGGCGGATATGAAAACGCACGATTCGATGCTCAAAACCTTGATAAATTTCCTTATAGAAAAGGCTACATGTATGGCCGAACTTATTTTGCAATGGTAAGCTTCAGATTTTAATTTTAGATATTATGACAAAATCAATTTTAAAACTAACCCTGTTAACTCTACTAATAAGTTTTATGGTTATTGGGTGCCAAAAAAAATGGGATACTCCACCTGTTAAAACTATTCCCGAAACTAGTATCATTACTATAGAGCAACTAAAGGCTTTTTATAGCGATACCGCTGGTGCTCATCGGTTCGTTGTAGGAACATCAAGTGATGAATTATCTGTTTATGCCACAGTAACAATGGATGAAACTTCTGGTAATGTTTATAAAAACGTATTCGTGCAAGATGAAACCGGAGGACTTCAGTTAAGGCTTCTTTCATCTGGGTCTTTGTACCAGGGTGACTTGGTGAGAATATATTTGCCTGGGACATCTATATCTACTTATCAAGGAATGTTTCAGTTGGATTCTGTTGATACAGATAGAAATGTGATTAAGCAAGAAACGGGGCAAGACATTAACCCAGAAGTTGTTTCAATTAAGATGATTAACGATAGTTTAAAAAAATATGAGGGTCGCCTAATTCAGCTATCCGGAGCAGAGTTTCAGCTATGTTCAGGCACTGATACCTATGCCGATAAAGTGAATCAACAATCAGTTGATCGAGCTATTTTAGATTGTTTTGGAAACAATATTATTGCCAGAACAAGTGGTTATGCTGATTTTGCAGGAGATTTGATTCCTACTGGAAACGGATCATTAGTTGCAGTTGTAGGAAACTACAGAGATACTCCGCAGCTTATTCTAAGGTCGGTTGAAGAAGTTTTGTTCGGAGGATTAAGGTGTAATGGGGGAACAGGAGATTGTACTGAACCTAAAACTACTATTTCGCAACAATTCGATAATGTTGTTGATGGCGAAAGTGTTTGCCAAGAATGTTGGTCGAATATTGCAGTAAAAGGCGGGCGCTACTGGGAAGGTACATATGATGATTTTGCTTGGTCTGGAACAAATGTAATCGAAGCATCGGGATACAACTCTACGGATGCAGAATTGGAAATTTGGATGATTACGCCTCCAGTTGTATTCGGAAGTAATGACAAATTAACTTTTGAATCGGCTTTGGCTTACACATGGGAACATAATGCAATTAGTGCCTGGATATCTACAGATTTTAACGGGTCAAGTGTAACTGGAGCTAACTGGACTCAAATTAATGCATCTATGGCAGGGCAAGGGTCGTCTGGTGTTGTTGGTTCAGGGAATATTTATATTCAAGATGAGCTAGGTGCTAATTATTCTGGAAATTACTACATTGGGTTTAAATATGAAGCTAGTCCTCTAGCAAATCAAACAACGACTTACAGAATCGACAACATACAAATTACAAAATAAGCATAGATTAAATTTACTATTATGAAAAAAACTTACTTACTAATTACTGCACTTGCCGTTACGTTTTCAATAAATGCACAAACGTATTTGAGCAAGAATTTTAACGACACATCAATTACATCTGGCGGATGGACAAATAATATTGTAGCTGGCTCAGATGAATGGTTTGGTGCCGACTTTGGTGGCGAGGTTTTCGCTAAAGTAACAAATTGGAATGGATCTGGTAACGATGCGGCTGAGGTATGGATGATTTCTCCAGCATTCGATTTAAGCACCTCCAATGTACCTATGTTATCGTTCGATTCTGAAACAAATTATGCAGGTGCCCAACTTATAGTTTTAGTGTCAACTGATTATGATGGGATAAGTGATCCGACCGCACAAGGTACATGGACTATACTAACTCCTATTTTACCAACAAGCACGTCAAGTTGGTCGGGCTGGGTAGCTTCAGGAGATTTAGACCTTTCATTGCACAAAGGAATATCAACTTACGTTGGCTTCAAGTACACAGGCTCTGCAAGTGATGGTAAGACATGGGAAATAGACAATATTGAAGTAGTTGAATCTGCCACAGGGCCAGTTCTAGCTGTTTCTGCAACTGATGCAACTTGTGGCAATTCTGATGGAACTGCTACTGTTTCTGTAACATCAGGAACAGCGCCTTACACTTATATTTGGGATAACGGAGGAACTGCTGCAATGACAACTGGTCTTGACCAAGGGTCACACAGTGTAACGGTTACGGATGGCGTTGGTTCATCTTCAATAATAGCATCTGTAGGAGTATCTAATGGGCCAACTGTTACAATTACATCAACCGATGCGTTGTGCAACGGTTCTAGCGATGGGATGGCAACTGCAACTGGAGGCCTATCTGATTATACTTATATTTGGGAAAATGGCAGTACTGATGTATCTGCATCTGGATTAGCTGCGGGGACTCATAGTTATACGGTCACAAATGGAGCAGGGTGTGCTACTGCAGGAACCTACTCAGTTGGTGAGCCAGCAGCAATTGTTGCTTCAGCAACTACAACTAACGAAACAGCTTTAGGGGCCCTTGATGGTTCTGCTATTGCTACAGGATCTGGAGGTGATGGTTCTTATTCGTTTATCTGGGAAAATGGTAATACAACTTCTACGTTAAGTGGAGTTTCTGAAGGGAACTACGGTATAACAATTACAGACGGAAATATGTGTACAGGTGATGCTGTTATATCAATAGGCGCTGATTATTTGCCGCTTTCGACTATCTATGAGATACAATACACTGCTGCTTCAAACGGAGAATCTCCATTAGTAGATACGGAAGTAATGGTTAAAGGTGTAGTATCGGGATTTTGTACTTACGACCACCCTTCTTCAAGAAATTACAGAGGTTATTTTATCCAAGATGGAGATAGTGCTTGGAGTGGTTTATATGTGAACGATACCGTTAATTATAACGGTGTTTCTGCTGGCGACACGGTTACAGTAATTGGCACAATTAGAGAAGACGATTATCCATATTGGGATTATACAGTGTTAAGAGAAATTACTTCTTTTACATTAGGTAGCTCGGGTGATGAGCCAACCCCTGTTTCACTAAGCACTTTAGACGCTTCTAACGAAGAGTGGGAAGGAGTTTTAGTTTCTATTTCAAATGCCACAGTAAATGATGATACAGATGCACAATACGGTGTTTGGACGGTTAATGACGGCACCGCTGATTTATTATGGGACAACTTAATGTACTGGCATAGCCCTGATGCGCAAATTGGAGATAAGTATGCAATTACTGGAGTTATGTTCTCAGAGTTTAATGATATTTCAATTGAGCCAAGAAGACCTTCTGATGTTACATTCATGGGAGTTGGTATAGATGAGTTAAACAATACTTCAGTAAATATTTATCCAAACCCGACTTCTGGTATCGTCGTTATTGAAGCTGAGGGTATAAACATATTGACAATTACCAACTCACTAGGACAAGTTGTATCAGCTTCTTCAATAAACGGTTATTCAGTTATTGATTTGTCAAACCAAACAAAAGGCATTTATTTCGTAGAGCTACAATCTGAAGAGTCAACAATAGTTCAGAAAGTTGTAGTTCAGTAACTTAGATGAAATATATCAAAATTTTAGGCTGGGTACTTTTATTAGTTCCCAGCCTTTTTGCTTTTACAGGGCAAGAAACAAGTACTAAAGATGACTCTCTATTTTGGGAAATATCGGGTAACGGCCTAAAACAATCGTCTTATCTATTTGGAACCATTCATATGATAGGAAAAGATGATTTCTTTCTTCCTAAAGTGGTGGAAGAAAAATTCGAAAGTTGTCAAATTCTAGCATTGGAAATTGATTTAGATATGACTATGGCCGAAAAAATTGACTTGGCGCTAAAGACAATGCTGCCCGATGCAAAAACGATTGCAGACTATATTGATTCATCTCAATACCAAGAGCTAAGAAGCTACATGATAAATGATGTTGGTATCAAAGAAAAGAAAACAGATAAGTACATGCGGCTTAAACCTTTCTTTCTCTCTAGTGTTATCCTAACAGAGCAATTAGATGACATAAAATCATACGAAGAAGAATTTATGGATATGGCAAAAAAGAAGAAAATGAAATCGATGGGGCTTGAAAGTATCGAGTACCAGTTTGATATTGTGGATAAAGTGTCAATTGAAGATCAACTAATATTGTTGATGGAGGGCACTAAAGAAATAGATGGTCTAGATCAATTCGCACAAATGGTTGACCTGTATAAGAAGCAACAATTGAATACACTGTATGAGCTAACAATATCAGAATCTAAAAGCATTGATAATTTCAAAACAGATTTTCTAGACACAAGAAATTCTAACTGGATACCCATTATCGAAGAATCGATAATGGATTCATCTGTATTTATCGCTGTTGGCGCAGGCCACTTAGCTGGAGAAACAGGCATTATTTCTTTATTACAAGCTCAAGGCTACAAAGTGATTCCTCTGAAAGATTAAATTTTTACTACTTTATAATTTCCTTGTTTCCCGGCCATCGTTTGTACGTTTAGAAAGTATAATCCAGCATTTAAACTTTCGGTATCAATAATAAACTGAGTATTACTAGTATTCGAATTTACATAAACTATTCTCCCTTCAATATCATACAACACAATTTGCTTAACCTCAACATTGTTAGGTACTCGAACTACCAATTCTGATTTTACTGGGTTATTAAATTCAATATTTAACCTCTCTATTTTGGCTTGATATATACCGTTTACTATGTCTTTAG
>CAJQPE010000034.1 GCA_905480125.1 uncultured Flavobacteriales bacterium | reverse complement strand
TCCAGCATAATTTACTTCTATTAAGTTGGCATATATGGCGGTGTCCGTTCCAAAGGTGTTTGTAACAATAAGAGAAACAGAATAAGTGCCAGAAGTATCAAAATTATGTGTTGGATTTTGTTGAGCACTAACAGTACCATCTCCGAAATCCCATTCCCAGCTCGTAGGAACATTAGTTGAAAGATCTGAAAAAATAATATCTCCGTTACAAGACAAGGTTAGATCAACACTAAATTCTGCATCTGGAGGGTTTGTGTTAGGTTGAATGATTATTGTATAATCTTCAGCCTGTCCATTTTGCACATCGCTGCAGCCGTCTGGAGCTGCCTGGAGATACCAATCGGCCATAACTCTCATTCTAAGTGGGGTGTTAAGAATTACTGCAGCAGGAATAAACACGGTGTCTGCACTTAAAAGCGATGCATCTTTTGATAGAATAAGTTCCGAAGAGTTACTGAAACTACCATCATTATTATAGTCAATCCAAGCCCTTACATTGTGAGGTTGAGGGTTATCGGTAGTTACTGAAATGGGATAATTAACACCGCTAATCATAGTAGCAGAATTGCACGTGAAGTCTTCAATTCCATTGGTTCCATCGCCAGAATTATTGTTAATAGATCCGAAAGTAACGTTGCTAATACCGAAACCTGCAGAAGGCGATAATGTTTGCGGACTACAATTTGCTGCAACAGGCAATGCGCCAATCGTATTAACTGTTATGTAGTTGGTAAAAGTAACGGTATCAGAACCAATCTGGTTTGTGGCAACAAGAGTAACACTATACAAACCGTTTGAAGAATATGTATGGGAAGGATTTTGCAAAGTACTTCCATTCGAGTCGCCAAAATCCCAGTCCCATGAGGTTGGCGAATTGGTTGATAAATCTATAAAGTTTATTAAACCACTGCATGTTGAGGTAGTGTTAGCCTCAAAGTCTGCTACAGGCGGAATGTTGGCTGGGATAATTTCAATTGAGTAATCTTCCGTTTCTCCCCATTGGTAGTTCGCGCAGGGGTTGGTTGCTTGACTTCCCTCGATAACAATAACACGCATTCTCGTTATGCCTCCAACAGCGTTAGTGGGAACGCTAAAATTGAAAGAATGAATAAAGCCAGAGTTTAGAGAAGAAGAATTACCTGTGCTAAGAGCTTCGCCAGCATCTGTGAAATCACCATCTCCGTTAAAATCAATCCATGCATTGCAAAATCTGGTGTAATCATCTCCACATGTCCCTTGCATAATGTTGACATTATAAGTCTGTCCTGCATTCAAATCAGCACCAGCCAGGGAAGTAAAGTCAGAATAGGATTCACAACCACTCAAAGATGTATTATTATTTATGGATTGGGTATTTCCATTAAGCTGTACTAGGTCACATTTGCTATCTGCATCATCGGCAGCCTCCGATGGACAATACTGAGCAAATAGTGCAGTTGATATTGCATTAATTACCAGGGTAATAAAAATATTTTTCATTTTAAAATTAGAATGTTTTATCACTATTTAAACGTGTTTATTTCTTAACAATTGCCAATTTAAAGGCTATTCAAAAGAATCCGCAAGGTACAAAATCATTAACTATATAATTGAAGATATTTGCCCTTTATACAACCAACCTTTATATCCTATTAATTTTTAAGAAGTTGGCGAATAAATTTTCCTTAAATAAATGATTTACTTATAATTGTATCTAGAATAATTTTGTTTAAAACATTGCTCAACAATTTTAACAACAGGTTTATAGAACTTGATGAGAAATTTTCTCTAACAGGTTTTCAGGTAATTCAGGCAAAAAAAGGTCCTTGGACACAGGAAGATGTTGAGGGTTTTGCTTATGATTTAGAAACTGTGTTACCTGAGAAAGGAGTTAAAAAAGGTATTGTTAAAAGAATATTTAGTTTGATAATAGAAGCTTTGCAAAATATTCGCCTGCATGGAGAATTTACTGCTGAAGGAGAGCAAGCGTCTTTTTATTTTATAGCTAAGAATGACGATATTTTTCGCATTATAACAGCGAATATTATTCATAAGGATGTTATAGAAAAAGTTCAAGCTAGGGTTGATAAAATCAATTCATTAGATCGGGTTGGTCTTAAAACATTTTATATGGAGACTCTTACTGATGGCCATAGGTCTAGTAAGGGGGGAGCTGGTCTTGGTTTTATTACCGTTGCTATGAAAGCGAAGAGTAATTTAGATTATTCTTTCGAACCCCTGGATAAAAGCTATTCTAGGTTTGAGATGTCTTGTGATTTAAAATTAAAAAAGGAAGGAGATTAAATATGAGCAGTTTAATATTGGCAGAAGGTAAGAATACTCCTGAGGTTATTTTCAATATATCGGAAAATATCTTTACAATAAAAGGTAAATCTTTTCCTGAAAACGCGAAAAAATTCTACTCTGACATATTGTATTGGTTAGATGACTTTACTCCAAGCAATGATCTTAATTTCGATATAGAATTATACTATATTAGTTCTTCTTCAATTATTTCCGTTTTAGAAATAATAAGAAGATTAGACAAAATTAATGGCAATGGTGATTCTATTTCAGTTAACTGGTATTATGATTCTGACGATGAGGATCTCAAGAAGATTGGGGAAGATTATAAGCGCATATCTAATATATCAATCAATTTAATAGCTAATTAAGGAAGTTGTTTCCTTCTTTTTTTCTCTTCCTGAATTAATCGTAATTCTTTTCCAATTTGGCCGGCGATAGAAGTGTTTTCTTCTGCCCGCCTAATTAAATAAGGCAGTGTGGACTTAACAGGGCCATAAGGGACATATTTGCTAACATTGTAACCTAAATCCGCGAGATTGAAACTTATTTGATCGCTCATTCCATATAGCTGAGAGAAGTATATATGTGGATGGTTTTTAGGAATTTCTCTGTCTTTCATTAGTTGCGTGAGAAGTTCTGAGCTTTCTTCATTATGGGTTCCTGCGCAGAGTTCAATATGTTCAATATTATTAAGTGCAAAAGCTAATGCGCTGTTATAATCTTGATCGGTAGCTTTTTTGTTTGGCTGAATAGGTGATTTGTAATTATTGACTTTGGCTCTATTATTTTCTTTTTCTATATAAGCTCCTCGTACAATTTTAACGCCAAGGAGCACTTTATTGCTTGTTGTTTTAGAGAGCCATGCTTTAAATAAATCTAATCTATCCCAACGATATAATTGCAATGTGTTGAAAACATATGCTTTCTTTTTATTAAATTTAAGCATCATATCCATGACCATAGAATCTATGGTGTTTTGAATCCAACTTTCTTCTGCGTCAATATAAATGGGGACGTCATTTTCTTGGGCGGCCATACAAAGTCTGTTAAGGCGAGATTTAATAGCCTCAAATTCTATTTTATTTCTTTTAAATAATGGCTCTCCTGAATTTGCCATTTCAAGGATTTCAAAACTTCCTATTCCCGTAATTTTAACACAAGCAGCAGGTATGTTTTTATTAACTTTACCTAAAGCAATTACTCTTAGAATTTCTTGAGTCGTATCCTCAAAATGGCTCTCTTTATTCTCTCCTTCTACTGAATAATCTAAAATTGATTTAATATTTGACTGCCCCAAGGCATTAATTACTTTTTCGCTATCTTCTTGAGATTCTCCACCGCAGAATTGTTTAAAAATAGTTGATTTAATTAAGCTTGTGATAGGTAGATGAAATCTTACAGCAAGCAATGCTGCAAAAGTAGATATTTTCACTATAATAGGTCTTCCCATTAATTTAAAAATAAAAGCTGAAAACGATAAATCCCGATTGGATTTAC
Source organism: uncultured Flavobacteriales bacterium (assembly GCA_905480125.1). Lineage (GTDB taxonomy): Bacteria > Bacteroidota > Bacteroidia > Flavobacteriales_G > NORP312 > NORP312. The sequence goes on along the minus strand of CAJQPE010000034.1, from coordinate 56,537 downwards.
TGGCGAATGCAATTTCTAAGTTGTTGAATATTGAGTTCTTCATCTTTAAATGCAAATTAAATCAATTTTCAAAAAGAGATATTCATAAGCCGAGTAATTGTTTGTTACTTTTGAGTAATAAATTTTGTTAGTAAGGTATCCCATATGTAGTTTTTCTTTCATCCTTTTGATGACTTTATCATTTAGCTGTTTTGGTCAGTTTTCAGGAGACGTAACAGGTGATAATATTATTGATGCTACTGATTATGTTGAGTTGCAAGATATTATTGCAGGAAAGAAAAATCATACATTCATTTCAGACATTAACAAAGATGGGGAAACAAATATCGCAGACCTTCTGATAATAGAAAATTATATTTATAGGGAAGGTCAAGCGCCTGAGCATAGTTCTAAGAAACAGGTAAAAACACAGATTTACGTTACTCCGGGGTTTGTGGATACTGAACAAAAAACAATTGAGATTATCTTACAAAACGGAAATCCTATTGCAGGATTTCAGTTAGATTTTATTGGCATCAATAAAATTATTGATATCAGTGGAGGATTGCTAGAATCGAGCGGAATGAAGGTAAGTTTTTTTGAATCAAGAGTTTTTGCAACCCTTGAAAATGGAAACGAAATACAGCCGGGAAACAATGTATTGTTCAAGTTAAAATTTGATGGTGAATTTCAGGAAATATGCATTGCTAGACCTATTTTTGTTAATGAGCTTGCTGAACTTTATACTGCGCAGGTTGGGCAATGTGCAAATGTGGTTTACACAAAAGACGGTTGCGAAACATTAAAGGAAATAATTTTAGGCAACGAACAACCGGATAAATTCTCAGATGTGAATAAAGACGGTTATGTTGATGTTTCGGATTTGATGATTGTAGAGAATTTTATCTACAGAAACGGACCTGCCCCACCCGGCATTATTGAAGACACAAAAGGAAAAGTGAAACTACAATTTGATAAGGTCGATAATCAAGAAAAAATGTTTCAAGTAAATTTAAGCAACAAAAATGCCATTGCGAGTTTTCAGTTATCAATTGAAGGAATTTCTGGTATTAAGGTAACTGAAGGTCTAGTTGGTGAAAATGATTTAAAACTTCACATAAATGGGAACAGATTAATTGCTTTTTTAGAAGAAGGGAGCCCAATTCCTCCTGGAAACGCTACACTACTTAATATACAATACTCAGACACGGTTTCAAGCGAGGTCTGTTTCTATGATCCATTGTTTATATCGTCATCAGGCAGTAAATATGCAATGCAACTGGGAGAATGTAAGAGTTTGGTGCCGATTATTTTAGGATGCATGGATACATCTGCTTTAAATTACAATTCAAAAGCAAACAAATCGGATGGAACTTGCGAGTATCCTAAACCACCGAAGTTGGAAAAACCTAGAAAGGCTAAACCTTTAAATGATGATGAGCAGTTAGTTGAAGAAAAAGGGAGGCGAACGAAAGATAGTAAGGCAAAAAATAATAAGAAAAATAAGCAAAAGCTCAGGCAATCTCGTAAGTCTCTGATTGGAGAAAATACTGGTTCTAAAGACGGAGGGAACAGTGATAAATTGAAAGTGAAAAAGAAAAGAGAAAAACCTGAGAAGAATAAAGCAGAGCGAGATACAAAAAGTATCAAGGAAATAATGAAAGAAGAAACTAAAACGCAGAAAAAAGATATCACCCCTAGCAATAACGAGACAGATATAAATGATATCGATCAAGCTGTGCTAGTACCTAAATTATCTGCCGTAGAAAGAATAAATGTTCCCAACCCAAAAAAGGGAATGATGGTTTATGATACTGATGCAAATGCCTTTATCTATTATGATGGAAAATCTTGGAGAGTTGTTGGTGCGGGTGATAAGCAGGTAACCGGATTTGATGTAAGGCGGAGAGGGAAAAATTGGAAGAGTGTTAAAGATAACGAATAACATTATGCTAACAGAACAGGAGATAAGAGAAATTGCTGATCTTGGAAAAAGTGAACAGGAGGTACAAAAGCAAATTGAAAAATTAAAAAATGGTTTCCCAATCCTTACTGCACTTTCTCCGGCGATAGTGGGAGATGGTATTGCTAAATTGACAAATGCAGAATGTCATAAATATGCTGATGCATATGAAATATCAGACTTAGAAGTAGTAAAATTTGTTCCAGCTTCAGGTGCCGCTTCAAGGATGTTTAAATCGTTGAGCACGGCAATTATTAACAACGAGGAAAGTGACGAAATTAAGTTATTCGCCGCTTCTATTAATAAGTTCGCTTTTTCTAATTTGATTTCTTCAGAATTTTCTTCAATTGAAATAGCTACGTATGTTTTAGAGAAAGATGGGCTCAACTATCGAAGTTTGCCAAAGGGGTTAATTGAATTTCATAAATATGATAATAAGCCAAGGACCCCCTTTGAGGAGCACTTGTTTGAGGCTTGTTTATATGCGACGAATAATGGCGTAGCTAAAGTTCATTTTACTATATCTAAAGATCACGCATCGATGATTCAAGATCTAGTTGGTAGATGTATCGATAATTTAAAATCTATTTATAACATAGAAATTGAAATAGAGTATTCAAATCAGATTTCGACAACTGAAACAGTTGCTTTAGATAAAAAAGGTTCTCTGGTGCGGATAGATGGTGAAATTTTGTTCAGGCCAGCTGGCCACGGGGCTTTAATCGAAAACCTTAATAATATTAATGCAGACATCATATTTGTAAAAAACATCGATAATGTTGTTAAAGAAGCCTTAATTGCTGATACAGTTCTATATAAAAAGGCGTTAGCCGGAAAATTAATTAAAATTGTTAATGAAATTCATTTTTTGTTAGATGGCCTGTTAAATTATCCATCAGAAGAAGTCTTGAATAACTCAGTTAATTTTATTAAAACAGTATTGGGAGTTGATTTAGCATTAGAAGCTAAAAACTTAGAGTCAAAAATTCATTTGGTATACCAATATCTTAATCGTCCGATTAGAATAGCTGGTATGGTTAAAAATGATGGAGAGCCCGGAGGGGGTCCTTTTTGGGTTAAAGATATTAAGTATGGTAAAAGTCTTCAAATTGTTGAAGAAGTTCAAATAAACAAAGAAGACACAGAGCAACATAGAATATTGGAAGCCTCAACTCATTTTAACCCTGTTGATTTGGTTTGTTATGTCAAAAATCACAAGGGAAATAAATTTAATTTATTGAAATACGTTGACCAAGATGCTGGGTTAATTGCAGATAAATCAGTAGACGGCAATTCAATAAAGATCCTTGAACTGCCTGGTTTGTGGAATGGTGCTATGGCTGATTGGATTACTATTTTTGTAGAAGTACCTGCTACCACTTTTAATCCTGTGAAAACGGTTTTTGATTTACTTAAACCGAGTCATCAAGCAGATTAAACTCTCATGCCGATGATACAAATGTCATCTATCTGTTCAAGCTCACCTCTCCATTTTTCAATAGCTTCATCTAGCAAATCTTGTTGAATATTTAGTGGTTTTTGCTGATTATTAAGTAACAATTGTTTAAAGGGTTTGTACTTAAATTTTTTACCACGCTCACCGCCAAATTGATCAGCAAAACCATCTGAAAAAATATAAACGGCATCATCTTTTAATAACTGAATTGTATGTGTGGTGAATTTACTATGTTCTAAATAAGAACCAATTGGCTGCTTGTCTGCTTTGTATTCAAATAAGTTGTATTCATCATTTGTAATTGTAATTTCCCTACCCTCTATATGCGGTTCCTTACATGAGCGTATTACATAGAGAGGGTTGTTTGCCCCAGCATATTGTAAAATTCTGCTTTTTAAATCTATTGAGCAAAGTGCAAGATCCATTCCGTCTTTAACAGCGTTTTGGTCTTCTTGTTGTCTTAATGTACCTGTTACAGAATCGTTTAGGTCATCTAATATTTCACCCGGTGTTGTTTTATTGTGGTCACCTACGGCCCTATTTAGACCATTATAACCAACAATACTCATAAAAGCTCCTGGCACACCATGACCAGTGCAGTCTACTACGGAGAATAAAGTTTTGTTATCTTTTTCATCCATCCAGTAAAAATCACCAGAAACAATATCTTTTGGTTTGTATAATACAAACGAATTTGGCAGAATACTCTCTCTGAGTTGATTTGGCGGAAGAATTGCGTTTTGAATTCTTTGAGCGTAATGTATACTGTCTTCAAGATCTTTTTTCTGCTCTACAATTTCATGATAAGAATGCTCTAATTTTTGAACCATTAAATTGAACTGTTCAGATAAAGTGGTAACTTCATTATCACCAACAATTTCAACGCGTTCCTCTAGGTTTCCTTCTGTAATTTTTATTGTCTTTTGCACTAGATGGAGAATTGGAAGAGTAATTCCTCCAATTTTCTTGTAGAAAAACCCGCTCATTATTCCTAAGGTAAGAATTAATAGGAGGAGGCTGAAAAGCATTAAATTTCTAATTAGGATGTGGGAATCAGTAATATCAGATACAATTCTAATTACTGCCAAATTGCTTTCTACGCTGGCTGCCCCCATACTTAAATATACATAGGCATGCTTTAATTCTCTACCTTTTTCTTTTGAGAAGGTTATATATGTTTGAGTTGTTTCAAACACATTCTGCACCATATTAATATGATTCGTATCAATAAGAGTAGCTTCACTATATTTGGAAAATGGTTGTTCTGGGTTAATAAATAAATCAATAGATCTAATATTTGTTTCTGCCGAAATAGTGTTTAATCGTTCAACAAACTTCTCCGAGATATCAAAAGCTTCCTCTGAGTACATACCAATTTGAACAATATATTTTCCATCACTGGTAGCGTGATATGAGTATTTTTTTAGCTTACGCGTACTAACTTCTGTTTCGAAATGGTCACTCAAAAAACTTTTATTTCTTAGTACGGTTTTGAGTTTATTTTGCAGTTCTTTCCCAAACGAAAATAGGTCTAGGCCAAGGTCAGATTTTAAAGTAGTGTTAACAATAACGCCATTAGATTTGATAATATAAAAATCAAATAATTTAGGGTCTAAATTCAATTCATCTCTAATTCCATATAAATCAACGGTTTCAATATTTTTTGTATTAGAGAAATATTCCGTTATTAATCTGTGCGAATAATCCTCAATCTTTGCGTTGAGATTAGATTCAATCAAATTAAGTGCAACATTTTGAAACTCTAGAATGTTTTTTATTTCATCGGTTACTAGTTCATTCTTTGATTCTTCATTACTCGTTTCAATATCAAACAGCAAGTATGAGTTCACTAGAGCTACAACACTTAGCGCGATGGCAACTGGAATAATAATATTCAGTATTAGCTGCTTAAATATTGTATTTCGTTTGTGTTCAGACATGAGATATTATGTCATGCGAAATTAAAGAAACTAATCGATACTATGTAACTTTAGACTAACTAGGGTGCGTTAAATTTTAACCCCGATAATACAAATGTCATCAATTTGTTCATGCTCATCTGTTTTCATTAAAAACATGTCTTCAATTCCAGCACCAGCATCTTTTGTATATCCTGAAATTGCATATCCACCATCACTTGTTTGAACAACAGTATGTCCAATTTCGTCTTGCACCGTTCCATAAAGTTTACTCCAGACAGTATCGCCAAGTTGGTCTAGCTTTGTCAGAAATATATCTTTTGCACCAAAGCCATGGTTGTCAGAATATCCAACAATAATATATCCATTATCAAAAGTTTGCTTAATATCATAACCATAGTCGTTTGAGATAGTTGTTGTGTCGTAGATTCCAAATCCTCTATCAAGAGCCATTTGAAATTTTTCTTGCCCCAAAGAGTGTAAATACAAAAGTAAACAGAAAAGTAAGGAGGCTATATTTTTCATTTAGAGAGGATTAAGTAACAAAAATATAAAAAAAAAGAGCGGAATTAACCACTCTTCAATTGATAAATTAGGCAGTAAGACTACATTCCTATAATGTCATTTCTAATCTCCTCGATTTCGTCAGCCAACTCCGTTAAAAGTTCATGCGAAACATCTTCGGTTGCATGAATTTTTAAAAAGGACTCTTCTAGCGCAACTAATTTGGCATGTTCTGATTTGAGCCCTGCTTCATCTTTAAATTCGCTTAACAACTTTAGTAATCTTTCTAAATGAACTCGCTGCTCAAAAACGTGAAATTTTAAGTGCTTAGTTGGTTCCGGCATTTGTTGTAATGACAGCATCATTAAGTACTGTGTTTCGATCCATCCACCAGTTAGAAGTTGTGTTGCAGTTTCAATTCTATTTTCCTTTAATAAATATTCTTCCATCGTCTCATAACCCCTTTGTATTATAGCCTGCAGAGAATCTTTATTCTCCATGTTTTCCTCTAATCCAGAACGTAATACTTTGTTAAAGGCATACTCAGTTCCACATTTTCCTGCTAAATCGTGCGCAACAGTTAAATATGCAATCAAATCTTCTTTTTTGTGATAAACCGTTTGATAAGTTAAGTCAGCCATATATAAACCACAGTTAAGCGCTATTGAAGCAGCTGATGCGTGTTTTTCAGCAGCTTCTAATGGGCACATCATTTCTTTTTTAAAACCAACATGGTCTAGGTTTAAGTCGCTTAATTCCTCCAATGGTTTTGGCATATTTGCAATTAACACGTGGAATTCAAAGTTCGCCAAATCATTGGTTTCAATTTCGTCTTTTATATTTTCTTTGATTTCGGTTTTTTCTTCTAGATTATTCATCTTGGGCTCTGAACCGCAGCCAATAATTATAATGGATAATGAAACTCCTAATAAAGCCAAAAATATTTTTTTCATAACTGTGAAATTTTGTGCAAATGTAAGAGTTTTTTAGTTTTTAATTAAAAGGAATTAATATTGAATTCTTTTTAAGAATTTTAGATCAACGAAAAACTAATTTTAAATACCTAAACGGCTTATTTAATTTACATAGCTAGTGCAGCCTAGAAAGTAAGGACCATGATATCTAAATAGTAATTAGCAAAACTAAAAGAACTTGCCTAGCGATGTTTCGGAGTAATTTAATTATTTTCTAGCTTGTTTAACGGTCTGATAAATTTGCAAGCTACGTGTTTATACTTAATCATAGGTGCGATATTTTAGTACTTCTCTAAGTATAATAACGAGTTTTTTAAAAAAAGCAGTATTTTTTAATTTAGTTCTTTTTACTCTAACAACATTATCTCCATTGCTTTCTATTTGCAGAGTAAATTTATTAAAACCATACGATGAAAAATTTAATGTTAAAGTTTATCTTATTATCATTCATGATAATTATAGCAAGTGTTGGCCATTCTAATGTTCTTACAGTTAATTTAAAAAGTCAATTTAATAATGCGGGTGATCCAATACCTGGCCTTGACATTTCTTTACAGCCCGAATCAAACAGTCAAACAACTTGGCGATAAAATTGTCTTTTTTATATTGATTTCGTTGCAGTAATGCTTCCGTTTACTTGAAATAGTTATACCTTCTTCTCTGGTTTATCTGATTATCAGCTTTCCAGATTGGCTAAACGTACGAGATTCGATAGAGTAAAAATAGACTCCAGCAATTAACGAGCTTGTTTCGATAAGTTCCTTATTTGAGTATAAGTTTTGTTTCAGAACAATTTCTCCTAAAACGTTGATTATATGAATATTGAAAGGTGCAGTATGGATTCCGGAAATTATAACAAAGTCATTTGCTGGGTTAGGAATTAATTGAAAATTACTTTGTTTATGTGGTGAAGGGACATTTGTGTTTTCAAAATTACCAAGGCCAGTCGTGTCATTAACATACATTGCCATCGTTATCATCATCTCATCGTCAGAAGTATCGCCCCAAAATACCATTTGTCCAGTGTTGTTATTGTAAGTTGCAACTTGAACGAATCCAATATTTTTTTGAACTTCTAAAAATGGATACTCCCAATACCGCACAGGCGGATGTTGGTAGTCATATCCAATAAAAATTCCACTTGGATCACCATATAAATATTCAGCATCAAATATTTGATTATCAGCATTGCCTTGCGAATCTGCGAGATACACATCGAAATCTTGTCCGAGCTGATGAGTGTGTGAAGTAATCATCCAGTAATATGCTTTATCGGCACTGGTGCCAACAATGTTGGCAGTGAACTGAATATCTTGGCCGGTAGCCGGAATGGCAATTGATGGATTTACGTACAAATCTGTTTCCATAAGTTGAACTGCATTTCCAGATTCTTGAGTATAGATATTGATGTAGTTTTCCGCTTTTAATACTTTATTTTGGTCATAGTTAATGTAATGAGTATTCAGGTCTAAAACGGTTTGCGGCAGCCATCTAAAACTCGTTCCATCAGGCAAGTCAATGGTTGAAGACTCTTGATTAGCAGTTACAAATGTTACATCGTTGTGCGCATTGTCTAGTCTTAGCCCTTCATTATAGTTATTGGGGACACCAGCTGACTGACCTGATTCACCTTGATTACGAAATCTATAAGTGATAAAGTGATGAGAATATAATTGACCTAAATCAACATCGACCTTATGAATTTCAATTGTATCTGCGTTCTCAATTTTATATTTTAAAAAGTATTCTACTTCATCCAGTGGTTCCATAAAGAATGGCCCAAGTTTAATTTGATAACCATCTCCCTCGTCTGGAGCATTAATCGGATTAGGCACTCCATCAACTCCATTTCCATTGTAGTAATCAGAAATAATAGCTGTGTCCACAACTGTTCCAGTCGCTGGAGCACCAAACAATATCCATTGTCTAATTAATTCTTTTTGTTTTGCTTCTAAGCCACCGGCAGGCGGCATGATCCCTCCTTCTGCAGGATCTAACTGAACGAAATCATCTAAATCATCACAAACTTTTCTGAATAATGAACTCTTATATGGATCACCTGGATAAACTCTTTTATAGCCTAAGCCAGAGGCAAATGAATTCGTGGGAATAGTACCAACCAAATTGTTATACACGTCTTGCTGAGCCGTTGCTCCGTTGCCCTCTAAATCAAGAGATGAAGCCGCAGCGTTGGAGTGACATGAACTGGTTGCGCAACTTGTTTGCATATCTGTATAAATCAGATCCCATGTATTTTGAGTAGTTCCATTTATGGATAAGAACATTACGAACAGAATAGAATAGTAGAATTTTGACATATCTTTTATAAATTTGTATTTCAAAAATATAAAGAATACTAGCATGAAACCAATTTTAACAATACTATTAATTACTATTTCCATACTATTATTTAGTTGGTCTGCAAAAGAGGATAAAACAAGCTTGTATCCCGGTATATATGCGGAAATAACAACAACAAAAGGAAAAATTCTCTTAGCGCTTGAGTATGAAAAAGTACCAATGACCGTTGCTAATTTTGTTGCACTTGCTGAAGGTAAAATGTCAAACTCTTCGCGATCAATTGGTGAACCCTATTTTGATGGAAATAAATTCCATAGAGTTATTAAAGACTTTATGATTCAGGGAGGTGATCCGCAAAGTATTGGAACCGCTAGCTTAGGATATAAATTTAAAGACGAATTTCATCCAACACTGCGACATGACAGACCTGGAATATTATCGATGGCAAATGCTGGTCCAACTACAAATGCAAGTCAATTTTTTATTACACATAAAGCTACACCATGGCTAGACAATAAACATTCCATATTTGGTCGAGTGTTATTTGGTCAGGATGTCGTAAACGAAATTGCTCAAGGAGACTTGATGGATAAAATAGAAATTATTAGAGTAGGAAAAGATGCTGAAAAATGGGATGCCGTTGCAGTGTTTAAGGATTTGTCTGGGGTGAATTTACCCGAAGCTGTAAAGTAATTAATAGAAAAAATAATATGAAAGTAGCAGAGATAGTAACTGGAAAAGGAACAATGAAAGTCGAATTGTATGAGCAAGATGCACCAAATACGGTTGCTAATTTTGTTAAACTTTCTGAGAATGGATATTACGACGGACTAACTTTTCATCGTGTAATTCCAGATTTCGTGATTCAGGGTGGATGTCCCCAAGGTTCAGGTGCTGGTGGTCCTGGATATTCAATTGATTGTGAATTAACAGGCAATAATCAATATCATGATAGAGGTGTACTTTCTATGGCTCATGCAGGAAGAAACACTGGTGGATCACAGTTTTTTGTTTGTCATAGCAGAAACAATACATCTCATTTAGACGGTGTACATACATGTTTTGGTAAAGTTACCGAAGGAATTGATTTTGTTGATGAAATTCGAGAAGGAGATAAGATCGAGAAGATTACTATTTCAGAAAGTTAGAAGTTAACTTTACCTAGTTAAGATAATTTAACGAGTAAAAGCCAACCTTTATAGTTTTTTCTCGTCTTTGCAGTATAAATAACAGTTTCGTTTATGCGTACTATAAATAAAAAATATAATTACCTAGCAGTTTGCGTGCTCTTAGTTTGGCTGTCCCCTTTGCGTGCTCAATTTTTTGTTCATGCTGATGCTTCGCAACTATCTTGTACTTGTTATCAGTTAACACCAGCTCTAAATAGCCAAGTTGGTGCGGTATGGAATACTACACTTATTGATCTCAATAATCCATTTGATTTTACGTTTACGGTTTTTCTTGGTTGCGACCAAAATATCTGGACAGGTGCGGATGGAATTGCTTTTGGTCTTCAGCAGAACGGAACAAATGTTGGCGTGCTTGGAGGTGGTCAGGGTTTAGGAGGAGTAACGCCTTCTTTAGGTGTATTTATTGATACATATGCCAATCCTGTTCATAGTGACCCAGCTAATGATCACATTTCGATTAATAGTAATGGCGATGTAGATCATGCAACTGCAAATAATCTAGATGGGCCTTATGACTTGGGTGAAGTAGAAGATTGTGAAGATGATACTTTACGTGTTGTATGGGACCCAGCAGTCACTAGCTATACAGTTTATTATAATGGAGTGTTAGTTTTAACCCATGTAGGAGATATTATTAACACCATATTTGGAGGTGACCCGATGGTGTATTGGGGATTTACTGGAGCTACTGGAGGCGCAGATAATGAGCAACGTTTCTGTTTAGACTTAACCGCTAATTTTTCTAATAATATTATTGCTACAAATGGGTGCATGTACGATACGATTCAGTTTTTGGATGAATCAACGAGTACTTTGGGCGCAATGGCTAGTTGGAACTGGGATTTTGGCGATGGAACGACCTCTTCTATTTCGAATCCGCAGCATGCTTATGATTCCAGCGCGGCATACATTACTAATTTAACGGTAACAGATGCGAGTGGTTGTGAAGCAATTCATACTGTTCCGGTGCTTATTTCATCTCATCAAATCGAAGTATCTGTATCCGATGATACTATTTGCTTGGGCAGTCAAGCAAATTTAAATGTATCTCTTACACCAGGAGTGGTAAGCGCAGGTATTACTTATAGTTATACTTGGTTAGATGCTTCCATTGTTTCAGATGCTACGATTGCTACTCCTGTTACTAATGTTACGGCTACTAATCAGTTTATAATTTCCGTGAATGATAATTTAGGTTGTGATGCTATAGATAGCGTTGAGGTGTATGTTCATAATGCTCAGGGAGCTGGTTCAGATGGTGCTACAACAGTATGTAGTGCTGATCCAAGCTTTGATTTATTTACAGAACTTACTGGAACTCCAGGTATTGGCGGAGTTTGGGTTGATGCAAACCAAACGATAATGACTAATATTTTTGATCCAGCAACAGACACATCATCAACGTTAACCTATATCCTTACTAATGGCGGCATTTGTCCGGACTCTTCAGCAGACGTAACAGTTACTGTGATTGCCAATCCAGATGCCGGAATAAATGGTGTTTTGGAAATTTGTCAAGACGCGCAAGAAGCAAATATGTTCAGCTTTTTAGGGGGAACCCCAGATTCGAACGGCGTATGGACTGATAATTCTGGTTTAGTTGTAGATAGCCTATTTAACCCGCAAACTGAAGCAGCAGGCACCTATTTTTACACATCGAGTAATCTTCAATGTTCTGATTCCGTCTCGCAGATAACAGTATCAATAAACTCCATTCCTTCCGTTTCCTTAGTAGTCAATGATGTATCCTGTAATAGCGGAAGTGATGGAGAAATAGTGGCCCAAGGAATAAATGGATTGTCACCTTATTCAATGATTTGGAGTAACGGAATAACAGGAATGCAGAATAATGACCTGCAGTTAGGTTCATATGTAATTACAATATCTGATGCGAATGGATGTGTCTTTGATAGTATTGTTAATATAGCAGAGCCGGCTATGCTGACATATCTCGAAATTAATCTTAACCCTACCTGTAATACGTCATGTGATGGTGGGTTACAATTAAATGCTAATGGAGGAATTACACCATATACATATGTTTGGTTTGGAACCAACCAGATAACGGATAATATTACTGGTCTCTGTTCAGGAGTTTACTCAGCGGAAATTTATGATTATAATGATTGTCTTCTTAACACGTCAGCGCTGGTTCTTGAATCTAATGATTCTCTAGATGCTGTTTTTACTACAAGTGAAGATTCAGGTGTTGTTCCTTTGCCAGTCAATTTCACTAATCAAAGTATTGGAACTGATGCTAATACCCAATACGAATGGGCGTTTGATTTATTTAGATTTTCAGTTGAGGAAAACTCTACCTATACCTTCTATGATCAAGGCGTTTATCAGATTGAATTTGTTGTGACTAACAATAATGGTTGTTCAGATACAGCATATACTTCTATTGTTATTGAAAGTGAACTTATCGAGATTATTCCTGTTGTTTTTAGTCCGAATGGAGATAACATAAACGATCTTTTTTATCTTAAAATAGATAATCTTACCGAAATAAACGTGCAGATATACAACAGATGGGGGGAGAATGTAAATTCATATTATACTTCTAATAGTGGCTGGGATGGAACTACGACTGCAGGAATAGAAGTCCCTGCAGGAACTTATTTTTATGTAGCTACTTATTCTACGATTTCTGAGTTTGATTTAACCCTTAATGGCAGTATTTCTCTGTTACGGTAATGAATAAAGCGGAGGTTCACGAAGTAGCCTTATCCATCGTTAACGAAAAAATAGCGAATGCTCATCGTTTAATAGAAGAAGCCCAGGAAGCCGCAAACAACGACACAAAAAGTAGTGCAGGCGACAAGCACGAAACAAGTCGCGCAATGGCGATGCTTGAGAAGGAAAAAGCGGCCAATCAGTTAGCTAATGCAAACAAATTACTGCAGTTTTTGGATAAATTGAATCCAATGATAAAATCAAAAACGATAGGCATAGGCTCACTCGTAAAGGTAAACAAAGGTTGGTTTTATGTCTCTATAGGAATTGGAAGAATCGAAGTTTCAGACAGTCAAGTTTTCTGTATTTCTATAGCTTCTCCTATTGGACAAGTTCTGCATGGTAAACAAGTATTCGAAAGTATTTCGCTTAATCACAAAACTTACGAAATAGAAGAATTAGTCTAATTCTGTTGAATTTAAGGTTTTATCCTAATTAATTCCAAGAAAACTATATCTTTGCAATCCCAAAAAAGGGTATGTAACCGGAAACAGATAAATAATAATCGCTCTCATAATCCGGTATGTGAGATACAAAAATTTAAGCCCAATGGCTGAAAAAGAAGAAAAAGCTGCAACTAAAGCGGCACCAAAAGCAGAGAGTAATACGGCGACTAAAAAGCCAGCTGCTAAAAAAAAACCAACTTTAAAAGCAGAACCTAAAGCTAAAAAAGCAGCTTCTCCTAAAAAGGTGATAGCTAAAAAAGCAGCTTCCCCTAAAAAAGCGACAGCTAAGAAAGCTACTGTTTCTAAAAAGGAAGAAGCTCCAAAGATAGAGACGACCAAAGAAGCTCCAAAAGCAAAAAAAGTTGCGTTAAAAAAAGAAGATGCAAAAGAATTAAAAACTCCAAAAGCAGAGAATAAAGTTATTGTCCCCAAGAAAAAAGAAGAAATTAATCCACTTGCAGATTTTGATTGGGATTCATTAAACGATGGCCTTGAAGGTTATTCGAGTGATGAAAGAACTAAATTGGAGAATATGTATAATTCTACATTGACTTCAATTGCAGACCATACCGTAATTGATGGAGTTGTCATTAGCAAGTCTAAAAAAGAGGTTGTTGTAAATATTGGGTACAAATCTGAAGGTGTTATTACAGCGTCTGAATTTAGATATAATCCTGAACTTGCTGCTGGCGACACTGTTGAAGTGTATGTAGAAAATACTGAAGACAAAAGTGGTCAATTGGTACTCTCTCATTCACAAGCTAGAATTCTTAAAGCTTGGGATAGAGTAAATGATGCATTGGTTACAGAAGAAATTGTAAAAGGATTTATCAAGTGCAGAACTAAAGGCGGATTAATTGTAGACGTATTTGGTCTTGAGGCATTCTTACCTGGTTCTCAAATTGATGTAAAACCAATTAGAGATTACGATGTTTATGTGAATAAAACAATGGAGTTTAAAGTTGTTAAGATTAACAATGAATTTAAAAATGTTGTAGTTTCTCATAAAGCGCTTATTGAAGCTGAATTAGAGCAACAGAAAGTTCACATCATGTCTAAATTAGAAAAAGGACAAGTATTAGAAGGAGTTGTTAAAAACATTACTTCTTATGGTGTGTTTATTGATTTAGGTGGCGTTGATGGATTAATACACATTACTGATCTTTCTTGGGGTAGAATTACCCATCCGGAAGAATTGGTTACGCTAGACGAAACAATTAATGTTGTTATCCTCGATTTTGATGACAATAAAAAACGTATTGCTCTTGGTCTTAAACAATTACAACCACATCCTTGGGAGAAATTGGATGAGAAAACTAATGTTGGAGATAAAGTAAAAGGAAAAGTTGTTGTTCTTGCCGATTATGGCGCTTTCGTTGAGATTGCTCCAGGAGTTGAAGGATTGATCCACGTATCTGAAATGTCTTGGTCTCAGCATTTAAGAACGGCTCAAGATTTCTTTAGAGTTGGCGATGAAGTGGAAGCACAGATAATGACGATGGATAGAGATGAGCGCAAAATGTCGCTTAGTACTCGTCAATTAACTCAAGATCCATGGGAAGGAATTGAACTTAAATTTGGTGTTGAAACTAAACACACAGGAAAAGTTACTAACCTTTCTAACTTCGGAATATTTGTTGAGCTAGATGAAGGAATTGATGGATTAATACACATTTCTGATCTTTCATGGTCTAAGAAAATTAATCATCCAAAGGAGTTTACCAAAGTAGGTGAGCAAATTAATATTGTTGTTCTAGAAATTGATAAAGACAATAGAAGATTGAGCCTTGGCCACAAACAATTAGAAGAAAATCCATGGGAAGTATTTGAAACTGTATTTACTGAAGGTTCAGTTCACCAAGGAACAGTTCTACAGAAATTAGAGAAAGGGTTTATCGCTGGATTGCCATACGGGGTTGAAGGGTTCTGCCCAGCGCGTCATGGTGTTAAAGAAGATGGAAGTAAATTGGCTGTTGATGAGACAATTGATTTCAAAGTAATCGAATTTAACAAAGAATCTAGAAAAATAATCTTATCACATGCACGGTTGCACGAAGCTGCTGCAGAGGGTAGTTCTAAAGTTGGTACTGCTAAGAAAAAATCGACAAAATCTTCAGCTGATAACAAAGCAGTTAAGAAAATCAACGACAAACAAGAAAAAACCACACTCGGAGATTTAGACGTATTGTCTCAGTTGAAAAGTGACATGGAAAAAGGCGGAAAATAAACGTCTTTACTAGCTTACAATTAAATCCCTTTCGAGAAATTGAAAGGGATTTTTGTATATAATAGAGCAGAATATAGATATTTAATGGTAATTCTATTTTTATACACTGTTACTAATCAAATATGAAAACAGTGCTATTGAGAGAGCTTAAATATCTATATTTGCGCAGCGAAGGCAATGCAACCAAGAGTAATATTAAATAGCACTCAACTCCATCTCACTATCAACCGCCTTTGTTACCAATTGATAGAGAACCATAACGATTTTTCTGATACAGTTTTAATTGGGCTTCAACCCCGTGGTAAGTATCTGTTGAGCGCAGTAACTGCTCAATTAGCAAAGATTAACAAGAAATTGCCTATTATTAGCGGGAACTTAGACATTACCTTTTATCGTGATGATTTTAGAAGGGGAGATGTTTTAAAAGCGAACACTACTGAAATAGATTTTGAAGTAGAAGGAAAAAAAGTTGTGCTAATTGACGATGTGTTGTATACAGGAAGAACAATTAGAGCAGGATTGGAGGCGATAAATCATTTCGGAAGGCCAGAGAGTGTCGAGCTACTTGTTTTAATTGATAGACGTTTCAGTAGGCACCTTCCCATTCAACCTGACTATACAGGAAAAACAGTCGATTCCGTTACTAAAGAGAAGGTAAAGGTAGAATGGAAGGGAATTGATAAAAAGAACCAAGTCTTGTTATATACCCCAAACGAATAATATGGCAGAACTAAGTACAGATCATTTATTAGGAATAAAATACATTACCCCTAAAGATATTGAACTGATATTTTCAATTGCCGACAATTTTAAAGAAGTAATAAATCGCCCAATAAAAAAGGTGCCAACCTTAAGAGATGTTACTATAGCTAACATCTTTTTCGAGAACTCGACTAGAACAAAACTTTCATTTGAGTTAGCAGAAAAAAGACTTTCGGCAGATGTAATTAATTTTTCAGCCGGTGCATCATCTGTGTCTAAAGGAGAAACCTTGGTTGATACCGTGAATAATATTTTAGCCATGAAAACCGATATGGTTGTAATGCGACATCCAAATGCTGGGGCTGCTGCATTTTTATCTAAACACGTTGATGCTCAAATTGTGAATGCTGGTGACGGAGCACATGAACATCCAACTCAAGCTTTGCTAGATGCATATTCTATGCGTGAAAGATTAGGCGATGTAAGAGGAAAAAAGGTGCTGATTGTGGGAGATATTCTCCATTCCAGGGTAGCATTGTCTAATATATTTTGCTTACAAAAACTAGGGGCCGAAGTAAGGCTTTGTGGTCCGGCAACTCTAATGCCTAAATACATTGAAACATTGGGGGTAAAAATAGAGTTTGATTTTAGAAAAGCCATACAGTGGTGCGATGTAGTAAATATGCTCAGAATACAAATGGAAAGGCAAGATACAAAGTATTTTCCATCGCTTAGAGAGTATACTATGCAGTATGGGCTTACAAAGAAAATACTAGATTCGCTAGATAAAGAAATTGTGGTAATGCACCCAGGCCCAATTAATAGGGGAGTTGAAATAACAAGTGATGTTGCTGATTCAGAACACTCAATTATACTCAATCAGGTCGAAAATGGTGTAGCTATTAGAATGGCTGTATTGTATCTTTTAGCTGAGAAAATTAAGCGATAGGTTTTGACCATTTGACAATTGTTCCCTCCATTTGGTAATAAGCTATTTCACAGATATTTTTTTTGAATGTATTACCCCATCAACAGATTTAGCGCGTAAAAGGTAAATTCCAGGCTTGACAAATAACTCAATTGAGACCTCTTTTTGATTAGTATTGCTTATTTTAAAAACTTCTTTGCCTAATAAATCTATCAAGTTTAACTCTAAGATATTGGTGTTTGAACATGACGCAACAAAACTTCCCATTGAAGGATTGGGATAAACAAGTAGCTTATTATCAGATAGAACTCCATCAGGAGCGCCACCAAAACCTCCTCCACACAATGCTGCTTTGGTGTCAATAAATAGTTTTGCACCTATAATCGATAATTCACCACAAGGACCGTGATCTATGTCTCCATTATTTATTAAATCAACACTGTCAGCACCGGCAGCAATAAAAGCATCGTAAGCAATTTGAGCATGTTCATACGGAACGACATTATCTCCTGCACAATGGGCCATTCGTATATGTGTTTGAGGCACCCAGTTATATAGATCATTATCTCTTAAAGCTTCTTTGAAAGGATGTAAACTATCTGCTAAGAAATTCGCGAAATAAGTACTGTCAATCATGTTTTTTGGTATACTTGGCAAATAACTATTGATTGTGCCCATTCCATTGGTGCCATCAAATAAAGTGGCTAGAATTGAATCATAAGGAGGAGCGAATACTTCTTGTAAGCTATCATATAAATCATAAACTTCATTATAACCCATAATAATATATGGTAAGTAACCAGGTTGAGAATAAACACTGTCATTCTCGAGAAGTTCTCTTTGAACACCTGAAATATCATACGGACCAGCCATGGGTACAGATGCAATAACATTAAATTCTGAACTATAATTCAATTCTATTTCTTTGATAGCGGCCATGGTAGCATGACCGCCTTGACTATATCCCATTAAGAATATTTGATCATTTAGTGCATAACCATTTGAATTACAAAATAATTTCCCAGATCGTATGATATCAAGTACTGCATTTGCTTCAGTTTGAGCATGACAATATGGATGAAAACCTGGGCTATCACCCATTCCAATATAATCTGGCATCACAACTGCATATCCATGAGAAGCCGCTATTGTACCAATCAATGCTTCTCCACCTAACTTGCTGGGGATTCCAGATTCATTTGCTAGAGTTCCGTGTTGATAAGAAATTATCGGCAAGCCACAAGAAACATTTTCAGGTAAAAATAATGCACCTGAAGCAGTAGTTAAAGCACCTGTTGCATCAGTGGTTTCATACAATAACTTATAAATATTAACATCATAATTTGTTTGTCCTACAAAACTTGGTATTCCTCCTGCGGTATAAATAGAATCAACCTGTTGCTGCGTATAGGAAATCATTAAGCTATCTGATAATAGCTGCGCATACAATGTGTTTCCAAAATACAGTAACACAATAAATGATATACTTTTTATTTTCATAGATACATTTAGTTTAATAATAACAAATATACTGGAAAATGAGTATTGAATCCGTTTAACTATTTTAACTAGCGAAATTTCTAATAAGCAACTCCTTAATATTCTCTAGGAACCTTGATTTTAGATATGCTAAACTAAAAATACGAGGGTTAAAAAAATTAATTTATTTGTTAATTTTGCTGGAATTAATAAAATTCACTAAATGTTTTACAAATTCTATTTTCTTTGATATGATAATGTTCACAAACCTTAATTATCAATATTTAATTCGATAAAATTTCAGATTTTTAGTTCGATGTGCAGTCAAGTTGAAATTTCACTACATTTGGGCAGTTACATAAATTGATTACAACATGAGTTTTACTTTAACGAAAAAAGAAAAATATTCATTAATAGAAGTTGGCACCGAAAAATTGGATGGTCAGGTATCTCCCGAGTTAAAATCGCTTCTCGTGATGGAAAATTCAAAAGGTGTAACAAATTTGGTGCTTGACATGAGTGGTGCTAGATATTGTGACTCATCTGGTTTAAGCGCCGTTTTAGTTGGTAAACGATTATGCAATGGAGTGCAGGGTTCCTTCATTTTGTGTGGAGTTCAAGAACCTGTTATGAAGATGATAACTATTTCACAATTAGATTCTATTTTGTCAATAACTCCAACAGCTCAGGAAGCCGAAGACTATCTTTTTATGAATGAGATAGAGAAAGATTTAGGAAACGAATAACTACTAATTTAAATTTTACAAGATGAAAAAAATTATACTCACAGCAATTACATCATTAACTATTTTAGCTGGTAGTTTCGCGCAGTGCGTGCCGGGCTCAGATTATCCATTAGCAAATTTTAATGATTCGCTTTTCGGTGCTTGGCCAGATACGACTGTTGGGTTCCCAGATGCAGACCAAGGAGTAATTTATTCAGAAAATTTAACGTTTAAAGTACCTACAGATGGAGGAGATGTCGATCCTTTATATTCCGGCGTTGGAATTGATAGTTTCTGGGTTGATACTGTAATCGGATTGCCAACTTGTTTGAGCTATTCGACAAATAATCCTAACGGTTCATATTTAGGCGGAGAATTGGGTTGTGCAGAGATTTTTGGAACTTGTAACACTCCAGGTTCTTATGATGTTACTATCAAAACATTTGGTTGGGCGACATTAGTTGCTGCATTTTCTGTGCCTTATGATTTCGTAGGGTATCATATTGATGTTATTGGAACGTCAGGCGAAATCGAAATTACTAAACAAGATTTTTATGTAATCCAAAACTCTCCGAACCCTTTTAGAGGAAATACAGAAATTGTTTACCAAACAAAAGAGACAGGTAATATCTGTTTCGATGTGTATGATTTATTAGGTAAAAAAGTGTATTCCCAAGCTTACCAAGCTACATTTGGACAAAATATTATAACATATAACTCTGGAAATACTCCAGCTGGTGTATATATGTATACGTTATCTCAAGGAGATAAGGTCATTACTAAAAAAATGAACATTGCCGGGGAGTAAATTCGAACTTACTGTATTGGGAAGTAATTCCGCAATACCAACAGCTAACAGACATCCAAGCGCTCATTTACTAAATGTAAATGAGCGTTTTTATTTAATAGATTGTGGAGAAGGTACTCAGATTCAGCTGCGTAAATATGGGTTTAAGTTTCAGAGAATAGGTCATATATTTATAAGTCACCTGCACGGGGATCATTTTTTTGGATTAATAGGCCTAATAACCACAATGAATTTATTGGGGAGGGAGAAGCCATTAACAATTCATGCGCATAAAGAGTTGCAAGAATTGATTACTTATCAACTCAAAGTTTCGAAAAGCTGGATCGATTTCAAAATTCATTATAATCATTTACCAACCGATAGTCAAATCATTTTAGATGATGCTCAGATAACTGTCCAAACAGTTACGCTAAGTCATAGGATAGCATGCTGTGGCTTTGTTTTTAGAGAGAAGCCGCACGATCGAAAATTATTAAAGCCGGTAATTGAAAATTATAATATTCCAATCGTTTTGTTAAAAGGAATTAAACAAGGAGATGATTATATTGCCCAATCTGGTAAGCTTATTGCTAATAAAGAATTAACAGAATCCCCTCCTAAATCGAGAAGTTTTGCTTACATAACTGATACAAAATATAAAGAGGAAATCATTCCGTTAATAAAAGAGGTTGATTTGCTTTATCACGAATCGACCTTTACCGAAGAACATAAAGAAAGAGCAAAGCAGACATTTCATTGCACAGCTAAAGAGGCTGGAACAATCGCACAAATGGCAAATGTTAATAAATTGCTTTTGGGCCATTACTCTGTTCGTTACAAAACACTTGATCCATTGTTACTTGAGGCAAAGTCTATTTTTGAAACGAGTGAATTGTCTATTGAGGGCCAAACGTACAGTGTTTAGTTAATGTTAGTAATATACTATTTAGAATTGTTCTAAATAATATAAAATATGGTATTTTTGTGCTTAATATGATAAAAATTGTAATTGCGGAGGAAAGAGAAATAGTTAGCCAGGGGTTAGTAAATATTATCTCTAATATTGATGACGTTGAGGTTTCAGCGATTAAAACGAATAGTACAGATCTTTTAGAATATGCCAAAAAGTACCCTGTCGATATTGTTGTTTTAGATTATTGTTCCGAAGGATTTAAAGTGGAAGATGTTCCAATAATTCAGTCAATAAATAATATTAAAGTCCTAGCGATTTCTGAGCGCCCTGAAAAAGATTCGTTGCAAACTGCGCTTAGCGCTGGTGCTTTTGGACATATATTATTGTGCTGTGATGGGCCAGAAATTAAAGACGCTATTAATTCGTTACATAATGGCGAAAAGTTCTTTTGTGGCAAGGTTTTAGAAGCGATAAATGAAGACTCACTTGACGTTTCTCAGTCCTCATGCTCACCAATTAACTTATCAAAAAGAGAATTGGAAATTATCGCAATGATTGCAGACGGGTTAACAAATAAAGATATTGCTCAAAAGTTGTTTTTAAGTGCTCATACCGTTACGACTCATCGAAAGAACGTAATGAATAAGTTGGGTGTAAAAAATACGGCAGGTATCGTTATTTATGCTGTAAAAGAAAATGTTATTTCACCTAATAAGTACTTGTTTTCCCCAACGGAACTTATATAATTATTTCTTATTAAGTTCAGTAGTTTGATTAAAATACCTTGTTTTAGGTATTGGTCTAAAATTTCGTCATTTTTATATTTGTGGCATTATTTAGAATAATTCTTAATAAGAAAAATGAAAAAGCAACCAGTACCATCTTTTATTTCACTTTTAGAACTGCAGGTCAATTTAGTTACTGATAATAATTGCTCCAAGAAAGAAAAGAAATCGAGCTGCTGTGATAAGATAAGTAGGAAGGGGAGATATTGTAAAAAGTGCCCAGCCATAAAAGGATAAAGAGTGATTAGGGTTATTACAATTGTTATTTTATTAGCGGGACTGCAAGTTAATGCTCAAGTGTCATTTATTGATACAACATCAAATGCTGCAGCAAATTCAGCTGCGAATATTATCGGAAATAAATCTAATAAACTACAAATTGGGTCTTATGCTCAGATTGATTATAATCAGCAATTTGGTGATACAATATCGCACCAAGGGAAATTAGATGTGCATCGATTGGTTTTATTCTTTGGTTATCACTTTAATGATAGAACAACTTTTGTAACAGAAATTGAGGCTGAGCATGTTAAGGAGTTTACAATTGAACAAGCTTTTGTGAATTATAATATTAATCCTGCAATTAATTTTAGAGCGGGCTTGTTGTTGATTCCAATGGGTATTGTAAATGAATACCATGAGCCAACAACATTTAACGGTGTAGAACGTCCGAATTCTGATAAGTATATAATCCCATCAACATGGAGAGAAATAGGAGCTGGCTTCGCGGGTAAATTGGAGTCTGCGGCTATACGTTATCAATTTTATGTTGTAAACGGATTTAATGGGTATGATAGTGGAGGAAATTTTCGTGGAACAGATGGTTTAAGAAAGGGAAGGCAAAAAGGAGCAGAATCTTATATTACAAGTCCTGTTTTTTCTGGAAAGCTCGATTATTATGGAGTTAACGGATTAAAAGTTGGATTATCTTGTTATTATGGGAACTCGCAGTCAAAAGCATTAGATGGCATAGTAAAGTCATCTGCGATACAAAGGCAAACTGCTGATTCATCGTACATCGGTATTACTATGATAGGGTTAGATTATCGTTATAATTTCAAAGCCATTAAAACTCGTGGTCAGTTTATATATGCATCGTTAAAAAACACAGCTCAGTACAATCGCTATGCATTAAGCGATTTGGGTGCTTCGATGCTTGGCTATTATATCGAAGCTAGCTATAATATTTTTACACCACTTAAATTAAAAGGCACTCAAAAATTAGATGCGTTTATTCGTTATGAAAACTACAATACGCATCTTACTGTCGCTAGTGATATGCTTATTAACCCAGCTTATGATCGCACTGATGTAACCATGGGATTAAGTTATCATATAACAAAAGGAGTTGTATTAAAAGTAGATTATCAATTGATGCTTGATAAGTCTGGAGGACAGACTAATATGATTAATTTTGGAGTAGGAACTTGGTTTTAATTTAAAAAATGAGAGCTGTACTTATTGTTGTTTTACTAGGTTTAAATTGGCTTGATAGTGATACTAGTTTTGAGCTGCCTAGCCGCGCTGTAAAGAAAATTGATAAAACTCTCTTGGCATATTTTCCAGAGAAAACAATTAATAAAAAAGCCTTATCATTGAGTAATGTTCAAGAAAAACAGCTTTCCTTTAAATTGAATAACAACAAATTTTATCAACTATGGGATAATTCAGAGCTCAAGGGTTATATGTATATCGCTAATGCGAAATCAAAGTTCGATACTTTCGATTATATGGTTCTTTTTAAACCAGATTTATCAATTATGACTGCAAAAGTATTGTTGTATCGTGAGGACTATGGAGGTGAGATTACCAGTAAACGTTGGTTAAAACAATTTGATAATAAGTCTAACGGAGAAGAGATGGGATTAGGAAATGATATTCAAGTTATATCGGGTGCTACAATTTCTTGTCGTGCTATAACTGCGGGAATTAAAAATCTTTCTAAGAATATTCAAGAGCTTAAATCGAAAGGGTTTTTAAACTAGACGAATGAATATTTCGGGATTAATACATCGCTTGCCCAAGCTGGTAAAACTCTTCATTCTTTTTTTCACCTTATCTCTTTCATTTGGTTATGGTATGGGGTATAAGTTCTTATTCAAATCTACCAATCTTACTCCAGTAGGGGTCGAATCTAATTACAACGGGAATGAAGAAGACGAAGATGCTAATGAAATGAAATTTAAAAAATCGGAGGTAGAAATGCTCACGATTATTCATACGCATGTTATTTCAATGTCACTTATTTTTTTTGCCTTGGGTTCTATTATCTGTATTACTTCGATACCAGAAAAGCTGAAGTTATTTTTGTTAGTAGAGCCTTTTTTATCTGTTATTCTGACCTTTAGCGGAATTTGGTTTCTTTGGCGGGATATACTTTGGATGAAGTATATTGTTATACTTTCCGGATCTTTAATGACTATCTCTGTTTTGCTAATTGTCTGCCTTATTATATGGCAGTTAGCAAAGAAAGTTGATTAATTAACTCCATTGTTCTGTGCAAACTTTTCCATTATAAAGATAACTAAGAAACCTACAATACTGAGTCCAATTACCATAATTAATTGGGAATCTCCCTCATAGTTAATTGGAGATATATTTTCTTGAAGAAAAGGCACCTCTTCGCCATGGCTATTTGTTCTATATTTTGTAGTTATTTTCCATGGCCAAACTTTATTTAAAGAGCCGACCATAAAGCCTGTTAAAACAGCGAGTGCAATATCATTATATTTTACTAAAAGCCAAGAAAGCACTCTGGAGAAACCTAATAAGCCAGTAACACAACCTGCTGCAAAAACTCCTAGAATTAAAACGTTAAGATCTTTAATTGAATTAAGCACGTAGCTGTACATTCCCATGAGTAATAAAATGAAACTTCCTGAAATTCCAGGTAATATCATAGCGCAAATGGCAATTGCCCCTGCAATAAAAACAAACCATAATGGCGTATCTAACTGGGTAGGTTCAAGAATCGTAATCCAATACGCAACACCTGCTCCAATAATTAGGGAAACTATATTTTGTACATTGAATTTTTTGATTGATTTTCCGATAAATAAAATGCTCGCGATAATTAGTCCGAAAAAGAATCCCCACACAAGTTGTGGATGGGAATCTAGCAAGCCTGTAATAACCTTCGCTAGTGAAACTACACTGATCCCAATCCCAATAAATAATACTAGCAGAAACCAGCCGTTTATCGCACTCCAAAAAGAAGCTAGATCACCTTTTAATAAGGTTTTTATATTATAGATATTAACGCTCTTAATTGAGTGAAGTAATTCTTCATAAATTCCAGAGATAAATGCAATTGTCCCTCCAGATACTCCTGGCACAACATCGGCAGCCCCCATCGCTATACCCTTGAAAAGCAGTGCAATATAATCTGTAGCAGATCTTTGCATTAGTATTGTTCTAATGAAGTATCAACTTCTGAAGCATATGCTAATATTCCGCCTGTTACATTGTGCAAGTTATCGAATCCATGTCCTCTTTCTAAAGAATCGATTACTGCGGCAGAACGTTTACCACTTCTACAGTGAATATAAACGGGTTTATCTTTAGATACTTCTTCAAATCTCTTCATTACTTCACCCATAGGTATTGAATCTCCATTAATTGTACATATATCAATTTCATAAGGCTCTCTAACGTCAATCAATTGAAAATCTTCTTTAGCATCTTGCTTAGCTTTTAATTCTTGAACTGTTATTGTTTTCATGTCTATATTTTATAGTGCAAACTTACCTAAGTTATAGAAGATTCAGAAATTTATACACGTAGTCTTGTCACTTAATAAAAGGAACTTTTTTATGCTTCTTTAAAAGAGTTAATCAAATCAAGAATAAACAGATTGCTTTTTGCTTGAGGCATAAATTCGAAAAGTTGATCATGTTTCTCAAAATCCATAGTTAGCGCATGATATAACACATCCTCTGCATCAGTTTCATAACCAACGCTAATAAAATAAGCACCAAGTCTGTAGTATAATTTGGCTGCTGCTGGATTGTTTTTAATTCCTTTGTTTAGTACATCAATTGATTCATCAAAGTAATCGTTCTGAAATAGTAGGTCTGAATAACTCAACCAGGTGTCAACGTTAAATAAATCAATTTCAATAGCTTTGTCATATGCTAATTTAGCTTCTTCAATTAACCCAGCTTTCCCTTGGATATGGGCGTACAAGCACCAGTATTCTGCGTTATCTTCTTCTTTTTCTAATGCTTTTTTAACTGCATATATTGCTTCAACATGTTTGTTTTTATCTGAATAAAGCCTTGCTAAAGAAATCCAAGATTCTGCAAATTCATTATCAATTTTTGTCGCTTTATCGTACAAAACAATCGCCTTGTTGAAGTTGCCTAATTGCTCGTGGCAATATCCAATTTGATGATAAGCTAATGATCCAGCTAAGTCAAAACTAGCAGATTGTTCGTAGATTTCGATAGCTTCTGTAAATCTATCGGTAGCAATAAGAGCACTGCCCTTGTTAAAATATGCAGTAACAAAATCTTCATTGATTGCTAAGGCGTAATCGAAAGCATCAATTGCGTTTACGTGGTTTCCTTGGCGGAGTTCTACACTCCCAAGACTGTTCCATGCATGGTCACAATATGGATGTTCATCAAGAAATGCATGCAAGAAAGCGACCATTTGGTCTGGCTTATCTATTTGCTCGAAACAAAACCCAATTTCATATAATGCGTCTTCATTTGCTGGGTTTGTTTGAAGTGCGTGCTTTAAGTACTCTATCGCCTTTTCAAATTTCTCAAGATTTTGATACTCATAAGCTATACTAATATATACCTCATCTTTTGCCTCGCAAGACAAGTCAGCAGCTCTTATATATGCAGCTATTGCTTTGTCTGTGTTGTTTATTTCACTAAGTAAAGAACCTTTTATGAGAAAAAGTTCAGGGTTTCTGTGCTCAATTAATTCAATTCTTGCAATAAGCGCTAGTGCTTCTTCATGTTGACCCGTTGCGCCCAATAGATCAGCTTCTTTAACTAGAAGTCGAGGGACAAACGGATGAAGTTTCTTAGAGTATTCAATCGCATCTAACGCTTTAACCCAATCTTGTTTTTCTAGGTAATAGTTTACTATAATTTCAAATTCGTCAATATCAAAGTAGTATGACTTTCGTTTGAAAATCATCTCATTATATTTTTCAATTGAACTAAGATCCTCTCCTGAGTCGTTATCGTAATTTTCTGATGCTCCCATAAACAAATTGCTTAATGTTTCTTGCTTAACAAACATAAAATAGAAACAATGTGTTTTCCAGAAAACTACTTACAGTTGTTAACAATTAAATTAACAATTGATAAAATTTGTGAGTTTAAATTGGACAGTCATGCCTAGATACCAGTTGTTTATCTATGATTTTTTAGAAATGCTCATTATTGAAAACTTAAGAACTCTAAAGGGTATTATTTCTGCGCGGCAATAGAACGGCCTTTACTCCTAACTTCTATATTTGCAGCAAATCAAAATTATAGAATGGCTTTAATAAAATCAATATCAGGAATTAGAGGAACAATAGGAGGTAACCCTAACGATGCATTAACACCTTTAGACGTTGTAAAATTTACTTCCGCATTTGGAACTTGGATAAAACGAAAATCATTACAAGAAAGTGTAAAGATAGTGATTGGTCGTGATGCAAGAATTTCGGGTGAAATGGTGCGAAGTCTTGTTGTGGGAACATTACAAGGTCTGGGAATTGATGTCGTCGATTTAGATTTTTCAACAACTCCAACAGTCGAAATAGCTGTACCAATGGAAAATGCAGCTGGTGGAATAATTATAACAGCATCCCACAACCCGAAACAATGGAATGCATTAAAGCTATTAAATGAAAAAGGTGAATTCATAACAGCAGAAAATGGCGCAGAGGTATTAGGAATGGCAGAAAATGATGATTATAGTTTTGCCGAGGTGGAAGATTTGGGTGCATATGAACGTAACGATTCCTATTTACAAAAGCATATAGATCATGTACTAAACCTCGATTTGGTTGATGTAGAAGCGATAACTGCTAGGAAATTTAAAATCGCGATTGATTGTGTAAACTCAACAGGTGGGTTGTTTTTACCACCATTATTAAAACAACTTGGAGTGGCCGAAGTTTTGGAATTATATTGTGAACCTAATGGTCAATTTCCTCATAACCCTGAACCTTTACCAGAAAATTTAACCGAAATTTCGAAGGTAATCAAAGATAATAAAGTTGATTTAGGAATTGTAGTAGACCCGGATGTTGATCGGCTTGCAATGGTTTCTGAAGATGGTTCTATGTTTGGAGAAGAATATACTTTGGTGGCTTGTGCAGACCATGTATTAAAAAACACACCAGGGAATACTGTTTCAAATATGTCTTCCACTAGAGCATTAAGAGACGTTACGGAAAAAGCAAATCAAAAATATATGGCAGCAGCGGTGGGCGAGGTGAATGTCGTAGATATGATGAAGCATGCTGACGCAGTTATAGGTGGAGAAGGTAATGGTGGAGTAATTTATCCAGCATCCCATTATGGGAGAGATGCGTTAGTTGGGATTGGCTTATTTTTAACTCACTTAGCTAAGTCAAAAATGACATGTTCAGAACTCAGATCTAGTTATCCTAATTATATTATTTCAAAAAATAAGATTGAACTTACACCAGATATTGATGTTGATGCTATTCTTGAATCGATGAAAGATAAGTATAAAGATCAGCCAATAAGCACAGTTGATGGAGTAAAGATAGAATTTGATAAAGAATGGGTGCATCTTCGCAAGTCTAATACAGAACCCATAATAAGAATATATTCGGAGAGTGAGTCGGAAATTAAAGCCAACAATTTGGCAAAAATGATTATTGATGATATTAAAGCAGTAATAGCATGATAAAACAAGTATATTTAGATAATGCGGCAACCACGCCAATGGCTAGTGAAGTTCTGGAAGTTATGCTACCAGTTTTAAGAGACCAATTCGGAAATCCATCTTCTACGCACAGTTTTGGAAGGAAAACAAGGGCATTAATTGAAGTGTCAAGAAGAAATATAGCTAGGATGTTAAATTCAGCGCCTAGCGAAATATTTTTCACTTCAGGAGGAACAGAGGCAGACAATATGGCCATAAAAGGGGCGATAGAATCTTTAGGGATTATGCACGTCATCACATCTTCTATTGAACATCATGCTGTAGGACATACTTTAGAAAGCTACGAGAAGAATGAAAAAATTAAGTTATCCTATGTGAAGTTGATGCCAGATGGGCATGTCGATTTAGAAGATTTGGAGCGGCTACTTCAAGAAAATGAAAGAAGTTTTGTCTCTTTAATGCATGCCAATAATGAGATTGGCAATTTACTTAAATTAAAAGAGGTTGGGGAGCTTTGTGAAGAGTATGATGCAATCTTTCATTCTGATACCGTGCAAACAATGGGACATTATCCAATGGATTTAGAAGATCTAAAAGTGCATTTTGTCACGGCTGCGGCACATAAGTTTCATGGGCCAAAAGGAGTAGGATTTCTATATATAGATAGTAAATTAAAAATAGACCCTTTTATATATGGGGGCTCACAGGAGCGTAATATGCGTGGTGGAACCGAAAATGTTTATGGAATTGTCGGTATTACGAAAGCTTTGGAAATTGCACTTACTCATGCCGAGGAACACCGTGAACACATCCAAGGTTTAAAAACATATATGATTGAACAGTTGCGTACGAATGTACTGGACGTATCTTTTCATGGTGATTTTGAAGGGCGTTCTTTATACACCGTATTAAATGTGTGTTTTCCAGAGTCTGATAAGTCTGAAATGCTTTTATTTAACTTAGACATTGCCGGTGTTGGATGCTCAGGGGGTAGTGCATGCACTTCAGGTTCAAATAAAGGTTCGCATGTGCTAGAAGGTATTGGTGCAAACTCACTTCGGCCAGCAGTTCGTTTTTCCTTTAGTCGATACACAACAAAAGAAGAAATCGATTATGCTTTAGAGCAAGTGTATAAATTGTTTCCAATACACGCATAATGAAGGTTACCTTTCTTGGAACAGGAACTTCGCAAGGAGTGCCCATTATAGCATGCGACTGCGATGTTTGTAATTCTGAGGATCTCAAAGACAAAAGACTTCGTTCGTCAATCATGATTGAAGAAGGTGAAGACCTATTTGTAATAGACACAGGTCCTGACTTTCGTCAGCAAATGTTGAGAGAAAATGTTCAAAACCTTACAGCAGTCATTTATACGCACGAGCACAAAGATCACTTAGGAGGTATGGACGATCTTAGAGCATTTAATTTTATGTTAAAGAAAGATATTAATTTATATGCTACCCAACGAGTTCAAAAGGCTTTAAAGAATGATTTTCATTATGCTTTCGCTGACTTTAAATATCCAGGAGTTCCTTTGGTTAATTTAGTCACAATTGACAAGAATCCATTTACGATAAATCAAACTAAGCTTATTCCGATAGAAGTAATGCATCATAAATTACCAGTTTTGGGTTTCCGAATTGGTGATTTTGCATATATTACAGACGCAAACTACATTAGCGAAAAAGAAAAGAAAAAGTTAAAAGGAGTCAAGACACTTGTACTAAATGCTTTGAGAAAAAAAGAACATATTTCTCATTTTAATCTTAAAGAAGCAATTGATTTAATGAATGAGATAAAGCCGGAAAAAGGATATTTTACGCACATTAGCCATCAGCTTGGCACACATGCAGATGTTTCAAAAGAGCTACCTAAATTTGTTGAATTGGGGTATGATGGGTTAAAGATTGAAGTTTAATTCAATTCCTTTAATAATGTATCTCTGAGGGTATCTGAGGATATTTTTCTCTCTAACTTTCCTTCTTTTGCAAAAGAAATATCGCCAGTTTGTTCTGAAACCGATATTGTAATAGCATCAGTATTTTCTGTAATCCCTACGGCAGCTCTGTGTCGCATACCCAATGTAGCTGGAAATTGTTTATTTTCTGTAGAGGGCAATACGCAACGAGCCGCCTTAATTAAGTTCTTATCAATAATCATGGCGCCATCATGTAGTGGGCTGTTTTTAAAAAAGATATTTTCAATTAATCTATTAGATATCTTGGCATTAATTTCATCTCCCGTGGATGTAATCATGCCTAAATCAGTAGATTTTGCGATCACTATTAGTGCTCCAGTCTTTGTTTCTGACATATGGGTACAAGCTAAGACAATTGCAGGGATATCCAATAAACTTTCGTTTTCGTTCCCTTTGGTCCAGCTAAATAATCGTTTTGCGGCTTTCTTGTCATTAAAAAAACTACTTGTTCCGATCAGTAGTAAAAATCGCCTAAGTTCTTGTTGAAAAACGATAATTAAAGCAATAACCCCAACACCAATAAATTGCCCTAATATTTCCGAGAGCAACTCCATTTTTAATACCTCGGTTACCTTCCAAAAAAGATAGATAAAGAATATTCCTACAAAAATGCGAATAGCAACAGTTCCTTTTATGATTTTGTACAACTGATAAATAAGGAATGCAACTAGTATTACATCAATAAAATCTATCCAACTTATTTTACTTAGAAGCATGGTACAAAGCTAATCATCTTTATATGATTGAGTTATTTCAACTGTTTCTTTTACATCGTGAACCCTTAGAATGTTGGCCCCTTTTTGTAAAGCAATTTTGTTTAGCCTAATTGTTTCAGGTAAAGATTTTTCTGGAGTGATACCAAGTTTTTTATAAATCATTGACTTACGCGAAAGGCCTGCAAGTGTTGGGAGGTTAAGAAGGTTAAATTCATTAAATCGATCAAGAATTTCATAGTTGTTTTCTATGGTCTTTCCAAACCCAAACCCAGGATCAAGTATAAGGTCATTTACTCCGCGTTCTGCTAACATATTTATTTTTTTAGAAAAATACTTCAGGATATCCAAAACAACATCATTGTAATTGGGATTATTTTGCATGTTCTGCGGAGTTCCCTGCATATGCATCATTATAAACGGAACTTGCAACGCTGCTATGGTATCAAACATTTTATAATCGCCATCGCCACAAGAAATGTCGTTTATTATTGATGCTCCAAAGTCGATAGCTTTGGTTGCAACATTTGACCGAAAGGTATCTACTGAAATAATGGCTTCTGGAAATAATTTTGAAATTTCTTTAATAACTGGAATTGTCCTTTTTATTTCATCATGTTCGCTAATAATATCTGCTCCAGGGCGAGAGGAGTATCCGCCAATATCAATTATTCTCCCGCCTTCGCTTAGAATCGTTTCCGCCCTTTGCAGCGCCTTTATAGTTGAGTTAAATTTTCCACCATCAAAAAAAGAGTCTGGAGTAACGTTTAATATACCCATAACAATGGGTTCGTCTAAAAATAATAGATTTCCTCTACAATTTATCGACCTCTTTTTTTCAAAAAATGTATCTTGTGCCACTTAATTTTCAGATGATTACCGAATGATTAATACGTCCGACCAATATGATTCAATAATAGAAAAATGCCGTGACATCTTTGTAAAAAAAATGAAAGATTACGGAACTTCTTGGCGTATTCTTAGGTTAGGTTCAATTACCGACCAAGTATTCATCAAAGGTAATAGAGTTAGAACGCTGCAAGAGAAAGGTATCAGCAAAGTTGGCGAGGGTATTCGGCCAGAGTTTATGGCTATTGTTAATTATTCTATTATGGCGCAAATTCAAATGGAAATTGGTTCGGTTAGTGTCGAAAATGCTGAAATGGAAACTGAAAAAGTTGAAATGTTGTTTGTTAAATACGCAAATAAAGCCAAAGATTTAATGGAAGCTAAAAATCATGATTATGGCGAAGCATGGCGAGATATGCGGATAAGTTCGTTAACAGATTTGATATTGGTAAAGCTGTTAAGGATAAAACAAATTGAAGATAATGATGGTCAAACATTAATCTCAGAAGGTATTAGCTCCAATTATTATGATATTCTAAATTATTCGGTATTTGCATTGATAAAGTTAGAAGAAGGAAAAAGTTAAAGTATTGTTAAAGAAAAACAGTGAGGTATAGTTTCAATTATGTTTGAATAAATAAAAACTGCAAAGATGGAAACAGCAAATACATATAAGCTCTTGAGCTATTTTTATATTTCAATATCTTTTGTTTTAGTTGGGGTTGGTTTTTCATATGATGCTTTCGATTTTCTGTACATATTTATCACGGCTAGTGTTTTTGTTACAGGTGTCCTTCCGTTGACCCATGAAAAGGGTATAGAATGGTCAACTTATATTTCTAGAATATTGGTTGGCTCTTTATTTGTCGTTTCTGGTTTAATTAAAGCGAACGATCCATTAGGTTTTAGCTATAAATTAGAAGAGTATTTCGCTGAAAGTGCACTTAATTGGCCTTTTTTTGAACCTTATAGTTTAGTTATTTCGATTTTGGTGGCATCGGCTGAAATTATATTGGGTTTTGCTGTTTTGTTCGGTGGTAAATCGAAGCTAACTAATTGGTCTTTACTTGTCATGATTTTGTTTTTTAGTTGGCTTACTTTTTACACAGCACAATGCGACCCCAATGGTGTTTACATTGCTGTCGAAAATGGTTTAGAAGTTGAGCGAGGTGTTACGTGTGTAACAGATTGCGGATGCTTTGGCGATGCACTTAAAGGCTCCATAGGGCGTTCTTTAACGCCTTGGGAGTCGTTTAAAAAAGACATCTTATTACTGGTATTTGTTATTATTCTAATTGTTCGTAGTAGCTTTATTAAAATAAACACGAAAACGGATGATCTTATAATTTTGCCATTCTCAATCTTGTTTGTTGTTATTTTAGGTGGGTTGCTTTTTGGATGGTGGTTTCCTCTTATATTTACCATTGCTACATTTGTAATTTACATCTTACTTAAACAGTTGGACATAAGAGTTATTGAAATAGATTGGCAAGTGGCAATAATGGTTACTATTGTTTCATTTGGTTTTGCATGGTATTGCTTAACTAATCTACCGCAAATGGATTTTAGACCATATGGAATTAATAAAAGTATCCCAGAACAAATGAAATCGGCCGAAGAGTTAGGTATTCCCGCTCCAATTTTTGTTTACGATTATGTCCTAGAAAATAATGCAACAAAAGAGTTAAAAGAGGTTAGGAGTGATTTATATATGACTCAAAAAATATATGAAGATACCTTGTGGACTTTCAAAGAAACAAAAGGTGAATCTTACATGATTAAGGATGGATACATGCCGCCAATCATGTCATTTAATATAGGAGACGAGCAAGAAACAGATGAAATATTGGAAAGTAAAGAACCAATTTTTGTATTGGTTTCTTATGACATTTCTGCTGCGGATAAAGGAGTCCAAAATGATGTGAATGAATTTGTGAAACTATCTAAATCAAAAGGTATTCGATTTATCGGTGCTTCTGCTTCACTTGATAAAGATGTGCAAGAGTTTAAGAATGAAAGTGGCAATGCGTTTGAATATTTAGGTGGCGACGAAAAAATACTGAAAACAGTGATTCGCTCTAACCCGGGTTTAGTTTTGCTAAAAGATGGTGTTGTATTAGGGAAATGGCACTATAATAATTTCCCTACATTTGAGCATGTTCAGAATGAATTCATAAAGTAATATGTTCGGTTTTATAGGCAAAAGATTGATTTATGGTCTCCTTGTTTTAGTAGGAGTTGTAACTGTAGTTTTCTTTTTGTTCAATGTTCTGCCCGGTGATCCAGCTCGTTTGATGGTGGGGCAAAGAGCCGATGAAGAGTCGTTAAAAGCGATTAATCGAGATTTAGGTCTTGATAAACCACTTGCTACTCAATTTGTAATTTACATCAATGATTTGTCCCCGCTCTCTTCTCACGAAAAGTTTGATAGTGAGCATCATTTATTTTTGGACGATGATAAATATGCACCATATACTGAAATTTGTGGCTTAGGTGGAGAAAAGGTTCTAGTGCTTAAATACCCCTATCTAAGAAGGTCCTATCAAACAAAAAGAAAGGTCTCCGAACTTTTAATGGACAGATTCCCTGCAACTGCAATCTTAGCTTTTACTTCAATATTTATCGCCTGCGTACTTGGTATATTTCTTGGAATTATTGCCGCCGTTAACAAGGGTAGTAGATTTGATAATTTTGTATTAGTTATCTCAGTTTTTGGAATATCGGTGCCTTCTTTTTTTGCTGCTATCATTATTGCATGGGTTTTCGGCTTTTTGTTATCAGATATAACCGGTCTCGACATGTGGGGAAGTCTATATACGTTAGACGATTATGGTAATGGAGAGTATCTTGATTTGAAGAATCTAATTCTTCCTGCAGCAACTTTAGGAATAAGACCATTGGCCATCGTAGTTCAGCTGACAAGAAGTTCGCTACTTGATGTGTTCGGTCAAGACTATATCAGAACAGCAAAAGCGAAAGGACTTAGTTTCTATAAAATTGTTATAAAACACGCGCTGAAAAACGCATTAAATCCTGTTATTACTGCCATGTCTGGTTGGTTTGCCGCTTTAATGGCAGGTTCTGTATATATCGAAAGAGTATTTGATTGGAAAGGCCTTGGAAATGAACTATATGTAGCAACAATCAAGTATGATTTTCCAATAATGATGGGTATTGTCTTAATGATGGCATCTTTGTTTGTAATCATTAATATTTTAGTTGATATAGCTTACGGATTTCTTGACCCACGAGTTAGGGTACAATAACTTTTTATATCTCTTTTCCTTTGTTAATTTTGCACACCTAGGAACCCTATAATTTGTGGTATGCGAAAGAAAATAGTTGCAGGAAACTGGAAGATGAATAAGCTGCAAAATGAAGCGAAAAAATTGGTGAACCAAGTCGTTGCTTTACTTCAGAATTCTAATTTGTCCGATAATAAAAGAGTAATTTTTTCTCCACCAAGTATATACTTAGAAGGCGTTTCTCTTATTACGAATAAAGAGGCTTTTATCCATTCTTGTTCGCAAAATATTTATTCTGAAAATTCAGGAGCCTACACGGGCGAACTATCAGCGGAAATGATAAAATCTGTAGGGTGTGAATATACCTTGGTCGGCCATTCAGAAAGAAGAGCTTTATTTTATGAAACTGATATTATTTTAGCGAAGAAGGTTTCTTCTGCCCTTATGCAAGGCGTTACTCCGATATTTTGTTGTGGAGAGCTATTAGCAGAAAGGAATTCCAAAAAACATTACGATATAATTAAAGCTCAAATTGAAGGCGGGTTGTTTCATCTTACAGAAGATGAATTCAGTAATATTATAATAGCATATGAACCTGTTTGGGCCATTGGAACAGGTAAGACGGCCTCGTCTAATCAAGCTCAAGAAATGCATGCATTTATAAGAGGATTAGTAACCGCCAAATATGGTAATATAACTTCAGATAATCTTACCATATTGTATGGAGGGAGTTGCAATCCAGCTAATGCTGCCGAACTTTTTTCTTGTCCTGATGTAGATGGAGGTCTAATAGGAGGAGCATCTCTAGTGGCGGAAGATTTTGTAAAAATAATCGCCGCTCTCTAATGAACTATATTGAGGTAAATATTACCATTAAACCGTTGGAGCCTTGGCACGATTTAATTAGCTCAGACTTGGGTCACTTTAACTATGAGTCATTTATTCAAACCGAAAGTGGTATTAAAGCCTTTGTTAAATTAGAAAAATATTCTGAAAATGACCTATTACTTTTATTAAAAGAGTATTCTGAAAGTTGTGAAACTAATTTTAAGGTCAAAGAAATTGAATCTGTTAATTGGAATGAAGAATGGGAAAAAAACTTTAGCCCAATTGTTGTAGATGATAAATGTATTGTTAGAGCCACATTTCATAATTTAGATAGAAAATATGATTACGATATTGTAATTAATCCTAAGATGTCATTTGGAACGGGTCACCACGCCACAACCAATTTGATGATTGAACAGATGTTGAAACTTGATATAAAAAATAAGAGTGTTTTAGATATGGGTTGTGGAACATCTGTTTTAGGAATTTTGGCATCGAAAAAAGCGGCTAAAGCTATATTTGCCGTTGATTATGATGAATGGTCTGTGAATAATAGTATTGAAAATGTAAAGCTGAATAATGTCGATAATATTACAGTTAGGCATGGCTCTGAAGAAGAACTAAAAGGCCGTCATTTTAATCTTATATTAGCCAATATAAATTTAAATGTTTTATTAGCTCAAATTGAAACATATTATCAAGTGCTGGAACCCAAAGGTATTATCTTATTTAGCGGTTTGTTAGAGCAGGATTTGAAGAAGCTTTTGGCAAAAATAAAACAGCTTGGTTTGTTGGTAAAAGAAACAAAACAAAAAGATAAATGGATTATGGTCTATTGTGAGAAATAGTGGCTACGTCTTTTAAATATCTAATTCTGATTATTGTTCTCAGTTTTTCGTTTCAAGTCGAGGCACAAAATAGTATTACAAAATTTTCTAATGATTCTGTTCAATTTTTAGAAGAGATGACTGCCTTTATGGAGCTTTCACGAAAGAAAGAAACCAAGGAATTTATGAAAGAATTTGAGCCTGTTTGGTATGGTGGAAAATTCTCCGAAGAAGAGCGAAATGCTTTATACAACACAGCAAATTTTATGTTGAAAAAGAAAATGTTACCCTTTCCAGATTTTAGAGATTATTTGTTTTCTATGATGAGTTTCATTAAATCTGATCAGTCAATTGAGAGCTTAAGAGCCTGGCAGAAAACTCTTCAAACACTTATTGAAAGCAAGAAATCTAAAAGAAAGTTTCCAGAATATCTAAAATTTAGTAGTGCTTTGTTTGAAAATAACTCAATATATCAAGCCGGTTCAGTTGTGTGGAAATCAAGTAGTGAAAACTATAGTTTCTCATTTAATGAAGATAAGCCAACATTAGTATTTACCTCACTAAATTTAATTTGCCTATCAAAAAACGATAGCTCTATTATTTATAACACAAAGGGAACTTATTATCCGTTAGAGAAAAAATGGATAGGTACAGGCGGATTAGTTAATTGGGAAAGGGCAGGATTTTCAAGTGCTGACGTCTATGCAGAATTAAAAGATTATACAATTAGTGTTAAATCATCAACATATGAGGCTGATTCTGTTACTTTCCATAATAAAGAATATTTCAAGGAGCCATTGTTAGGTAAACTCCAAGAAAAGGTTTTAGCGAATGTAACACCTAAGAAAGCTTCTTATCCTAGGTTTGATTCCTACAATAAGCGATTGAAGATTTATGAGATAGCAGAAGGAATTGATTTTGATGGCGGATTCTCTCAACAAGGAAGTAAATTTGTTGCAAAAGGTGATGATGTTGAAGATACTTATTTAGTGTTTAAGAGGGACAATGAACCTTTTATGATTGCATCTTCAAAGAGTTTCGTAATTCGAACAGATAGATTCACATCAAAGCAATGTGCTGTTAGTTTTATACTTGACGAAGACTCAATTGTTCATCCGAGTGTAAAGTTGAATTTTAATTTAGCGGAGCGTAAACTAACCTTAATACGTCCAAATGATGGTATTAGTCAGTCGCCATATTTTAATTCATTTCATAAATTAGATATGTATTTCGAAGCTTTATATTGGGATATGGATGACCCATTAATAGAACTTAGGCATCTAGAAGGAAGCTCTGATAAGTCAGCAAAATTCGAATCGGAGCAGTACTTTAAGGAATATATATTTGATAGATTACAAGGTATCGATAGAATTCATCCACTTGTGGGAATTAGAAGTTGTGCAAGACAGTTGGAGCAAGACGAACTTTACGCGTCAGAGGTCGCAAAGTATATGAAGTTGCCAATTACCCAAATACGGCCTATGCTGATGAAGTTGGCAACTCTAGGATATGTTTACTATGATTTTGATGATGATAGAATATTAATAAAAGAAAAGTTGCATCATTATGTTAGAGCTAAGGCTCAACAAGAAGATTATGATGTTATAAAATTTAGCTCAAACGTTGATGAGGAAAGCAATGCCACAATTAATCTATTAAATTATGACCTAACAATTCGGGGTGTGAAAAATGTACTCTTAAGTGATACGCAAAAAGTATATGTGTATCCTAAAGATCAAATCGTTTTGGTAAAGAAAAATAGAGATTTTGCATTCACAGGTGTTGTAAATGCTGGTAAATTTGAATATTTTGCCAAAGATTGTTACTTTAATTATGATGAGTTTTTAATCGATTTTTCGGATATTGATTCACTTCGTATTTGGGCGAACACAAGAAAGAAAGATGAATATGGTAATAATCAAGAACGAAGAGTGGTTTCAGTATTAGAGAACCTAAAGGGAGTACTTTACATTGATCTACCTCAAAACAAATCTCACATCGAAGATTTACCCACTTACCCAATATTTGACAGTCAGAAAGATTCTTATGTCTTCTACGATAAGCAGAGCGTCCAAAAAGGGGTTTACAATAAGGATAAGTTTTATTTTCACATAGATCCCTTTAAGTTTGATAGTCTTAAAACATTTGAAAACAAATCTGTACAGCTCGACGGAACAATGTTTTCAGCAGGTATTTTTCCAGATTTTGAGGAAAAACTTAGAATTATGCCAGATTATTCTCTGGGGTTTGAAAGAAATACTCCGCCAGAAGGATATCCTATGTACGGCGGTAAGGCTAGGTTTTACAACAAAATTGGCCTAAGTGATAAAGGAATGCGAGGTAATGGGAAGTTAAATTATGTTACTTCGACAACTATGTCAGATGATTATACTTTTTTCCCAGATTCTATGACCGCACGAGCTCAAAGTCAAGTTATTGAAGAAAATCCTGTTGCTGTTGAGTTCCCACCAGTGTCAGCTCATGATGTTGACGTTCATTGGGAGCCATATAAAGATTTTATGAAAACAACAGTGGTCAATGAATCAATAGCTATGTATGATGGCTCAAAGTTAGATGGTCACCTAGTTATTAGTCCCGAAGGTTTGACCGGTGGAGGCCTTTATATGTTCGCTCAAGCAGAATTGGAGGCGGATCTTTTTTCATTTAAATTTTCCGATTTTAAATCAGATACAGCCGATTTTAGATTAAAAACTTTAGAAGAATCAGCTTTGGCTTTTTCAACAAATAATGTTAACGCGAGTGTTGATTTTAAAGAACGAAAAGGAACATTTTTATCAAATGGTGGTGGTTCATTTATTGAATTTCCTATTAATCAGTATATCTGCTTTATGGATAAAATCACATGGTTTATGGATGACGAGTGGATAGAACTAGGGGCGGATGCGGTTGCAGAAACGGATCAAACATCATCAGATGTTAAGCTAGAAGGGTCAAAGTTTATATCTGTTCATCCAGAACAAGATTCATTGAGTTTTTATGCACCGAAAGCTAAATACGATCTTCGTAAGAATACCATAGATGCTCGGCAAATTCAATATATACCTGTTGCAGACGCACTTATATATCCTGATAGTGGAAGGGCTTTGATAAGAAAACGGGCAAAAATGGATCCGTTAACAAATGCTAAAATTGTTGCTAATAGCGTAACAAGGTACCACACACTTTATGATGCAAATGTTAAAATTAAAGCTAAAAAAAACTATACTGCTAATGGTAAATACGATTACAAAGATGAAAATAAACAGATTTACACTTTCACTTTTGAAGAGATAAAGGTCGATACTACTTTTCAAACCGTTGCTGATGGTAAAATTGAAAAGGAAGAAGAGTTTAGCTTAAGTCCAGCCTTTACTTTTAATGGCGAGGTGTTTTTACGCGGCAATTCAAGTTTCTTGATTTTTGATGGAGTTACAAGCATAAAACAACCATGTGAGCAAATGGTTAGCAATAGCTTTAAGTTCAAAGAAGAAATTAATCCTCTAGATATCTATATCCCAGTTGATACTGCATTAGCAGATGAAAATGGAAATAAGCTGTCTATTGGTTTAATAATGAGTATGGATTCAGCACATGTTTATTCAACATTTTTATCTCCACAAAAAAACAAGCTAGATTTACCGATATCTTCTTCCTTAGGTTATATTTATTTTGACAAGAGAGTGCAGGAATATAAAGTTTCAAGTAAAGAAAAAATTGGTGAGATTGCTTTGCCAGGTGATTATGTTAGTCTGTCAAATAATAATTGCAATGTTTACGGAGAAGGAAGACTTGATTTTGGTGCTAATCTAGGAAGAATAGAAACCGCGGTAGTTGGTAATGTAAATCATAACCTAATTTCCGACAGTTTGAGTATGGATATTA
This sequence comes from uncultured Flavobacteriales bacterium, assembly GCA_905480125.1. Lineage (GTDB taxonomy): Bacteria > Bacteroidota > Bacteroidia > Flavobacteriales_G > NORP312 > NORP312. The sequence goes on along the minus strand of CAJQPE010000034.1, from coordinate 15,334 downwards.
TGATATTACTCGATTTTTTCTTTATCGAGAAGAATTTAGAAGAAATGGCAAAGAATATCTTGGAATTTGAAGGGTTAGAATCTGTAAATTTTGATAGAGACGTTTATGAAAGAGGCCTCCAAGAGATTATGGGAAAAGAAGGAGGTGATAAATTAATTTCTCAAGTAAATCTTTATGGAAATTTCAAGAAATTTCCATCCGAACTTAGTAAGGCTTTGTTTATTAACGAAGCACATATGTATTGGAATTCGGAAACCCAGTCTTACATGAGTAGTGGTAAAATAGGTATCGGTAATACCTACAAAAAACAAGTAAACAAATATGTGGAAGGATATGTTGAGATAGTCAGAAAGAGAAGTGGAGACGAGATTAGCTTCTATATTGAACTAGATAGAGATAATTGGTACTTCTTCACCTATAAAAGAAATATGTTACAAGCAGTTTCGTCAATAGAGAAGTTCAATAATTCGATTAAGGAATTAAAAGCGGATAAAAGAAAAATGGACAAAGAAAAAGGGAAGGACCCTTATTCTTTTATGTTATCAACAACTAGAAAGAGAGATGATTTCGTGAAAAGGTTTGAGTTTGAAGATTAAAATTTTTATCTTGTTAAATTGTATATTTTTTAATGAATTTGCGTAGAAAGAAATAGTGAAGTATAAATTTCACATATTATCATTGGCTATTAGTTTAGCTCTCAGTGTTTCCGTTATGGCTCAAACTGGTTATGAATCTGAAACTGATTTGAAAAAACAAGCTGAACAGTTCTGGGAAGAAAAAGATTTTTCTGGGGCATTGCCGCTATATTCACAATTACTTAGTTTGTATCCAAAAGACCCAGATTACAATTATAAATTTGGATCATGTATGTTGCATGTTGAGGAAGACAAGAGTGCTTCATTGCGGTATTTAGAATATGCTGCATCACGCCCTAATGTCAATCCAGAAGCATTGTTCTATTTGGGTAAAGGCTATCATTTGAATTATAGGTTTATTGAAGCGCAAGAAAAATATTTAAATTTTAAAGAAAAAGGTAATGCAAAAGAGGTCGAAAAGCTAAAAGTAGATCAACATATTAAGATGTGCAAGAGTGGCCTCAATTTACTGAGCAACATAACAGATCTGGCAGTTCTTGACAAGAGAACACTTAATCAAGCTGATTTTTTTAGAACATATGATGTAAGTTCCTTTGGAGGCAAAATTATCACTAAACCAGAAGATTTTGAGCTAGCAGCAGATAAAAAAGTAGATGAGCCTTTTATAATGTACCTTGACAGAAATGCAGATAGACTTTACTATTCAAGCTACGGAGATAAGGGGAAAACAGGTAAGGATATTTATTACTCAAAGAAGCTCCCAGATGGAACCTGGGCTGAACCGCAAAGTATAGGATCAACCATAAATACAAAATATGATGAAGACTATACGTTTTTCAATAGCACAACGAATACACTTTATTTCTCATCCACTGGACATAATAGTATGGGTGGATATGACGTATTTAAGTCAACGTATGACCCCGCCAGTGACACCTGGTCCAAACCGGTAAATCTAGATTACGCTGTAAATACTCCAGATAACGATTTTTTATACATAACTAATGCCTCTGAAAAAACGGCCTATTTTGCAACAACTCGCTCTAGCATAAGTGGAGAAGTAACTGTATATAAAGTCAATGTAGAGCGTATTCCAGTTGACTTTACAATTATAAAAGGCGAGTTTTTATCTGATGCAACAAAAGCAGCTAAGATTACGGTTGAGGATTCTAACTCAGGTGAAATAGTTGGAATATGGAATAGTAATGGTAATGATGGAGGTTATTTAATGACTTTACCTAATGGAGGAAGTTTTAAGTTTACAGTAGAAACAGAAGAAAGTCCTATGGCATATTTTGGGATTGTTGAATTACCAAAACAAAATGTTCCCAAACCTTTAAAGCAAGAGATTGCTTTAGTTGTTGAAAATGGATATGAAAAGTTAATTATAAAGAACTTGTTTGATGAAGTATTAGAATCAGATGGAACACTTCTTACAGCTGATTTTCTTAAAAACAGAGCAAATCTTCAAATAAATGCTGAAGAAACAGAAGAAGTAATACTAGAAAATACTGAAGAACTTGCAGCGGCAGATAGCTCCACAGGGTCTGTTGTAAAGGAATTTTCCAATGATGAGTTAGTAAAAATGGCTTATAAAGATGCTGAGGAACTTGAGAATGATGCAAAAGAATCCATTACTCAAACGGAACTTGCATATGCTATTGCAAACCAAAGAAATAAGCTAGCTACTGAAAAATCTAAGCAAGCAGATGTTATTTCTATAGAGGCGCAGGAGATGGAAAATGAAAGAGATAAATTAATTGCGCTAAAGAACGGTAATGATTTACGTCTAGAGTCAACCGAATTAGCTAAAGAAGCTGTAATTGCCTATAATTTAGCCAATAAACTTAAAGAAAAATCAGACAATTTAACCGATCAGTCTGAGCAAGCATTTGAGGTTGCTTTGCAACTTGATAATGCAATAAATAGTAAATCTCAAGCTGATATTGATGATGCGTACTCTAAAATTCAGGGAATATTATCAACTGATAGAAAAGATGATATTCTTGCTAAAGCAACAGAAGATTACGATGAAAAGAAAAGAATTTCTGAAAAACAAATTCAAAAAGCGATTAAACTTAATGAAGAAGTAACTGTTTTAGACAAAGAAATTGCATCGTTAATTGGGCGAGCGGACATCACTAAAAATAAAGACGAAAAGGCTTTATTGTTAGCTGATGTTGCAGAAATGGAAGAACAGTTGATCAGTTTAAGAGCTGAAGAGAAGGAGGCCATGAATTCTGCTAAAAAATTACAGGCTGAAACTGATGCTTTAGAAGAAGAAGGTGAATTAATAGCTGAAGTTATTAAGGATATTAAATTTGGTGATGCAAATGAACTTGGGCGTTTGTCAGCAGAAGATAAACAAAGATTAGCAGGAGATATTACCACAACTGAATCAACAATCGAGATATCAGCAGCTACTTCAATCGCTGAACAAGAAGAGATAGCGGAATTAAAAGAGTCCGTTACTTCTGAAAAGTACGAAATGGAAGAGGGAAATGTTGTTTCTGAATCAGATGAAATAGAATATATGCAGGAAACCGGAGAGCCTTTGGTTTCTATTGAAGGTGAAACTCATGATACTGAACCGGATATCAAGGAGGAAGTAGATAAAATAAGTGAAGAAAAAGAGGATCCACTGGTATCAATGGAGTTAGAAGTGGCTCATCTAGAAGAAAGTGAGTCCGCAGAAGATAATGTTGATGAAGAAACAGGAAGTAATTCGGAAAACCTATCTGAATATTCATTTGTCAAAAAATCTGAAATTCCTGAGGAAAACTATGATTCGTTTTTCGAAACAAAAGAAACTGAGCTAGCTGCGATATCTGGTGAATCAGAGAAGGCATCTGCACAAGTTGAGTTGTATAGGAGTTGGTTGGACAAAACCAGTGAATCCATTGCTGCTAAAGATGCTTTGATTGAAACTGAAACTGACGAAATTACTAGACAAGTATATGAAATGGAGCTTGAAGAATTAGAGCATCATAAAGGTGAACAAGAACAACAACTGAAAGAGGCAGAAGAGAGATTATCAGAAACGAATGAATTAACTGAAAGTGTTGATAAGTCTTTTATCAAAGAAGATGATATTCCTGAAGAGAACTATGAATTCTTTTTCGAAGAGAAATTAGCAGATACTGAATTATTTGACAATGCTTATAAAAAAGAGAAAGCAAAAGCCGATATTTATGATAATTGGGTTGATCAGATGAGCGACGATTTGTCCGAAAAGAAAAAGGAATTAGAAACAGCTTCAAAAAGTGAAAAGAAAGATATCAAATCAAGAATATCTGTGTTAGAGAAAGAATTGGAAGATAAACGCCTAAGTAAAGCAATGGCTGAAATACAAGTTAACAAGATTCTTGAAGATCGACCTGAGTTGACTTCTGCAGAACCAGAATCTGCTGAAAGTGAATCAATAGAAGAGGGCGACATTTCAGCCGAAGAACCATTAATATCCATTGTAGGTGAAGAAACCGTTGATTCAGATACTGAAAATACAGAACCAGAATCTACGGAAAGTGAACTAATAGAAGAAGGCGGCAGTTCAGCCGAAGAGCCATTAATATCTATTACAGTTGAAGAAACCATTGATTCAGATATTGAAAATACAGAACCAGAATCTACGGAAAGTGAATTAATAGAAGAAGGCGGCAGTTCAGCCGAAGAGCCATTAATATATATTACAGGTGAAGAAACCGTTGATTCAGATACTGAAAATATAGAATCAGAATCTACTGAAAGTGAATCAATAGAAGCTGGCGAAACTGCAGTAGAAGAGCCATTAATATCCATTGCAGGTGAAGAAACTGTTGATTCAGATACTGAAAATACAGAATCAGAATCTGCTGAAAGTGAATCAATAGAGCAAGGCGCGATTTCAACCGAAGAGCCATTAATATCCATTGCCGCTGAAGAAACTGTTAATTCAGATACTGAAAATACAGAATCAGAATCTACTGAAATTGAATCAATAGAAGCTGGCGAAACTGCAGCAGAAGAATCATTGGTGTCTATTGAAGATCAAGACACAGCAGGGGAGGTCGTAGAAGAAGTTTCTGCGAGTAACGGTCGTAAATCAAAAGATGTTGCTTTGGATGAATTGGACGAGACTCAGCTTGTCTCTTATTCACTATCGGTTACAGTGAAAAAGGTAGCGAAGGAGATTACTGACCTAGAAAATGAGTTATTTGCAACCGAAACTAAAATTGAAGAAATAAAAAATAAAGACGAAAAGGCTGAATTAGAAATACAAAAAGTATTGATCGAAAATGATATAGTCGAAAAACAGAAAGAGCAAGAGCTTCTGAACTATAAAATGGAAGTTGTTGCCAAAGTGGAACAAGAAATAATTGAGAATCAAGATATAGCGAAGGTGGAAGCGGAACTGGCCATGGCTCAGTCTGAAGAACTAGAGTTCGAAGCAATAGCTCTAATGGACCAAGCAAAGCAAAAACGTGATAGTGCAGATGTAGTTAAGAAAAAGCAGAAGAATAATTACTTGGCTGAAGCAGATCGGTTAGATAGAGAAGCAGATCAGAAATACGAGGAGTCTGCTCAAAAACATCTGATTGCGCAAGAAATAAAAAATGCAGAGGTCAAAATCATTGAATTGTTAGCCGAACAAAAAGTGAAAGTTCTTGAGTTACCCATTGTAACAAAGAATCTCACTGATGATGATAAAAAAGAGATTGCAGTTTCACCTGCTTACAAAAATTACGAATTAGTGGTAACAGTAGCTCGTAAAAAATACCAAGAAGCAGACGTCATTTACTTGGCTTCAGACAGTTTAAAAGAGCTTAGTAGTGCTCAATCCAAGCAAGCTACCGCGCTGCGTGAACAAGCTGCTTTATCAACAAATGAGGGTTTTAAACAAGAGCTGATTACACAAGCTAATGCGTTAGATTCTGCTTCAGTCGAAAATGCAGAGGAGTCTAAAAAGCTTGTTGCTGAGGCCGAAGTAATTTATCAAGAAGCAGACGAGAAAGATCAAGAAGCTGCTCAATACTTAGCAACCGTTGACCAAAACACTTACGAAAACATCGTTGCCTATGAGTTTAGCGTTGACCAAGACTCAGCGATAATTGCGAAGGAATTAGCATTAGCTAAAGCTGCTCGTGATGCAGAGAATGTTAAAACTAGTGTCGCTTTTTCTGAGACAATAAAGGATGATTTTTCAGAAGCGGAATCCATAAATGATAATGTGGAAACACTAGTAAATAATGAAGATATGGGCAATAAAATGAAAAGTGACGAAAAAGTTATTGAAGAAGCATTTGTGGACGATATTACTGAATTAGCTCCAACAATTGATATATTGCCTACAAAATTAGCAACTGATATATTCGTCCAAGAATCAACTCCAACTCGTTCTGTTTATACAAAGAATAAGCCGATTCCTCAAGACACAAAGCTACCTAGTGGCATTATCTATAAGGTACAAGTAGGAGCATTTAGAAATGAAATCCCACAAGATCATTTTGTCGGTTTTGCTCCCATTATGGGTGAAAAAGCTGGCAACGGGTTAACTCGATATACGGCAGGCGTATTTAATAAATTTAACTCTGTTAATATTGCTAAAAACCAAATTAGAAATATAAGCGCTGATTATGGGGATGCATTTGTAGTTGCATATCTTAATGGTGAAAGAATATCGATTTCTGAAGCGAGAAGAATTGAAATAGAAGATGGAACCACTTCAGAAACAATAGCTTTAAATACTGCAAATACTGAAAGAACAATTGATAATGCAGTTGTTACAACTTCTGAAACAAATACAACTAAATCTTCTTCAATGCTAGATGATGCCTCTGTGTCAGTTAACGCCCCTATTCGAACAAATGGAGGAAATAATGAAACTGGTATTGCTTTATCTATCGAAGTAGATAGAATTTCTGGCTTATTCTACACTACACAGATAGGTGCTTATTCTAGGCGCGTTCCTGCATCGCAGTTATTTAATATAACTCCATTAAATTCAGATGAATTGCCAAATGGGACAATAAGATATAGTTCTGGTGTTTATACAGATCTATTTACGGTTGGGGCAGCTAGAGAGAGAATCCAAGAAATTGGCATATCTGATGCATTTATAACAGCATATTACAATGGTGTTAGAATATCTGTGGCAGAAGCACGTTTGTTAGTGTCTGAAAATGGATCTGCTATTTATGCTGATGGAAATACGAATGGTGGATCAAATAGTACGTCTAGTGCTGGACAAACCAATGAAGTATTCTATAATATTTCTTTAGGAACATATGGCGAAGGAGTACCAATGAGTGTGGCAGGGGCTATTCTAAGGTTGTCGAATCAAGGCGTTGATGAAACAGATAATGGTGATGGAACAACTACATTTACCTTTGGTAATTTCACGGATAGTCAGTCAGCGGAGCTAATGTTAGAAGAGGTTCTAGATGAAGGTGTTGCATCAGCAAAAGTTATTGCAACTAAGAATGGTGTCGAGATTTCATTAGAGGAAGCAAAGCAATTATTAGGTGAATGATTTTAGATAATTTCATATCGAATAACTATGGAATAACCTGCTATGACAAGCAAACTGAAAAGGAAACAGATGTTTTGGAAGCTGTTAATGAAAAAAAGACGCTTATTCTTTTCAATGATCATGTAAATAGTTTTGACTTCGTAATAGATTGTCTAATTTCACTTTGTAAACACGAACCAGAACAAGCAGAGCAATGTGCTTATATTGTTCATTATAAAGGGAAGTGTGATGTTAAATCTGGTGGTTATGAATATTTAGAACCAATTTGCTCTAGTTTAGCTGAAAAAGGCCTTACAGTTGAAATTCAGTAATTTTAACTTCTTACCATAAATGTGATTTCTCTTTTAAATAATTTAAACAGAATTTAATTTTGCCTACTATTCATGTTCTAAATATCCTAATTTCTGTAGTAATAATTTTTTAGAAAAGAATAGAGTTGAATGGTATTCAAACAATAAGGCTAAAGACAATTGGTGTTTTTAATCAAAGAAGAAGGAATTAAAATCTTGTTATTTTAAAACAATTGTTTGTGCCAGCTTTTGTGGGCAGCAATTTCCCATGCGTCTAGATCGCTTTTCTTTGATAGCATACAATTAAAAACTGTTGTGGTCTGCATAATACTACCTTCATTAATTAATTGCTGGAAATTGGCCAATGATGTTGTTATGACTGTTTCTCCTTCTTTATAGGAAAGTAACATTCTGTCCATTAAAGATAAACCCATTTCTTTTTCTAGTCCCTTTACAAAGCGAACGGAACTGTCGGTAGCTCTACCACAGAGGCTATCTCCATGGTCGTCAGCATAAATAAAGATAAAACGATTGTAGCGTATTTCGATAAGTCCTTTAACGGCTTTTCCGTGAGATTCCCAATCAGCAATGAAAACTTCAGCTTTAGAATTGATTCTCTCAATTTCTTGAGTTGTAAAATCACGTTCGGCAGTGTATATCCAAACTTTAGATTCTTGATCCAGATCTTGATAGTTTGTCATAATTCTTATTTTATTGATTTACTAACTTACTCTATTTTTCATATATAAAATACATTGTGGCGAATTGGGTTAAGGATATTGATATTTTTTACGTTTTTTCAAAAAGATAAAAAAATGAAATCATGCTCTTTTTGTGTTACAAATCGGCAGCGGAGGCAATTAATTCCGCAACGTCCATAACCTTAACTTCAGCTTCTTTTTCAAAGTGTTTAACTCCATCTGTCATCATTGTATTGCAAAACGGACAACCTGTAGCGATAATATTTGCTTGGGTATCTATAGCATCACCTGTCCGTTCCACATTTATTTCTTTATCACCTTTTTCAGCTTCTTTAAACATCTGAGCGCCACCAGCACCACAACATAATCCATTTTGCTTGCAGCGCTTCATTTCAACCAATTCAGCATCTAACTTTTCCATTGCAGAACGCGGTGCTTCATATACATCATTAGCCCTTCCTAAATAACAGGGGTCATGGAATGTTATTTTCTTGCCTTTAAAACCACCACCACCTTTTAGAGTAAGTTTTTCCGATTTTATTAAGTCTTGAATGAGTTGTGTATGATGAATAACTTCATAATTGCCGCCTAATTCAGGGTATTCGTTTTTAAGTGTATTAAAACAATGGGGGCAACCTGTAACAATTTTTTTTATTTCATACCCATCTAAAACCTGAATGTTCATCATGGCTTGCATTTGGAAATTAAATTCGTTTCCAGCTCTTTTTGCAGGGTCTCCGGTACATGATTCTTCAGCGCCCAGAACAGCAAACTTAACCCCTGCATTGTGGAGTATTTTAACAATAGCTTTGGTTATTTTTTTAGCTCGGTCGTCAAAACTTCCAGCACATCCTACCCAAAATAAAATTTCAGGTATTTCTCCTGCGGCCATCATTTCAGCCATTGTAGGAACTTTTATTCTTTCTATATCAGACATATAATCTTAAATTTAAATCTCTAATTTGTCACCCTGTGCCGGTTGTAAAGTTATTCTTCTGTTGCCCAATTTAATCTATCTGCCTGTGCAAATTGCCAAGGAGCTCCATTGTTCTCAATATTGGTAGCCATGCCGTTCCATTCTTGTGGAGCGTTGGACTCTTCCATAATTAGATATCTTCTCATTTCCATGATAATAGAAAGAGGGTCTAAGTTAATCGGACAAGCTTGTGTACATGCGTTACATGTGGTGCAGGCTCTTAGTTCTTCGGTCGTAATGTAATCATGTAACAATGACTTTCCGTCATCAACACCCTTGTTTGCACCAAATTCTTCTAATCGGTCTCGGGTATCCATCATTATCTTTCTTGGAGATAATAGTTTGCCAGTTTGGTTAGCAGGGCATTCAGATGAGCATCTTCCGCACTCCGTGCATGAATATGAGTCCATCAAGTTTTTCCAAGTAAGATCATTTACTTCTTTAGCTCCAAATCTGACAACCTCTGCATTCGGATCTGGTTCTGGAGCTGCTGCGTATGGATCCGCATTTGGGTCGAACATCAATTTCACCTCGTTAGTGACTGCATGCATGTTGGTGAATTGCCCTTTAGGAAGTAAATTTGAATAATATGTTGCCGGAAACGCCAATAAAATATGAAAATGCTTAGAGTAGGGTAGGTAATTTAGAAATCCTAAGACCCCGAGGATATGAAACCACCAACAACTTCTCTCTATAAGATAAAGTGAGTTTTCATCGATTGGTAAAAATCCTTTTAATCCAGAACTGACCAAGAAGTTTCCACTAGTGTTCGTATCCGCAGCGTTCATAGTTAAAAAAGCGGTCATAAGAAGTATCTCAATAACCAAAATGATATTAGCATCTGATTTTGGCCAGGTTTTCATTTCAGCCTTGTGAAATCTGGGAATGCGCAAAATATTTCTCCTGATAAAGAAAATAACACAACCAATAAGTACACCTAATGCAAGTAATTCAAACACATTAATGAATGCACTATATAAGCCACCAAGTAGTGGCTCAAATACTCTGTGTGAACCAGATATACCATCAATAACAATTTCTAACATTTCGAGATTGATAATAACAAAACCGGCATAAACCACAATATGCAATAATCCTGCTACTGGCCTTGCGGTCATTTTCGACTGGCCCAAAGCCACTTTAATCATTGTTTTCCACCGCAGGCCCGTATTATCACTTCTGTCAACTTTTCTGCCTAATTGAATGTTGCTAATGATTTTTTTTACGTTGAACGCGAACCAAACAACTGCTCCTATAAATAGGATGATAAAGATTATATTACTTATTCCCATTCTTTTTGCCTTCTAATATGTTTTTCAGCGTTTCTCGCTGCTCATCTGTCAGGAACTGGTCCTGATTTTTTTTATTTCGTTTATTGAATAGCGAAACCTTTACGTAATGTTCAGGATGTTTGTCATAATCTGCCAAAAGTAACGCTAAATCTGTATTGGCTTGTGCTAAATGTGCAGATAATTCTTCGTTATGTATTAGCAGGCCTATAGTGCCTGCACCTCTGTTAATTTGTCCGATAACTGCATCAACTTCTGCTAATGCGATATTTGAAGCCATTACTGCATTATCTATGTTGCTTTTAGCTATTGAGTTTTGAATTGAGTTGTAATTTACTAGGATATAACTTAAAACTGTGTCGCTCATTGCTATATTGTTCTTTATTTCTTCAATATTCCTTTCTATCAAGGTCAATCTCCATTTTTCATTTTCTGAAGCAGCCGAAAGCTGTTCTGAGATATGATCTACTGTGACTAATAACCTTTTTATCTCATCAACATTACTTAGAAGTTGTTGACGTTTTGCGTCATCTTTAAGTGATCTAAAAATTGTCATCATTGAATCAAAAGATAATTTAAGACCATCAGTTTTCTCAATAATTGGGTTTAAGGATAAGGCTACAGTAGCTTCAAGATTTGCTTCTGGTGTAGCAGATAGAGTGTCGCCATAGTTGTGATAAGCATTCGTATCTGCGTAGTTTAGTTTGAGAATACTTTTACCCAATAAATCGGATTTAACTACTTCAACAATAGTTCCATATGGTATTTTATAATTGGGGTCTTCTATTTTAAAAGTAACTAGAATTTCCGTTGTTATTGAGCTAGATAATATATCGATAGAGTAGACCTCGCCGATTTTGAATCCTTTAACTTGGACGTCAGCACTTTCGGTAACACCTTCTATGCTATTATATTTTGCATAGTAAACGTTTTTTTGTTCGAAATATGTTGTAAAAAACTGCAGATAAATTAAAACAGAGGAAGTAATTAATACCGCTATTAAGGGAATCCACCATGTTATTTTTCCATTTTTTTCCACAATTAAAATAGCTAATCAGGATAAATTTAGGGTTTCTTGGCAGCATTCTTTTTTTGTTCGTCTAGAATTTTTTCTAGAATTGCCCGTTCTTCTTTCGTAAGGAAACTAAGTTCGCTTTTCTTTTTCTTCCTGCCTAAAACTGAAACATGAACATATCGCTCAGGATGGGCTTTCATATCCCAAAGTAAAAGATCTAAGTCTTTAGCTGCTTCTTCTACATGGTGATATAAAGTGTCATTTTGCACCAGCATTCCAAGTGTCCCTTCTCCGGCATTGACTTTATTAAATACATCTGCCACTTCCGATAATGCTGAATTAGCGGTCATTACAGTCTGAGCTAGATTTGCTTTAGCTAATGTGTCGCTTATAGACTCAAAGTTGGCTAATATTTCTGTAATGTCTTCATTACTCCGTTTTACATTTCCGGTAATCGATTCAATATTAATTAATATACTAGATAATCGAATTTGTTCTTCCGCAACCATTGTGTCTAAACGAAGAGCGACTGTTTCGAATGTCTGAATGGCTTTTTTAATACTAATAAAACTTGCAGATAGATTTTCTCTAGCGTCCTGATTAAGTATGGTTTGGACAATAACAACAGCAGAGTCAATAGAGCCCAAAAGTTGGTCGGTCTTGTCTTTTAAGGGAGCAAGTTGAGCGGTTACTTGATCTTCAAGATCATCTTCAATTCCACCTATAATCGTATCTCCAATCTGATAATACGAGAGCGAATCACTTAGTTTTAGTGCAATTACCTTCGTTCCCAACAAATCTAAACTAACAATTCTTGCTTCAGAGCCATATGGGATTTTAACTAGAGGGTTATTTATAACAAATGATACAAGAATTTCAGAAGTGTTGCCTTCAGTCGGTGGTAGAAGTTCGATCATCTTTATTTTCCCAACATTAAGACCGTTAACTTGAATATTGTTGTTTTCGGTGAGTCCCGAAATATTGTGGTATTTAGCAAAATAAATAGATTTTGGGGTAAAGGGATTCCCGTCTCCTTTTAGAAAATTAGCACCTAGTAACAAAATTGTTATCGAACTGATAACAACTAAGCCAATTTTTATTTCTCTCCCTTTACTCAAGTCACTTATTTGTAAGTCCTATTGCCTTACTCATGCTAATTTTCTCACCTTTATAAAACGGCACCACAAACGCGTCTTTGTAACCCTTTTCTCTGGCTAAACCTTGAATTTTAGAAGCTTCTCCTAAATTACTCGTTTTCCCTGTATAATATCTATACAAGCCTCTTTGTTCGTATTCGTAAAGTTCTGTTAGTCCTTTAAAATTATATCCTTTTGTTTCAACTTTATTTGTTGAACTTGCTATTTGTATTCTATATGTTACTTGCGCGGTGTTGCTTTGACCACCAGCATTGTTCATGACTTTAGTTTCTGTCGTGGGTTTTTCATGTGCGTCATCTTTTTGTGAATCATCAATAATTTTAATGTCAATACCTTCCACATCATTTTTGTAATCATTAAAAGCTTTAAAAATAGAGCCAGCTAATAATTTTTGTTTCTCTGGGCTTGAGAGAAAATCTTGTTCTTCTTTATTGGTTAAAAAGCCTGTTTCAATTAATACACTCGGCATTGCGGTTCTGTAAAGAACCAAAAACCCAGCTTGTTTTACACCCCTATTTTTTCGCCCTATCTTAGAAAATTGTTCTTGGATTTTGATTGCAAATTCAATGCTTTGCGCTTGATAAGCTCTTTGGTAAGCATCAAGTGCGGCATTATATTCTGCCGTTCCAGGTTTAAAGTCGCTGTATTTAGTCTCGTAATTATCTTCCATAAGGATAACATCATTTTCTCTTTTTGCTACCTCTTTATTTGCCTTTTCCTTATTTGTACCCATAACAAATGTTTCAGTTCCATGAGCAGATTTATTGTCGTTTGCATTTGCGTGGACACATATAAATAAGTCAGCTTTTGCATCATTAGCTATCTTTGCACGATTTTCAAGTGTAACAAATACATCTTTGTCACGAGTATATATTACTTCTACATCATCATAATTACCTTTAATCACCTGCCCTAAGCGTAACGCTATTGCAAGAGCAACATCTTTTTCATTTGCAGAACCACCCTGACAGCCGGGATCATGACCACCATGACCTGCATCTATTACTACCTTTTTTATGCCTATATCGGGAGCTTTTTCTGGTGCGAATCCTAGTACGATTATTGTTGTTAACAAAACAATCAGTAAAAAAGTTCGTTTCACGATTCTCACAGATATGTTAATGTTGTTTAATTTCACGCTTTCGAAAAATGTTAATATATACTGTTATATAGAGTATTCCGAGTGTTGAAAGCAAATGTAATATTATAACTTGCCTCGAAACTTATACATAAGACAATTAATTCACGGTTTTCTGTTAATAAACGGGTTGTGTTCTAATAATGTTTCTAATTCAGCTGTTTTTGTATCTTGCGAAGATACATCAATAACTAATCCACCGATAATTGACTCTTTAAGCTCTAGTAAGCCAAGCGAGGGTGCTTTGGGTGCCAAAGTTAATTATGGTGCATTAGATTCGATGCGTTTTGATGTTGCCAATCAAAAGGTCTATTTGTTTGGAGATGCAGAGCTTTTATATGAAGGAATTGAGTTAAAGGCGAGTTTCATCGAACTAAGTTTAGAAACTAAGGAAGTAACTGCTTATGGCACTATTGATTCAACAGGAAAGCTAATTGGAAGGCCCGAATTCGCTGATGACGGTCAAACTTTTACAAGCGAAGTTTTGAGGTACAATTTTGAAACGAAAAAAGGAAAAATAACTAAAGCGATTACTCAAGAGGGAGATGGTTATATTCATGGCGATCATATTAAGATGATGAATGATAAAGTTATTTTTATCAAGAATGGAAAATATACCACTTGTAGCAATGAAATTCCTCATTTTCATATTGAGGCAAGTAAATTGAAATTCATTAAAGATGATAAGATTGTAACAGGCCCAGCATACTTAAAAATTCAGAGTATTCCAACACCATTGGCAGTTCCTTTTGGTTTTTTCCCAAACAAAGAAACGCAATCATCAGGAATAATTATCCCTACATATGGTGAATCACCCGGTCTAGGCTTTTTCTTAAATGATGGAGGGTATTATCTTGCAGTTAACGATTATATTGATTTAGCATTAACCGGCGATATCTATTCTAGAGGAAGTTGGGGGGTGGGTTTGGCATCAGACTACTCCAAAAGATATAAGTTTGATGGAAATATTAATCTTACTTATGCTCAGTTTAAGCAAGGAGAAAAGGATATTAATCAATCTAAAACCAGTAATTATTTTATTCGTTGGAAACATTCTCAAGCCCCAAAAGCGCGACCTAATAGCAGCTTTTCGGCAGATGTAAATTTTGGATCGAGTAAGAATTTTCAAAATAATTTCAATAGCAATGCGCAGGACTTCTTAACAAATACTTTTAAGTCGAATGTAAGTTACAATAAGAGCTTTGCCGGGAAGCCGTTTAATCTAACTTTAAATGGCAGTCATTCTCAGAATAGTAAAGACTCATCGGTAACCATAGTTTTGCCATCGGCTACATTTACGATGTCTAGAATTTATCCATTAAAAAGAACAGTAAGCGTTGGAAAAGATAGGTGGTACGAGAAGATTGGAATTAACGCAACTGCAGTAATGCAAAATCAAGTAAAGACTAGTGAGGATACCCTGACTAATTCCACATCTGAAATAGTTGATTTGATGAAAAATGGGGCAAAAATTACAGCACCAATTTCAACTTCATTTAAACTATTGAAGTATTTCAATTTTAGTCCATCGATAAATAATAGTGTTGTTATGTATTTGCAAACAACAAATAGATCTTGGCAGTTAGTTGAAGACACTAATGAAACTGGAGAATTGTTGGGTACCTATAAAGGTAGTGTTGTAAATATTGATAATAAAGCATTTG